>SVKV01000001.1 GCA_015068305.1 Oscillospiraceae bacterium
GTGGCCGAGCGTTAGCGAGGTCGGATGAGGTGTAGCCGCAAAGCGGCGTTTAATCCTCTTTTTACACCTCATCAGTCACCTTCGGTGACAGCTTCTCCTCAAGGAGAAGCCTTTGACAATAATCGGCAAACTCCAATTTGAAAGCCTCTCCGTTGGGAGAGGCTTTTCTTATCCGATGATGATCACCTGGCCGGTTTCCTCGTTATAGGCCGCTTCAACGGTTTGGTTTACATAATCTTCAAGACCGAGGCCGAACATATTCCGGTGGGTGTGAAAAATGGAGTGGGTATCGGCGGCAAACTTGTTGCCGTCGGCGTCCTCCAGCAGCACCGTAAATTTGATGGTGTCCCGGACACTGCCGCCCTTGGGATTGCAGAGCTTGGTTTTACAGAAATGGTAGCTGCCGGGACAGCGGAAAATGTTGAAGGTTCGCATAGCACAGAAAACCAGAATGGGGCCGATGACGATGGCAATGGTTACCCAGATCATTACAGTCTGTTCGCCGGAGTGGTAGTGGTAGCCCCGGGTGCTGAGCCAGAAAATCAGCAGCAGAATCGGGATGCACACCGCACAGATGAACAGGTACATCTTCACATAGGCCATATCCAGGGAATACCAGAGCTTCCGGCGGATCTCTTTTACATCCTTCATAGACTCTCCTCCAGCTGTTTTCGGAAATCGGTGACCTTGCGCTGCAGTTTTTCCACCTGGCCGATGGCTTCGTTGATCCGGTCCATCCGGGTATACTGGGTAGCGGAACTGAGGAAGACCGTGGGTTCCAGGAAATAGCAGTGCAGTTCCAGCGGAATTTCCAGAGCATCCAGCGCTTCTTTCAGCCGCAGCAGCCAGATTTTGCAGGCCTCGCCGGCTGCTTCCGGGGCGGAGTAGATATCTGCCAGATCCTGCCGGGATTTGAGTTGGCCGGCATTGGTGCCGTTGAACTGATTCCGACGCTGGGTCAAAAGGGCCCGGTTTGCTTCCAGCAGGGGCGTGACCGCTTCCGCGCAGTACAGTGCCTCCAGCCGGTGCCATTCCCGGCTTCCGTCGTTGCAGGCTTCCCAGGCCGGAAGGGCGGCAAGCTGTGCTTCCAGCTCTGCCAGCCGGGCAGATACCGCCTCTTTCTCCCGCTGGGCGGCGGCCAGCGCGGTTTCCGCTTTCTGAACGCCATGGCGCAGGGCGGTTTCGGCTTCCTCTTTTTTGCCTGAGAGTTTGTCCCGCAAGGACCGGAAGCTGCCGCCGTATTCCAGCTGCGCCACCTTGGCCTCCCGGAGGTCAAACATTGCCTGCCGCAGGGCTTCTTCCGACCGGGCCAGCTGTTGCTTCAGCCGGAGCAGCTGCACTTCCAGACAATAACGGTCTTGAGTTTGGACGAAAGTCCGATTCTCCATGAAATCACCTCCATGTTTCGTATCGGGCAGTAATGCTGGATTACTGCCCGATTGTCAGTCGCGAATTGCCTGCCGGTGCATACCGGCTCAATTAGCGCCGGTGAGGATCTGGGCAAGCTCGGATTCTCCGTCCAGGATGACGGTCTTTTCCTTGCCGGTGAGGCTCTGCTTCAGAGCATCCAGGGCCAGGGTGAATTCGTAGAATTCCTTCTTGTCGTCGGTGTTGTAGGCCTCTGCCAGCAGCCGCATGTACTCGGCCTCACCCTCAGCCTCCAGCTTGGCGGCCTCGGCCTGGGCGTTGGAGACGATGATATTCACCTGCTTATCCACGTCGTTGCGGATGATGGAGGCATCGTAGTTGCCGTCGGCGGTGTACTTTTCGGCCATCTGATTCCGCTCGGAGATCATCCGGTTGTAGACCGCATTCAGATTGGAGTCGGGCAGATCAAAGCGCTTGATCTTCACGTCCTCCACGTTGATGCCGTACTGCTTGGCCAGGGCATCCACGTCGGTGGCGATGCCTGCATAGATGTCGTTGCGCTTGGCGCCGTCTTCCATATTGATGATGTCCGCCTGGGCCAGGGTACCCATAACGGTCTTCAGCTCATTGTAGGTCAGAGCGTTCAGACGCTCCTCTGCCACGGTGGCATTGCCCAGGGTCTGGTAGAACAGCTTGGGGTCGTTGATGGACCAGAGGATGTAGCAGTCCACGGTCATATTCTGCTTGTCGGAGGTCAGAACCTCAGAGGGCGGAATGTCGTAGAACTGGGTGGCCTTGGTGAAATAGCGGATATGATCCAGGAAGGGGACCTTGAAGTGGAGGCCCGGCTGGGAAGTGGTTTCAATGATCTGGGAGAACCGGACGGTACAGGCGTACTCGTTTTCCCGGACAGTGTACATGGAGTTGGTGATGCCCAGGATCAGAACCAGGGCGATGAGCAGGGCAATCATTTTGAATTTCATATTAGTTCACACCTCCGTCAGAAGTGGTATCCACCAGAGATTCCAGGGGCAGCAGCATCTGCACATCGTCGCCTGCGCCGGAGGAAGTGTTGATGTACAGCTTCACACCGGGGAGGATGTCCTGGATGGCTTCGTAGTACATACGGGATCTGGTGATCTGGGGGTTTTTGGCGTATTCTTCGTACATGGCGGTGAACATGGCCACCTGCTCACGGGCTTCGTTGATACGCTTCTGTTTCAGATATTCGGCGTTCTGGGTCAGCTTGTCCGCCTGGGCCTTGGCCTGGGGCAGCTGGGCATTCTGATAGGCCTTGGCATCGTTGACCACGGTTTCTGCCTTCTGCTTGGCGGTTTCCACAGCTTTGAAGGCCTCGATGACATCCTGGGTGGGAGGTTCTGCATCCTGAATCTTCACGTCCACCAGAGTCAGACCGATGTCGTACTCGGAAAGAATGTCGGTAACCAGGGTCTTGACCTGCATCTGGATGTTTTCCTTGCCGTCGGTCAGCACGGAATCGACGGTGGAGGAGCCCACCACGTTGCGGACCTGGCTCTGGATCAGATTTTTGAGGATCAGCTCCGGCTCGTCGGAGGAGAAGAGATAGGCCTGGGGATTGGAGATCTTGTACTCGACGAAGAAGTCCACGTTGACGATGTTGTAGTCACCGGTGATCATGGAGCTTTCGTTGTCCACAGGAATGCCATAGTAATCGTTGCCTGCGGTGGTGTAGCCCAGCTCGATCTTCTGGTAAACGTTGACGTCCACCTTATGTACCTGCTGGATGCCGAAAGGAAGCTTGAAGTGGACGCCGGCATCCACCACATCGGTGACCTTGCCGAAGGTGGTGACCACGGCCTGCTGCTTGTCATTGACGGTGTAGAAGCAGCTCAGAGCACCGGAGGCCAGGATGATCGCCAGGAACACCAGGATCACGGTGCTGCCCATTTTTTTGAAGCTGGTCTTTTTCTTGGGGGGCTTTCCCTCGTTCTGAGGGGGCCACTGGAAGTTGTTGTCCATATGGGTATTCTCCTTTTATATTAATGTGTTTGCCGTGTGAGGTTACTGCCGCTCAAAGTCCAGGAACCGGGTGCCCTGGAAATGGAGCTTGCCGCTGTCGCCTTCCACCAGGTAGCCGAACCGGTCCCGGGGGATCTGAAGCTCCAGCCGGTCGCCGGACTCGAACTGGAAGGTGGCGAAGTAGGTGGTGTGGGCATGGTCACCCCGGACATGGGTCCGCTTGGTGACCACGGTCGCTGCTGAGGTCAATCGGGGAGATGCGTCGTTTTTCCGCTCGGATTTGGCATTTTTCACCAGAGTGCTGATCAGCACACCGATCACCAGGCCAAAGACACCGAGAAACATGATGGGGAAAATGAAATCAATAATACCGAACATGGCCATTTTACTGTTTTCCTTTCTTTATTCCAGATCTGCGATCATTCCATCTGCCTGATCCTTCAGCCGGGCGGCGATCCAGGCGGTGAGCATGATCCGCAGGACCTGGGTGACTTTTTTTCTGGCGCCGGGGTAGGGCTCTGTGTAGTTTGCCATCACTTCCTCCAAAGCTTCGCCCCATTCGGTGGTGCCGCCGATGTGGCGGGCCCGGGCGGCCAGGCTGACGAATTTGAAGTAGAGGACTGCGTCGTCGATGATGTCGTCACTTTCGTCGGTGAGGGAGCCGTTGATGTAGCTCAGAAGGGAACAGATCTGTTCCAGCGGCAGAGCTCCCTTGAGCATATTGATGATAATGATCCGGCAGACCTGCTCCATATTATACCGCTTGTTCTGGGGGGGAGCGAGAAATCCCCGCTTGACCCAGTTCTGAACGGTGTAGGTCTCAAGACCTGTGATGCTGGAAACCTGGCTCAGGGACAGACCGCCGGCCAGGAACATGGACTGAAACAGTCCGTCGGTCCGGTCGGCATTGCTGCGCAGACCTTCCAGGGTGGTTCCGGGTATGATCCAGTTCATTGGGGGTACCTCCTTTGCTTTCTGGTACTATGATATTACCACATGGACATATGACTGTCAAGAGGGGTCATAAAACATTTACAAATCGTACACAATTAGAAATGTGCCTTTCCGAAGGACGGCAAAACGCGATTCCCTCTTTACGGAAGCAAATTTCTGTTGTACAATAGAGAACATAAAGATAATGGGAGGGTATGACCGTGAACTGCGTCAAATGCGGCAGAGAAATCGAAAATGACCAGGTGTTCTGCCAGACATGTCTGGAGGCCATGGAAGCCTATCCGGTGAAACCCGGCACCGTGGTACATATCCCGAAGCACCCGGAAGAGGAGCTTGAGAAAAAGCCTGCGCCCCGGAAGAAGGTGCTGACACCGGAAGAGCAGATCCGGCGGCTGAAGAAAAAGGTCCTGGGCCTGCGGATCGGTCTGGCGGTGATGCTGCTGGTCTGCGGTCTGCTGTGCTTTGCGGTGGGCCGGGTAGCTTCGGAGCTGGACTTCTACCGGTTCCTGGGCAAGAACTATAACACGGTGGAAACACCTCCGACGAAACCGGCGGCAACGGTTGCCCCCACTGAGGCACCCACCGAGACCCGCTGGCTGCCGGAGATCACCGAGCCTTAACCCGATGTTTCACGTGAAACGCCGGCAGCGTCGGCAGGCAATTCGTGCAAGGTGCGCTGCGCTGCCCTGCTGCCCACCCGCTCGGTAACGTTAGATTTCGGAGCACGACACAAAAAGGTCGGACCGAATAAGAATTGCCGAACCGGGTTGATGGGGCAGGTCGCCTGACCTCTGCCAGTCACGCCATGATCACCAGCCATTGGCTGGTTTCACGTGAAACAATGGTTGATTTCCGGAAAACACCTTGCTATAATACCTAGGAAACATACAGGAGGATAGAAATGGGAAAGATAATTGCGGTCGTCAATCAGAAGGGCGGCGTGGGCAAGACCACCACCGCCGTGAATCTGACGGCAGCCCTCCATGACCTGGGTCTGAAGGTCCTGCTCTGTGACTTTGACCCCCAGGCCAATGCCACCTCCGGCCTTGGGGTGGATAAAAAGAAAATCAAGAATTCCGTTTACGATGTGGTTATCAACGATGTGCCCGCTTCCGCTGCCGTTGTCCGGACAAAGTTTGGCGATGTGCTGCCCAGCCATCCGGACCTGGCCGGTGCCGGCGTGGAGCTGCTCAGCGTGCCCAACCCCAACCACCGGCTGGGAGAAGCCCTGAAGGAAGTAAAGGACAGCTACGATGTGATCTTCATTGACTGCCCCCCTTCCCTGGAGCTGCTGACGCTGAACGGCCTCTCTGCTGCAGACAGCATTCTGGTCCCCGTCCAGTGCGAGTACTACGCTCTGGAGGGCCTTTCGGATCTGATGGCAACATTACGGATGGTGAAGAAGCGGATCAACCCCCGACTGGAGATCTTCGGCGTGGCGCTGACCATGTTCGATGGCAGAACCAATTTCTCCACCCAGGTGGCCCAGGAGGTCCGCCGCCACTTCCCCGGCAAGGTCTTTGCCACCGTCGTTCCACGGAACATCCGTCTGGCGGAGGCCCCCAGCCACGGACTTCCCGTGATGGCATACGACCGGAGCAGCCGGGGCGCTGTGGCCTACAAAGCTATGGCGGAGGAAATAAAAAGAAAACTGTAATGCAAAATGCAAAATGCAGAATGCAGAATGAAGGTGTCGGCCGTGCCGACATGATTAAAATATGGCCAAGGACATGGGATATTCTGCGTAATGCGTTTCGATTTCTGCATTTATCATGACGAAAGGAATGATACAATGGCATCAAACAAGGGATTGGGCAAGGGCCTTGGGGCGCTGCTGGGTGATTTTGAAGAGATCACCGCAGAAAAGAGCGCCTACCAGCTCCTGCCGATCTATAAAGTAGAGCCCAATCCGGACCAGCCCCGGCGGGACTTTGACGAGGAAGAGCTCCAGGCGCTGGCCGATTCCATCACGGAGCATGGCATCATCCAGCCTCTGACGGTGCGGCAGCTCAGCAGCGGCTACTACCAGATCATCGCCGGTGAACGGCGCTGGCGGGCAGCCCGGATCGCAGGACTTTCCGAGGTCCCTGTGGTGGTCATGGAGGCTGACGATAAAAAAGCCATGGAGCTGGCGCTGATCGAAAACCTCCAGCGGCAGGACCTGAACCCCGTGGAAGAAGCCCTGGGCTACCAAAGCCTCATGGAAGACTACGGTCTGACCCAGGAGGATGCGGCCAGACGGGTGGGAAAATCCCGGCCTGCGGTGGCAAACGCCCTGCGTCTGCTGAATCTTACCCCCGAGGTGCTGGAAAAGGTACGCGCCGGAGAACTGACCGCCGGTCACGCCCGGGCGGTTCTGACGCTGAAAACCGAGAAGAAGCAGCTGGCTGCCGCCCAGAAGATCGCAGCCCTGGGACTTTCAGTCCGGCAGGCGGAGCTGCTGTGCCGGAACATGGCAAAGGAAGCTCCCCCGGTAAAGGAAGAAACCACCCTGAAGGTGGACTATGTGGCCGAGTGCGAGAAGCAGCTGAGCAAGCACCTGGGCCGGGGCGTTAAGATCGTCAACGGCAAGCGCAAGGGCCGCTTTGAACTGGAATTCTACGGACAGGAAGACCTGCAGGTTTTGCTGGACGCACTGATGAAACTTCAAAAATAACATCTCAAAGAGAGGTAATTGATATGCTGGATATTATGAAGATCAGACTGAACCCCGACGAAGTGAAGGCCGGTCTGAAGGCAAAAGAAGTGGACTGCGATGCCATTGTGGATCGCATCCTGATGCTGGACAAGGAAATCAAGGCTCTGAAGACTTCTTCCGAGACCAAGACTGCCCAGAAGAACAAGATCTCCAAGGAAAACGGCAAGCTCTTCGGCATGAAGAAGGGCCTGGAGAAGAAGGGTGAGGACACCTCTGCTGTGGATGCCCAGATTGAGGCAAACAAGGCAGAGTCCGTCCGTCTGGACAACGCCGTTGCGGAAGAGGCTGCCCTGCTGAAGGAAAAGACCGCCGAATTCCGCACCTGCATGCTGGCCCTGCCCAACCTGCCCGATGCCGACCTGTTGCCCGGCGGCAAGGAGAACAACCAGCCCCTGCGCTACATCGGCGAGAAGCACTCCTTTGACTTCGAGCCCAAGCACCATGTGGACCTGTGCACCAGCTTAGGCCTCATCGACTACGAGCGTGGTGTCAAGCTGGCCGGCTCCGGCAACTGGATGTACACCGGCATGGGCGCACGGCTGGAGTGGGCACTGCTGAACTACTTCATCGACACCCACACCGCCGACGGCTACGATTTCATCCTGCCTCCCCACATGCTGGAGTACGCCTGCGGTGAGACCGCCGGCCAGTTCCCCAAGTTCGCCGACGAGGTCTTCAAGATCGCCAACCATCCCACCGAAGGCGGCATCTTCTACATGCTGCCCACCGCTGAGGCTGCCCTGGCTTCCGTCTACCGGGATGAGATTCTGACCGAGGCTGACCTGCCCAAGAAGTTCTTTGCCTACACCCCCTGCTTCCGCCGTGAGGCAGGTTCCCACCGTGCCGACGAGCGGGGCATGGTCCGGGGCCACCAGTTCAACAAGGTGGAAATGTTCCAGTTCACCACCGCCGAGGGCTCCGATGCCGCATTCGATGAGCTGGTCACCAAGGCAGAGGCTCTGGTTGCCGGTCTGGGCCTCCACTTCCGCACTGTGAAGCTGGCAGCAGGCGACTGCTCCGCATCCATGGCCAGAACCTACGATATCGAGATTCTGATCCCCTCCATGAACGGCTACAAGGAAGTCTCCTCCGTTTCCAACGCCCGTGACTACCAGGCTCGCCGGGGCAACTGCCGCTACCGCCGTGCCGACGGCAAGCTGGACTTCGTCCACACCCTGAACGGCTCCGGCCTGGCTACTTCCAGAATTTTCCCCGCCATCGTGGAGCAGAACCAGAGAGCCGACGGCTCCGTGGTGGTTCCCGAGGTGCTGCGCAAGTACCTGGGCGGCATCGAAGTCATTGAGCCCAAGAAATGAGGAATGAGGAATTAGGAATGAGAAATGATTCTTTACGTCTTCATCAATTCCTAATTCCTAATTCATAATTCCGAATCAAGAAAGGAACGATACATATGTCCAAAAAAATGAAGCCCTCCTGGTGGGATGAGTTTATCGCCTTTGCCGTTAAGGGCAATGCCATGGCGCTGGCTGTCGGTACCATCATCGGTGCTGCTTTCTCCACCATCACCAAGAGTCTGACCGATGACATCATCATGCCCATCATTGCCATCTTCATGGGCGGCATCGACTTCTCCGAAATGAAGATCGTCCTGCCCCGGCTCTTCGGACCTGAGAAGCTGGATGAAGCCGGCAACGTGATTCTGAACACCCTGAACTACGGCAACTTCATCTCCGCCGTCATCAACTTCGCCATTCTGGCCCTGGTGGTGTTCTGGCTGGTCAGGAGCCTGAACAAGCTCAGCGAGCTGGGCAAGAAGAAGGAAGAAGAGGCCGCTGCTGCCGAGCCTCCCGCACCTCCCGCACCCTCCGCTGAGGAAGTTCTGCTGACCGAAATCCGGGATTTGCTGAAAAACAAATAACAAAAAGCCCCCAAACACGGGGGCTTTTTAGCATTATGTAGAATTAAACGAAACTTATCGATAAATGTTTGACAAATAAAGTCTGATTCTATATAATGAAGAATGCTGAGAAAAAACATATTTAACATAGAAGATTTCAGAAAGGACGGATCATTCATGTTCAAAATTGTTCGCAAGAAGGAGCTGAACTCCGCTGTCACCCTGATGGAGATCGAGGCACCCTTCATTGCAAAGAAGGCCAAGGCCGGTCAGTTCATCATCTTCCGCATCGATGAGAAGGGCGAGCGTGTTCCCCTGACCATCGCAGGTTACGACCGTGAGGCCGGTACCGTTACCATCATCTTCCAGAAGGTCGGCTTCTCCACCATCGCGCTGGGCGCTATGAACGAAGGCGACTACATCCTGGATTTCGTCGGCCCCCTGGGCAAGCCCACTCCTGTTGAGGGCAAGAAGAAGGTCTGTGTCGTTGGCGGCGGCGTCGGCTGCGCCATCGCTCTGCCCTCTGCCCGCGGCTTCAAGGAAGCAGGCGCTGAGGTTACCGTCATTGTCGGTTTCCGCAGCAAGGACATCGTCATCCTGGAAGAGGAATTCAAGGAAGTTGCTGATCACTTCATTCTGATGACCGACGACGGCACCTACGGCCGCCACGGCCTGGTCACCCAGCCCCTGAAGGAGCTGCTGGAGGCCGGTGAGCAGTTCGACGAGGTTCTGGCAATCGGACCCATCCCCATGATGAAGTTCGTTTCCCTGACCACCAAGCCCTTCGGCACCCATACCTCCGTCTCCCTGAACCCCATCATGGTCGACGGCACCGGCATGTGCGGCGGCTGCCGCGTCACCGTTGGCGGCGAAGTGAAGTTCGCCTGCGTCGACGGCCCCGAGTTCGACGGCCACCAGGTTGACTTTGCCGAGCTGATGAGCCGCAACAGCACCTACCGCTGCCGCGAAGCTGAAGTTACCGAAACCCACGCCTGCCGCATGGAAGCCATGGGCAAGGCTCTGATCAAGTAAGAAGGAGGATACTGTAATGGCTAACATGACTCTGGTTAAGACCCCCATGCCCGAGCAGGATCCCAAGGTCCGTGCCCGCAACTTCAAGGAAGTTACCCTGGGCTACACTGCAGAAATGGCCATCGAAGAGGCTGGCCGCTGCCTGAAGTGCAAGAACCCCAAGTGTGTCGAGGGCTGCCCCGTTAACGTCCGGATCCCCGAGTTCATCGGCAAGGTCCAGGAGGGCGACTTCAAGGCTGCTTACGAAATCATCACCTCCACCAACGCACTGCCAGCTCTGTCCGGCCGTGTCTGCCCCCAGGAGACCCAGTGCGAAGCCCGCTGCGTCCGCGGCATCAAGGGTGAGCCCGTTGCCATCGGCCGTCTGGAGCGTTTTGTTGCTGACTGGTACCGTGAGAACATCAATGCAATGCCCGAGAAGGTGGAATCCAACGGCATCAAGGTTGCTGTCGTCGGTTCCGGCCCTGCCGGCATGACCGCTGCTTCCGACCTGGCCAAGCTGGGCTACCAGGTTACCATGTTCGAAGCTCTGCACACTGCAGGCGGCGTTCTGGTTTACGGCATCCCCGAGTTCCGTCTGCCCAAGGCACTGGTGGCCAACGAGATCACCAAGCTGCAGGCCCAGGGCGTTGAAGTCATGACCAACATGGTCATCGGCCGCGTTCTGACCATCGACGAGCTGTTCGAGATGGGCTACAAGGCTGTCTTCGTGGGCTCCGGCGCAGGTCTGCCCATGTTCATGAACATCCCCGGCGAGTCCCTGGTTGGCGTTATGTCCGCCAACGAGTACCTGACCCGTACCAACCTGATGAAGGCTTACGACGAGTCCGCCGATACCCCCGTTGTGAAGTCCAAGGCTGTTGCTGTCGTCGGCGGCGGTAACGTTGCTATGGACGCTGCCCGCTGCGGCATGCGTCTGGGCGCTGAGCATGTTTATGTTGTCTACCGCCGCGGTGAGGCTGAGATGCCCGCCCGTCTGGAAGAGAAGCATCATGCCAAGGAAGAGGGCATCGAGTTCAAGACTCTGTGCAACCCCATCGAGATCCTGGGCGATGAGAACGGCCGTGTCTGCGGCATGAAGTGCATCCGTATGGAACTGGGCGAGCCCGATGCTTCCGGCCGCCGCCGTCCCATCGAGATCCCCGGCTCCGAGTTCATCCTGGATGTGGACACCGTCATCATGTCCCTGGGCACCAACCCCAACCCCCTGATCCGCTCCACCACTCCCGGTCTGGAGACCAACCGCAAGGGCTGCCTGATTGTCAACGAGAACGAGATGACCACCCGCGAGGGCGTCTTCGCCGGCGGCGACGCTGTTACCGGCGCTGCTACCGTCATTCTGGCAATGGGCGCAGGCAAGAAGGGCGCTGCTGCCATCGACCGCTTCATCAAGGGCGAGTAATAAGTTTTATGTAAACCTCCGTGCGACCGCACGGAGGTTTCTTTTTGCAGTATTCCAAATTATATGGAACTACAAATTGGAATTTGTCGTTTAGTTGCTATGGCGCGGGAGCGCCCAAGGCTCCCCTTGTCAGGGGAGCTGTCAGCCGAACAGGCTGACTGAGGGGTAGTGTTCTCTCCCTCCGGCAAAAATCAAAGATTTTTGCCACCTCCCTCATCAGAGGGAGGCTTTGGCTGGGTGCGAACCCGGAGCGACAAACTGTAATTTGGCCGGGGCAGTCTGTAACGTATTGCCTGTCGGGGCAACCCGATAAACTGAAATTTGCATTCTGGTGCCCGACATTAGGCATAATTTCACGAAAAAATAAGAAAATATTTAGATAAAAGAGCCAAAAGCCTCTTGCAAATCCGAACAAAGGATGTTATAATCCTAATGTACGATAGTAGGAAGTGTGAGAGAGGCGGAGACGCCTCTCTTTCTTATTGAGGTTTATTATGAAAGTTACTGAGATTGTTGCAAAACTGGCAGAGCCTGTTGTGAAGGCTCACGGCTGCGAGCTCTGGGACGTGGAATACGTCCGGGAGGGCGACCAGCGTTTCCTGCGGATCTTCCTGGACAAGGAGACCGGTGTGGACATCAATGACTGCGAGGCCATCTCCAGAGCCATGGATCCCCTGCTGGACGAAGCCGACCCCATCGCGGAAAGCTACCACTTTGAAGTCTGCTCCGCAGGTCTCGAGCGGACCCTCAAGCGCCCCGGCGACTTTGAACGCTTCATGGGAAGCAACATCACCGTCAAGCTGTACCGGCCCCGGAACGGCCTGAAGGAGATCCCCTGTGTTCTGACCGGCTACGATAACGGCCGTATCACCGTCACCGCCGGTAAGGAAATCATTACCTTTGAAAAATCCGAGGTCGCCCTGGTGCGGCTTCGTGTCGAATTTTAACCGTTACAACTAAATAGGAGGAACAAATCAAAATGGCTAGAAATACCAAGAAGAAGCAGCCCGAAGCACACAAGATCGACTGTGCGGAAGTTTTTGCCAGCCTGCGGGATCTGGAGAAGCTGAAGGGCATTCCTGTTGACTATATGGTCGAGCGGATGAAGCAGGGCATGGCCAATGCTTACCGCAAGGACCGGGAAGACCGCCGGGACGTCCCCGCTGACAATGTGGTGGTGGACCTCAGCGAGAGCGGTCTGTCCGTTCATGTTGTGAAGACCGTTGTGGAGGAGCTGGAGGATACCGCTCTGGAGATCCACATCGACGCAGCCCGGAACATCAACCCCGACGCCCAGGTGGGCGATACCCTGCACATCCCCGTGGACGTGGAGAAGTTCAGCCGCATCGCTGCCCAGACCTTCAAGCAGGTGGTCATCCAGGGCATTCGCGAGGCTGAGCGGGGCGTGGTTTACGAAAGCTACTCTTCCAAGGCCCAGGAGCTGCTCACCGGCACCGTCCTGCGCATCGATCCCTCCGGCGATATCTTTGTCCGTCTGGGCACCGGCAACGAGCAGAACGATGCTGTGCTCCGTGCCTCCGAGCAGATTCCCGGCGAGACCTACGAGCCCGGCGATCTGATCCGTGTTTACGTTCTGGAGGTCCACCGTGCAAACCGCGGTCCTCTGGTCCATGTTTCCCGTACCCACCCCAACCTGGTCCGGCGTCTGTTCGAGCTGGAAACTCCCGAAATCGCTGAGGGACAGGTGGAAGTCCGCAACATCGCCCGGGAAGCAGGTTCCCGCTCCAAGATGGCCGTCCGTGCCACTATGGAGGGCATCGATCCCGTTGGCGCCTGTGTCGGTCCCCGTGGCGGCCGTGTGGGTGCAGTTGTTGACGAGCTGTGCGGTGAGAAGATCGACATCGTGGTCTGGTCCGAGGATCCCTGCGAGTATGTCCGCAGCGCTCTGAGCCCCGCCGATGTGATCTCCGTGACCCTGGTTCCCGGCCAGAAGGCCTGCAAGGTCCTGGTTCCCGATGACCAGCTGAGTCTCGCCATCGGCAAGGAAGGCCAGAATGCCCGCCTGGCTGCAAGACTGACCGGCTACAAGATCGACATCAAGCCCGCCTCCCAGGCTGAGGCTGAATAATCACACAATGTCATTGCGAGGAGGCCTGAAAGGCCGACGTGGCAATCCGCATCTTTGCGATGCAGAGCATCGCGCGGCTCCAAAGAGCCGCAAGAGAACGGATTCCCACGCCAGTCTGAAGACTGGCTCGGAATGACGGTGAAGAATCGAAGGAGGCAGCAAATATGCAAAAAAAGATTCCCCAGCGGCAGTGTATGGGCTGCCGGGAAAGAAAGGCAAAGCGGGAGCTGATCCGCATCGTCCGCATGACCGACGGCAACGTCACCGTGGATTTCGGCGGCAAGCTCAACGGCCGGGGTGCTTACATCTGCCCCAATGCCGAATGCCTGAAGAAAGTACAGCGGTCCAAGGCTCTGGAACGGAGTCTGGAGACTGCCATCCCCGAAGAAGTATACGACCGCCTGGCGCGGGAAATGGAGGCAGGATTAAATGGATAGAGCATTGAATTACCTGGCTCTGGCCCGCAAGGCTGGTCTTGCCGAGCTGGGCGAGGAGCCTGTGGGTGCCATCACCCGGGCCGGCAAGGGCTATCTGGTGGTGGTTGCATCCGATGCATCCGACCACACCTGGCGCCGGGCCAAGAGCTTTGTGGCCGGCACCGAGCAGCAGTGTGTCAAGGTAACCTTTACCAAGGAGGAGCTGGGCTTCGTCGTCGGAAGACAGAGCCTGGCCATCGCTGCCGTTACGGACCCCGCCATGGCAGCATCCATGGTCAGGGCACTGCCGGATGCACCCAGGCATGCCGCAGCGCTGGCTGTGCTGGAAGAGAAGGCAGCCAAGCTGAAGCAGCGCAAGGATGAGGCCAAGGCCCACAAGCGGAACGTCCGCTTCGGAAAGAAGAAATAAGTAAGTTAAACCAACTTTGCAGGTGGTCATGAATGCGTCATGCATGATGCAAAGTGCAAAATGGAATGCGCTCATTCTGCATTCTGCATTTTGCATTCTGCATTTGTGACAGCCTGTCACATTTTGGAGGTGCGTTATATTGAGTTTTGTGAAGTATCGTTTGAAGGAAGTGGCTACCGATTTCGGCACCACGCCCAAGGAAATTGCAGAAATCATCGGCAAGTTCGGTGAGCGCCCCAAGTCCAACACCCAGGTTCTGACCGATGCAGAGCTGAACTGCGTGTTTGACTACATGACCAAGACCCACCAGATCAGCTCCATTGAGCAGGTCTTTGCAGCTGCCAAGAAGGCAGAGCCCAAGCCCGCTGCCCCCAAGGCAGAGGCTCCCAAGCAGCCCCAGAATCAGAACCGTCCTCAGCAGGGCGGCCAGAACCGTCCCCAGCAGGGCGGTCAGAACCGTCCCCAGCAGCCTCAGCAGCAGGCCCGTCCCCAGCAGCCCGCCGCTCCCCAGAAGCCTGCGGAGCCCGAGCGGAAGCGGGAGCGCCGGGTGGTGGATACCTCCGCGGTCCAGGTCAATGCCAACCGCTTTGCCGATGTTGACAATCTGGTTTCCGAGAAGGTTCAGAATTACCAGGGCGGCAAGCAGCGCATCGGCGGCAAGGGTGCCAAGCAGCAGAAGCAGCAACAGAACCTCAAAAAGGGCAACAAGTCCCGCAACGAGGAGCAGGAAAAGATGCGCCGCCTCCAGATGGAGGTTGCCCGGAAGGCTCCCACCGTGGTCAAGATCCCCGATGAGATCACCGTTGCAGAGCTGGCTTCCCGGATGAAGAAGACCGTGGCCGAAGTCATCAAGTGTCTGATGAAGAACGGCGTCATGGCCGCCATGAACCAGACCATCGACTTTGATACCGCCGAATTTGTGGCCACCGAGCTGGGCTGCAAGGTGGAAAAGGAAATCACCGTCACCATCGAGGAGCGGATCATCGACGACCATGTGGACTCCGCCGAAGAGCTGGAGACCCGTGCTCCCGTCGTTGTTGTCATGGGTCACGTTGACCACGGCAAGACCTCTACTCTGGACGCCATCCGCAAGACCTCTGTCACCGCAGGCGAAGCCGGCGGCATCACCCAGCACATCGGTGCTTATACCGTGGATGTGAACGGCCAGATGATCACCTTCCTGGATACCCCCGGCCACGCTGCCTTTACTTCCATGCGTGCCCGCGGCGCCAAGTCCACCGACATCGCCATTCTGGTGGTTGCTGCCGACGACGGCATCATGCCCCAGACCATCGAATCCATCAACCACGCCAAGGCCGCTGAAGTGCCTCTGATCGTGGCCATCAACAAGATGGATAAGCCCACCGCAAACCCCGACAAGATCAAGGAGCAGCTGACCAAGTATGACCTGATCCCCGAGGAGTGGGGCGGCGACACCATCATCGTGCCCATCTCCGCCAAGACCGGCATGGGTCTGGACGACCTGCTGGAAATGGTCCTGCTGACCGCCGAGGTCCAGGAGCTGAAGGCCAACCCCAACCGCCGGGCAAAGGGCACCGTCATCGAAGCAAGATTGGACAAGACCCGTGGCCCCGTGGCTACCCTGCTGGTCCAGAACGGCACCCTGAAGCAGGGCGATATCGTCATCGCCGGTACTTCCGTGGGCCGTGTCCGCGTCATGACCAACGACAAGGGCCGCACCGTCAAGACCGCCGGTCCCTCCATTCCTGTTGAGATCACCGGCCTTGCCGAGGTTCCCACCCCCGGCGACGAATTCAATGCCGTTACCGACGAGCGTATGGCAAGAGAACTGGTGGAGCAGCGCAAGCAGGCTCAGAAGGATGCCGCTGCAAAGCTCCAGCAGAAGGTCACTCTGGATAACCTCTTCAGCCGGATGCAGGAAGGCGAGATGAAGAACCTGAACCTGATCGTTAAGGCCGACGTTCAGGGCTCCGCCGAGGCTGTGAAGGCATCCCTGGAGAAGATCTCCAACGAGGAGGTCCGGGTCAAGGTCATCCATGCCGGTGTCGGCGCCATCAACGAGTCCGACGTGCTGCTGGCCTCCACCTCCGGTGCCATCATCATCGGCTTCAACGTCCGTCCCGACTCCGGTGCCCAGGCATCCGCCCAGCGCACCAACGTGGATATGCGGTTCTACCGTGTTATCTACGATGCCATCGACGAGATCGAAGCTGCCATGAAGGGCATGCTGGCTCCCAAGTTTGAGGAAGTGGTCCTGGGCCACGCCGAAGTCCGCCAGACCTACAAGGTTTCCGCCATCGGCACCGTTGCCGGCTGTATGGTCAAGGACGGCAAGGTTACCCGTGACGGCCAGGTCCGCATCCTGCGCGACAACATCGTCATTTACGAAGGCGAGATCGGCTCCCTGCAGCGGTTCAAGGATGCTGCCAAGGAAGTCACCGCCGGCTACGAATGCGGCATGACCATTGCAGGCTACAACGATATCAAGGAATTCGATATCTTCGAGTGCTTCGCAATGCAGGAAGTGAAGAGATAAAATCAAAAGCCAGCCGCCGCAGTTGCGGCAGGCTGGCTTTTTCCAATGCAAAATGTAAAGTGCAGAATGCAGAATGATTGTATCGCTTCGCGATGAATTTAAAAAATGCCCACAGGGCATACCACAATTTTGCATTTTGCATTCTGAATTCTGCATTCGTTTACGGACAAGGTAACGAAAGCGGCAGAAACTATAAATCAAGGAGGCTAATATATGGCATCCAATCGAATCAACCGAATCAACGAAGAGATGCAGAAGTCCATCGCAGGCAAGCTGCGCTCTGTAAAAGATCCCCGGGTGGCCGGCACCATGATCTCCGTCACCCGTGTGGAAACCACACCCGACCTGCGCTATGCGAAGGTCTATGTCAGCTTCCTGGAGGAATCCAAGGCCAAGGACGCCATGAAGGGCCTCCAGTCCGCCGGTGGCTGGCTCCGCCGGGAAGTCGGCAATGAGCTGAAGCTGCGCTACACCCCCGAGCTGGTCTGGGCGCTGGACGATTCCATCACCTACGGCGCAAAAATGCTGGAGATCATCAACAATCTGCCCTACGGTAACCACGATGACGAGGAATGATTGCGCAGCATGGCTGCTGGAACATGACAATTACTGCATCCTGACCCACGTCCGCCCCGACGGCGATACCATGGGCAGTGCCGCTGCCCTCTGCGTGGGCCTGCGGCAGCTGGGAAAGAATGCCCATCTGCTGCAAAACGACGGGGTCTCCCCTTTCCTGGACCGGTGCCAGCTGGGACTGACCAATAATTGGCCCGAAGACGGCGATACTCTGGTGTGCGTGGATGTGGCCTCCCCCGGTATGCTGCCGGAGGACTGGAAGTGCCTGCAGGACCGGATCGACCTGCGGATCGACCATCATGGCACTGCCACCTCCTTTACCCCCGGCGAACTGGTGGACTCCAGCGCCGCTGCCTGCGGCGAGATCGTCTATGATGTGCTGATGGCCATGGGCTGTGAGATGACCAAGGAAATTGCCTGGCGGCTGTATATCGCCATTTCCACCGATACCGGCTGCTTCCGCTATGCCAATACCACCGCCAACACCTACCGGGTGGCGGCAGCCTGCGCCGAAACTGGTGCGGAGCTCTACCCCATTACCCAGGAGCTTTTTGACACCACCTCCATTTCCGAGCTGAAGCTTCAGAACTGGATGGTGGATCACGCGGTGTTCCTCTGCGGCGGCAAGGCGGCGGTCTGCGCCATCCCCCCGGAGCTGGAGGAATCTGTTTCCAAGGAGGACCTGGAGGGGATCTCCGGATTCCTGCGGTCCATCGAGGGCGTGAAAATCTCCGCCACCATCCGCAAGACGGAAACCGGCTGCAAGATGTCCGTCCGGGCAATCCCCGGCTTTGACGCTGCAGCGGTTTGCAGGAAATTCGGCGGCGGCGGACACAAGGGCGCAGCCGGTGCAAGCCTTTCCATGTCCATGGAAGAGGCAGCCCGGGCGGCAGCGGAAGCTTTGACGGAAGTGGTGGCAGGCTGATGAACGGAATTGTAATCGTAGACAAGCCCCAGGGCTGGACCAGCCAGGATGTGACGGCCCGGCTCCGCCGGGTGTTCAATACCCGGCGCATCGGTCACGGCGGCACTCTGGATCCCATGGCCACCGGTGTTCTGCCGGTTTTTGTGGGCCGGGGCACCCGGGGCGTGGAGTTCTTCGAACACGCGGAAAAGACCTATGAGACGGTGCTGCAGCTGGGTATGACCACCGATACCGAGGATACCACCGGTACGGTGCTGGAAACCCGGGATGTTCACATTTCCGAAATGGAAATGTCCGAAATTCTGTCACAATTCCGGGGTAAAATCATGCAGGTACCCCCCATGTATTCTGCGCTGAAAATAAACGGCCAAAAATTAGTGGACCTGGCCCGGAAGGGCAAGACCGTGGAGCGGCAGCCCCGGGAAATTGAGATTTTTGAGCTGGAGCTGCTGGAGTTTGCCGGCAGCACTGCCCGGCTTCGGGTCCGGTGCTCCAAAGGCACCTATATCCGCACCCTGTGCAAGGATATCGGAGAGGCCCTGGGCTGTGGCGGCTGTATGGCCGAATTGCGCAGAGTCCAGGCGGGAGAATATACCATTGAGGAGGCCGTTCCCCTGCAGGTGCTGCTGGATACGGACAAGCCGGAAGAATATCTTCGTCCGGTGGACTCTATGTTTCGCAATTACCCGGCGGTGACCCTCTCTTCCAACCAGGAAAAGCGCTGCCGCAACGGCAACTGCTTTTCCCTGCAGCTGGAGCCGGGTACTTACCGGGCTTACAGCAAGGTCGGCGAATTTTTGATGCTGGCCAAAGTGGAAGATAATATTATGTCAACCATTAAGAGCTTCTTCGAGGTAGAAGAAGGAAAATAACGAATGAAAGAGGTGATGATATGGCTGAACCCAAGCGGATTTTTGCCCTGGGTTTTTTCGACGGAGTCCATCTGGGCCACCAGGCGCTGCTGAAGGAATGCTGCCGCCTGGCCAGGGAAAGAAACTGCGAAACTGCCGCCATCACCTTTGACAATCACCCCCAGGCCCTGTTTTCGGACCGGATTCCGGTGCTGCTGAGCAGCGTCCCGGACCGGAAGGCGCTGCTGCGCCGCTATGGCATGGACCGGATCCTGGTGCTGCCGGTAACGGCGGAGGTCATGTCCACCCCCTGGAAAGACTTTCTGGAGGATCTGCTGGACCGGGGTGCCGCGGGCTTTGTCTGCGGCGATGATTTTCGGTTCGGTGCCCGGGGAGAAGGCGATGCCCAAAAGCTGAGGGAATTCTGCGAATCCCGGGCCCTTCCCTGCCGTGTGGTGTCGGAGCAGGTGCTGGACGGCAAACGGATTTCCTCCACCCGGATCCGGGGCAAGATCGAGGAAGGCAATATGGAATCTGCCACCCGGCTTCTGGGTCATCCCCATACCCTCACCGGACGGGTGGTCCACGGCCACCGGCTGGGCCGGAAACTGGGCTTTCCCACAGCCAATCTGCTGCTGCCCCCGGGGGTTGCCACACCGAAGTTCGGCGTGTATGCCTGCCGGGCCATTGTGGATGGGGTGGCCTACCCGGCGGTGACCAATGTGGGCACCCGGCCCACGGTATCCGGCACCGGCATCACTGTGGAGCCCTGGATCCTGGATTTTGAGGGGGACCTCTATGACCGGGAGATCCTGCTGGAATTCTACTATTTCCTCCGGCCGGAAACCAAATTCCCGGACCTGGAGAGCCTCCGGCGGGAGATCCGGCACAACGGTGAGCAGACCCGGGCGTATCTGAACGCCCTGCAGGGGGAGAAATAATATGAAACAGATCAAGAGATTTTTGGCGCTGCTGCTGAGCTTTGCGGTGGTCTGCGCCGTTCCCGTTCTGGCTGCAGAAACGGAAAGCAATACCCTGCTCCCCATCTATGTGGGCGTGCAGCGGCTGGAAAACATCCCGGAAAGCTGGAATCCTCTGGAGGAAACCGATGCAGATCAGAAGACGATCCTCCGGCTTACCGGCGAGACCCTCTACCGGCAGGATGAAACCGGTGCGGTGGTGCCGGCTCAGGCAACGGAGCTTCCGGTGGATGTGACGGCGGAATTTGCCGGTTCCTACGGCATACCGAAGAATGCCCGCCGGGGCTATGCCTTCTCCATCGATATCCGTCCCGATGCCCGGTGGGAGGACGGCAAGACCGTCAATGCGGCGGACTGGTTCTTCACCGTGGAGCGGCTGCTGGAAACAGGCCGGTTCCCTCTGGAAATCGTCAACTACGAAGCCTTCCGGCAGGGTGCCACCCGGCCCTCCGATCAGATCATCTCTTTGAAGGAGGCGGGCTTCGGCAGCGTGGCCGAGGCGGAAGCAGCGGGCCATACGGATTTTTACATCGATCTGGAGGGCTTCTGGGGCCTCACCACAGGCTGGCTCCGGATCACAGACCGGACCCGGCTGCAGGATGCGGCCATTCCCTCGGGCTGTGAGGAGATGTATCTGACGGCAGAGTATCTGTACCGGAATTACCTCAGCGACAGCGGCAGCCAGAAGATGTTCCAGAGCGAATTCGTGGGAATCCCGGTGGCTTTGGGCCAGCAGCTGATCATGGCGGATGTGGGCCTGGTGGCCATGGAAAACCGGCTGGTGCTGATTTTGCAGGAACCCACCACATGCGGGTACGTGGCCTGCGCCCTGACGGAGCTGGTGCCGGTGCGGCCCAGCGGCTACAGCGATCACTACGGCACCCGGGACAGCTATGTGTCCTGCGGTCCCTACCGGATTACATCCGTTTCCGGGGCGGAAATCACCCTGGAGCCCAATCCCCATTGGACCGGCGCCGAGGCAGAGTTTAAGAATATCTTTTGCCGGGCTGACGGATGAGATTGCCACTTGTGCAACATCGAAAATTGTAGTATAGTAAAGAAACAACGAAGTCTGAATCAGGAGGATGTCTTATGGCCCAGGACCGGGACGAACTGAATAAGCGCCGGCAGGCCCGGGAAGAACAGCGCAGAAAGCGCAAGAAAGCCCAGCGGCTGATGAGAATCCGTCTGATTGCGGCGGCTCTGGTGCTGATCGCCTGCGGCGCGGGAATTTACTACATGATCGGCAACACAGACAAGCCTGCAGTTTCCGTGGAGGCAACGTTGCCGGAGGTGGAGGAAACCGAGGCTCCGGAGACGGAGGCTCCCACGGAAAGAACGGCCAATCTGGAGCAGGCCCCGGTGCGGGTCAAGCTGGTGGCCGGCGGCGACCTGAATGTGACGGACCAGGTGGTCTGGGCCGGCCAGGAGGGCGGCGAATTTGACTATACCAAGGCTTTTATGGACGTGGCTCCGATTCTGTCGGAGGCGGACCTGTCCTTCCTGAATTTTGAGGGCAATGTCTGCGGTGCTCCCTACGGCAGCGCAACCACCTCTGCCCCCCAGCAGATGATCGAGGCGCTGAAGCAGGCCGGTGTGGATATGCTGCAGGTGGCAAACTCCTGCTCCATTACCAACGGCATGCTGGGCCTGACCTCCACGCTGAATAATATCCGGGCAGCAGGCATCGAAACCCTGGGCGCTTACACCTCCACCGAGGAATTTGAGCGGACCAAGGGCTACACCATCTGCACCGTCAACGATGTGAAGATCGCTTTTGTGGCCTTCACCAAGGGTGTGGGCAGCTTGGGTATGCCTGCCGGCAGCGAAAAATGCGTCAACATCCTCTATGAGGATTACTACACCAACTACCAGAAGATCGATAAGGCCCGGATCCAGTCCGTTCTGAAGGCGGCGGAGTCCGAAAAACCCGATCTGACCATTGCCCTGCTCCACTGGGGCAGCGAGTACAACGATACCATCTATGAGACCCAGGAGGACATCGTCTACATCATGCAGGAGGCCGGTGTGGATGTGATCATCGGCACCCACCCCCACCGGGTGCAGCATGTGGAATACGATGATCTGACGGGCCGGCTGGTGGCCTATTCCCTGGGCGATTTCTTCGGCGACGGTAAGAAGGACGGCACCTTCTACTCCATCCTGCTGGAGCTGGAGATCACCAAGGACTATGAGGCCGGCATCACCCGGGTGACGGACTGGACCTATATTCCGGTGTACACCCTGTCGGAAACCGAATGCGACGGCGACCGCCGGGTGATCCGCATTGACAATGCGATCTCCGCCTATGAGACGAATTTCGTGGACAAGGTCACGGCATCCTGCTATGAGAATCTGAAGTTTGCCCGGGACCGTATCAGCGCCCGTATCGTGCCCCCGCCCGAGGAGGACAAGAAATAATCCCTACCCCCATCCGATCCCCGGATGGGGGTGTCTTGTCTGTATAGGCAAATTGGAATTTATCGCTCCGATGACCGATGTTACTTTCTTGTTTCCGAACAAGAAAGTAACCAAAGAAATCGGCTAAAGGGTGGCTTTTTACAAAGACGCCTCCCTTTAGAATCCCCCTCCGAAACAGGCAAGGCCCGCAGAATTTCTACTAAGTGCGCAAGTGTTCCGACTTGCGCCCTGCCGAATTACCCTGGAACCTTCCCTGCGGAGCAAACCTTCAGATTTTCTGCATGCAAGCGTTCAAAAATCGGAACATTTTTGAATGCTGGACGGCGATGCGGCGGGTGGATTCTTAAGGAGGGCGCATTTGCCCGTAGCGCCTCCTTAAGTCGGCTTCTTTGGGGCACCTTTCTTGCCGAAACAAGAAAGGTGCGAAAACTTAACGTATCGACAAACTGTAATTTGAAGATCTCCTGCGGTTTTTTCTTGCTATTTTACCGATTTGCCGATATAATAAATATTGGCTTACTGTCTAACCCAATATCATGATCCGGAGGATACGCTCCATGAATGAGAAAAAGAAAATTCTGCTTCTGACCACCGGCGGCACCATCGCCTCGGTGCCCGGCGGCGAGGGTCTGGAACCCATGCGCAGCGGCGTGATGGAGCGGGAGCTGGAGCTTCTGCGAACCTATTATGAGATCAGCGTCCTGGATGTGATGTGCCTGGATTCTTCCAACATCCGTCCCGAAGAGTGGCAGCAGATCGCAAGGGAGATTTTTCATAACAGAGCCGGCTTCGACGGCATCGTGGTGTCCCACGGTACCGATACCATGGCCTATACCGCCTCTGCTGTGACCTTTATGCTGCCGGATATCGACCTTCCGGTGGTGTTCACTGGTTCCCAGCTGCCCCTGCGGGACATGCTTTCCGACGGCCCCGACAATCTGCGCACCGCCTTTGCTATGGCTGCCTCCGGCTGCCCCGGTGTATTCCTGGCCTTTGACCGGAAGGTGATGCTGGGCTGCCGGGCGGTGAAGGTCCGGGCCTCCGGCTTTTCTGCCTTCGAGAGCGTCAATGCCCGCTATGCAGGCCGTGTCAGCAATCTGGGCCTGGTTCTGGATGAGGAAGTGCTGCCCAAACGGAAGGGCGAAGCACGGCTGAAGCCGGATGTGAGCAAGAATGTGTTTCTGCTGAAGCTGACGCCGGGTCTGAATCCGGCGGTATTCGATATGCTGGCAGCCATGGGCTACCGGGGTATCGTGGTGGAAGCCTTCGGCCTGGGCGGTTTCAACGTGCTGGGCAAGAGCCTCCGGGGCATCCAGCGGGCCGTGGAGGACGGCGTGTCCGTGGTGGTCACCACCCAGTGCCTCTACGATTCTTCCGACCTGCGGGTCTATCAGGTGGGCAACCGCCTGCTGGACATGGGCGTGATCCAGGGCCGGGATATGACTTCCGAAGCCGCTATGACCAAGCTGATGTGGGCCATTGGCCAGGGCTATGAGCAGGAGGAAATTGCAGCCCTGTTCGAGCAGAATCTGGCCGGTGAGGTCACTGCATAAGTATTCTCTGAATCATAAAACTAGGAGGTAGTGTTATGGATCCTATTTATGTTACCGGACACCGAAACCCCGATACAGACTCCATCGTTGCTGCCCTGGCCTATGCCGCCCTGCGCAATGCCTGCGGCGACCGGGAATTCGAAGCCGCCTGTCTGGGCGAACCCTCCGATGAAACCAAGACCATTCTGGACCGCTTCGGCTTCCGGATGCCCAAGCGGATATACAATATGTACAACCAGATCCGGGACCTGGATTTCCTGCGGCCGCCGGTGCTGAGTACCGCCGTTACCGTGGGCCGGGCCTGGGATATCATGCAGGAAAAGAATATCAGCACCCTTCCCGTTGCCAATGAGGACGGCACCCTCTACGGTGTTCTGTCCCGGGACCATGTGGCGACCTATCACATGAATCTGATCACCGAAAGTGTCCTGCAGGAAGTGCCGCTGTTCAACGTGCTGTCGGTGCTGGAGGGTACCGTGATCAACGAAGCCGGCGAAACCACCGATACCGTCTGGGGCAACGTGAGCATTGCCCTGCCCCGTCAGCAGGAGACGGTGGACTGGGATTCGGATTCCATCGTCATCTGCGGCCATCAGCCGGAGCTGATCCGCAAGGCCCTGGAGCTGAATGTCAACTGCCTGGTGCTGTGCGAGACGGAGCTGACCGAGGAACTGCGAAATCTTCCCACCAAGACCTGCATCATCACCACCCCCTTTGATGCCTACCGGGCATCCCGGCTGATCTTCCAGTCCAGCCCCATCGGCCGGATCTGCCGCACCGAAAATATCACCGTGTTCCATACCGACGACCGGGTGGAGTTTGCAAAGGAAGAGGTGCTGAAGCACAAGGAATCCGGCTACCCCATCCTGGACGAAAAGGAACAGATCGTGGGCATGATGAACCGGTATCATCTGCTGCGTCCCCGGCGCAAGCGGGTGGTTCTGGTGGACCACAACGAAGCCAGCCAGTCCGTTCCCGGTCTGGACGAGGCAGAGATCCTGGCCATCATCGACCACCACCGGATCGCGGACATCGAGACCACCAATCCCATTTACCTGCGCAATGAGCCCGTGGGCTCCACCAATACCATCATCGCCGATATGTTCCGGGAGCGGGGCTTGATCCCCACCCCCAATATGGCAGGACTGATGGCTGCGGCTATTTTGTCCGATACAGTCATGTTCAAATCCCCCACCTGCACCGACCGGGATATCAAGGCGGCCCAGCGGATGGCCAGAATCGCCAATGTTACCCTGGAATCTCTGGGTAAGCTGATCTTCTCCACCTCCATCAGCAACAAGCCCGGCCTGATCATGCTGAACCGGGACTACAAGGAGTTCCACATCGCCGGCCATCCCATCGCCGTTTCCCAGGTGACCTGCATGGATTCTCCCGTGATTTTGGAACGCAAGAACGAGCTGCTGACGCTGATGAAGGACATCTGCAAGGAAAAGGGACTGTCGCTGATGATTCTGATGGTCACCGACGTTCTGCTGGAGGGCAGCCACATCATCTATGTGGGCAGCGACGAAACCATCCAGCAGGCATTTTCCGTCACACCCAAAGACAACTGCGCATTCCTGCCCCATGTGATGAGCCGGAAGAAGCAGATCATCCCCATGCTGAGTATGCTGTGGGGCTAAGCGGCAAGTTGCCGCCCACAATGCGTGCACGGTGCATGCTGTGTCGCCACCCTGTGTTGCTTGGTATCGCAACTGCGATGGACGGAAGCAATGAAAGATGGAGGAAAGTATGGCCTTTGAAACCCTGCTTGGCAATGAACGGCTGAAGGAAAATTTAATAAGCAGCCTGAGCAGGGGCCATGTTTCCCATTTTTATCTGATATCCGGCCCCGCCGGCTCCGGCAAGCATACCCTGGCCCGGCTGCTGGCGGCGGCGATCCTCTGCAAGGACAGCCGGCGCCCCTGCGGTAGCTGCAGTGCCTGCCGGAAGGTTTTTGCCAACAACCACCCGGATTTTATCACCGTGGAGGACCCGGAGCATAAGACCACTGCGGTCAAAATCGTCCGGGAAATGCGGGACGATATGTTCATCCGGCCCAACGAGGCGGATTACAAGATCTACCTGTTCCCCCAGGAGCTGGGTATTGAGGGCCAGAACGCTTTGCTGAAGATTCTGGAGGAGCCGCCTTCCTATGGTGTGTTCATTCTGCTGGCGGACAATCCGGAAAAGCTGCTGCCCACGGTCCGGTCCCGGTGTACGGAGCTTGCGCTCCGGGGCCTGCCGGAGGAAACCCTCAGGGCGGCGCTGGGCCGGGAATTTCCCGACGCATCGGAGGAGGACATCCGGGGTGCGGCGGTCCGCAGCGGCGGATTTCTGGGCCAGGCCCGGAATCTGCTCAGCGGAGCGGGTGTCACCCCTCAGACCGAGGGCTTTGTCCGGGGCTATGCCGGAGGGGATTCCCTGGCTCTGGTCCAGGTGTTGGTGCCCATGGAAAAATGGAAGCGGGACCAGCTGATTGAGGAGCTGGAAAGCTGGCTCATTCTGCTGGAGAATGCTCTGGCCAGCCGGGCAGGTCTTCCTGCCATTTCTTCCCTGGAGCGGACCATTGCTGCCCAGCGCAGCTCCCAGGAACTGATGAACGGGGTCCGCAGCATCCAAAAGGCCCTGGAATATGCCCGGGGCAATGTTTCCCCGGCGGCAATCTGCGGCTGGCTCCGGTGGGAACTGAAATAATACAGCGCACTCTGGCGGCATGGGCCGCTTGACGATATAAGGAGTTTACTATGGAAGACGAAATCAAGACTGTCCCGGAGCAGGAAACCACCGTGGAAGTGGTGGACATCCAGTTCCGCCAGGGACAGAAGGTATATTATTTTGACCCGGCGGGTTTTGCCTGCAAGGCGGGCGATCATGTGATCATCGATACCGCTCGGGGCCCGGAGTACGGCATCTGTGCCGGCGGCAACCATTTCATCCCGGAAAAGGATGTGGTGGCACCCCTGCGCAGCGTGCTGCGGCTGGCAACTGCCGAGGACGAAAAAACGGTAGCCCGGAACCGGGCCGAGGAAAAGCGGGCCTATGAGATCTGCCTGCAGAAAATCGCGGATCACGGCCTGGATATGCAGCTGGTGTCGGCTGAGTATGCCTTTGACGGCAGCAAGATCCTCTTCTTCTTCACCGCCGACGAGCGGGTGGATTTCCGGGAGCTGGTCAAGAATCTGGCCTCCATTTTCCACACCCGCATCGAACTGCGCCAGATCGGCGTCCGGGACAAGGCCAAGATGGTGGGCGGTCTCGGCATCTGCGGCCGGCCCTTCTGCTGCGCCAGCTTCCTGGATGATTTCCAGCCGGTGTCCATCAAAATGGCCAAGACCCAGAATCTTTCCCTGAATCCCACCAAGATCTCCGGCACCTGCGGCAGACTCATGTGCTGCCTCAAGTATGAGCAGGAGGCCTACGAGGATCTGCTGCGCAATGCACCCAAGGCAGAGTCCTTTGTGGATACCCCCGACGGCCGGGGTACCGTGGTGGAAGTGGACCTGCTGCGGCAGCGGGTGAAGGTCCGGATGGAGGATGCTCCGGAGACCATTACGGTGTTCTCCAATGAAGACATCGCCATTTTGCGCAGCGGCAAGGCCAAGAAGAACGATCCTCCCATCCCTGCAGATCTGGCACCCATTTCCGGCAGCGGCAAGCGGGCCCGGAAGCTGGATAAGGAAGAGGAGCCTGTGCTGCTGGAGCCCATCCGGTTCCGCTACAGCACCGAGAAAATCGTGGAAGAGCCGGAGGAAGCAATCCCGGAGGAACTGACCGAAACGGAAGAAAACCGGGAGCCCGGTGAGGGCAAATCCCGTTCCCGGCGCCGCCGCAGAGGCAAATCCGAGGGCAAAAAGCCCGACCAGCCCAAGGAACAGCCCCGGAAGGAGCCGGAAGAAGCTCCCGCTGAGGCTGCAGAATCCGGCGAGGAGAACCCCAAAAAGCCCCGCCGCCGCAACCACCACCGCCGTTACCGCAAGCCCAAGCAGCAAAACGAAAGCTGAAACAGGAGTAATTGATGAAAAAGAAGTACAACCTTAAAACTGTAAAACTACCGGCCTGGCTCTTTGTAGCGGTTATGATTCCGCTGTATGAGGCCTTTCTCTATTTTGCAACAGCAGAAAATTATTTGTTCAAAAGATTTGCGACCATTTTGATCCTGGCCATGGGCTTTTCCTGTGCGCTGGCGCTGATTGTCAGTCTGTTCCCTCCAAAGGTGCAGAAATGGCTGGCTTTTTCGGTGGTATTCCTGCTGGCAGTGCTCTATATTACCCAATACTTCATTCGGGATGCTTATCAGGTGTTTATGACCTTCGAGGGCATTCTCAACGGCGCAGGTAATGTGGCAACCAACTATCTGGACGTGGTTGTGAGCCTTCTGCTGCGTAATCTTTGGAAGATTCTGCTGCTGTTGCTGCCAATTGCGCTGTATGCCCGCTTCGTCCGGGTGCCCAGGACCCGCTGGCTGAGCCGGTTTTGTCTGCTTTGTGTGGCGCTGTCCATGTATATGATGGGCCTGGGCCTGGTGTACCGGTTTGATATGGATGCTGAGAAGTTCTCCGGCACCACGGCTTTTAATGACGCGGTGGAATCCTTCGGCCTGAATATGGGTATTGGAATGGACCTGCTGAGGGGGGATGGGAAAGAAACTCTGGAGTTTGAGATCTCTGACTTTGCACCGGTTACGGAAGCACCGACAGAGGCGGAAACCAGAGAGCCTGTCTCTGCAGTTCCCACCGCAACGGAATTGCCCGGTGAGACGGTGCCCCAGGAAACGGAACCCGCGAAGGTACTGCAGCCCCACACCCTGGGTCTTGATTTCCAGAAGCTGGCGGAAGCAGAAGAAATAGATCAGATTGCTGCGGTCCATCAGTATATGGCCAGCCAGACTCCGGCGATGGAAAACGAGTATACCGGCCTGTTTGCCGGGAAGAATCTGATTCTCATCACGGCGGAGGCATTCTCCCAGTATGTGGTTGATGAGGAACGGACACCGACCTTGTACCGGATGATGACCGAGGGTATCTATTTTACGGATTACTATCAGCCCACCTGGGGCAGCGGCACCACCGGCGGCGAGTACAGCAACCTTCTGAGCCTGGTGCCCTATGACAGCACCAGGAGCATGCAGGAAGTGATTCAGCAGGATATTTTCCACACCATGGGCAAGCAGCTCCAGAAGCAGGGCTATGCATCCGCTGCATTCCACAACAATGACTACACCTACTATAACCGCCACAAAACCCATACCCATCTGGGTTACGATATTTTCATGGGTGAAGGCAACGGCATGGAAGAAGGCCTGACGAGAATGTGGCCCCAGAGCGATGAGGAAATGTTCAAGTTCACCATCCCGCAGTATATCGACAAACAGCCCTTCAGCCTATACTATATGACGGTTAGCGGCCATGCGACTTACACTTTCGACAGTAACAGTGCGGCCAGAAAGAATCAGGAATATGTAAAAGACCTGGATTACTCAGGCGTCGTCAAGGCTTACCTTGCCTGCAATATGGAAATGGAGCACTCCATGGCCTATCTGCTGGAACAGCTGGAAGAAAAAGGGATTGCCGATGATACGGTGGTGGTCATCGCCACGGACCATTATCCCTACGGTCTGGTGCCCAGTGAAACCTGGGGAACCAAGAAAAATTATTTGCGGGAGCTCATTGGTCAGCCCGTCAGCGATTCCTTCATCCGGGACAAGTCTGCCTTGATCATCTGGAGCGGTTGCCTGGAAGATATGGATCTTCGGGTGGATGACCCGGTTATGAGTTTGGATATTCTGCCCACTTTGTCCAACCTCTTTGGCGTGGAGTATGACTCCCGTCTGATGTGCGGCCGGGATATCTTCTCCGAGGAAGAGCCCCTGGCATTCTGGCTGGACGGCAGCTGGAAAACGGATAAAGGCAGCTACAGCGACGGTAAGTTCACCCCCGCAGAGGGTGTGACAGTGGATGAAGAATATATCCAGCGGGTCAAAACAACAATCAGCAATAAGAAGACATTTTCCCAGGCAGTTACCTTCTATAATTACTTTAATTATATTACCGCTGCACTGGATGGGAGCAACCCAACTGCTGCAGAATAATGAAACGCCCTATGCCATTTGGCATAGGGCGTATGTTTTACCGATTGCCTGCAACTACGATGGGCCGCAGGGCGCTGTACTTGTCATAGCGGGTGTCGTTGGTGGTGGCCAGGAACACCAGCTGGGCCGTGGGATCCGGCACCGTGATCTTGGCCGCCGCGGCATCCACATCCTTGGCGCCCACATTTTCCAGATAGAGCCGGGACATGCCGCCTTCAGGAAGGGCAAAGGCCGTATCGTTGGTGGCGAAGGAAACGGTGAAATTGGCGCTGCCGCAGGTTTCCACCAGCTTGTTGGCCGCTGCCTGGATGGCGGCGGCAGGATCGCCGCTGAACCGGATCCGGTCGGAGGAGGGGATCCGGAACTCCGTAAAGACCACTTCATCAAAGCCCAGGGTCCGCAGTTCCTCGGTGATCTGGATCAGCCAGTTGATACTGCCGGAGTCCGTGGGGTCCAGCCAGTAGCAGTTCTGGTCGTCCTCCCAGCCGTAGCCGTTGGAGGTTTTCAGGAAGAAGGCATTGCGCTGGATCACGAAGTTGCGCTCCCGGAAGGCAGGAACCAGGGCGATGGCGTAGAGATTCCGGCTGGTGATCTCCCGGATCAGATCATCCACTGCGGCGGTATCGATGTTGGAGGCCATTTCCGCATAGGTCAGCTGAGAGGTGTAGTTGAACCGGCCGTAGATATTTTTCAGCTCCAGCAGCACGGCGGAGCCTGCCGGCAGGGTGGCTACCGCATCCTTGACACTCTGGACATTCTCAATGAGCACATCCTGGTCAACATAGTAGCCGGAAAGCTGGGTCAGCTCTGCGGAGGTGTTGATGGCGTCGGAGCCTTCGTTGATGTAAATGGGGATGGTCTCGTCCAGGGCCGGGGGTGCTGCCACCTGGCCGCCGCCGATCCGCTCCGGCAGGTCCAGGTTGATGGTGGCTCCCTCCCGGGAGTAGACCACGTACCGCTCTGCCCAGATGACCCAGCAGAACCAGATCAGAATCAGCAACATCACCACGATGGCGGTGATGAGGCCGGCTCTCTGGAGGCGGCGCTTGGCGGTAAAGGTTAAATTCCAGTTGGGTAAACGCATAGATTATCTCCTTTTTGCGGTGACACAGCGCCAGTCTTCCCTGGCGCGGACAGAGGTAATGGTAAGGTCCGCCTTTTCCAGGGCGGCGGTCACGTCGGGAAGCCGCACATCCAGAATGCCGGAGCAGATGAGGGTGCTGCTTTCTGTGAGGAACCGGGGCAGCACCGGGGAAAGTCCGATGATCACATCGGCCACGATGTTCACCAGAACCAGGTCGTATTCCTTTTCGGCCAGCTGCTCCATCAGAGCAGTGTCCTCGGTCACATTTCCGGTGAGAGCGGCAAATTCCGGCGCGGCGAAGCCGTTGTAGGCGGCATTTTCCCGGGCGATATCCTCTGCCTTGGGGTCAATGTCCACGCCGATGGCAGAGGCTGCACCCAGCCGCAGGGCGGCGATGGACAAAATGCCGCTGCCGCTGCCCAGATCCAGACAGCGGTAGCCCTCCGTCACGGTTTCCTCCATGGCTTCCATCACCATCTGGGTGGAGGCATGGGCACCGGTGCCGAAGGTCAGACCGGGGTCCAGAATGATGGGGGTCCGGCCCTGGGTATCCTCCGCCTGCCAGTAGGGCACCACAATGAGGTTTTTGCCCACTTCCACGGCGGGGTAATTGTCCTTCCAGCTTTCCTCCCAGTCAGTCTCCGCCAGAGCGGCGATGCTCATGGAAAGATTCAGCTTCTGCACCGCCTTCCGCAGCTTTGCAAGGCCGGCTTCGTCAGAATCTTCCAGATAGATCTTGATGTGGGAAAGTCCCTGGAGCTTTTCCTGGAGATCTTCGTCGATGTAATCCCAGTAAGCCCGGTTCTCGTCTAAAAATGTTTCAAACTCCGCCTGGTCCTCGATGACCAGTTCCGCAAAGCCCTGGGCCGTCAGAGCGGCGGCGGTGGACTCAATATGTGCAGAGTCGGTGTCGATGGTAATTTCAAGCCATGCCATGGCCCAATCCTCCTGTATGGATGCCGATATTTTCTCCATTGTACCGCAAAAGAGGAAAAATAACAACCGGGAAAGTCTTAATTTTTTATGTAGTACTATCTATTTTGGAAAAAGTAGTATATAATACTGTTAAATTTCATTTTGAGGATTTCAAATTACAGTGTATCGGGATGCCCCGATAGGCAATGCGTGCCCGGTGCAGCAATTGTCGTAACTGCCCTAACCCGCTCGGTATCGTTCCTGCGGTAGTCAAATTGCAGTTTATCGATCATTGTCAAAGGCTTCTCCTTGAGGAGAAGCTGTCACCGAAGGTGACTGATGAGGTGTAAAAAGAGGACTAAACGCCGCTTTGCGGCTACACCTCATCCGACCTCGCTAACGCTCGGCCACCTTCCCCTCAAGGGGAAGGCTTAGGAACAGATCGACAAATTCCAATTTTACCTTCTGTATCAGGAGAAAACTATGACCACGATTCTTGAATTACTTCCCGGCATCACCCTGCGGTGCTTTGCCGACAGCTGCTTCAAGCAGGGGTGCCTCAGCTTTGCCATGATCCGGCCCATGTGCGCCCAGGAAGCGGCGCTGAATGCGCTGATCCCGGCGGTGCTCCTCCGGGGCACCCGGAAATGCCCCGACCTGCGCTCCATCACCCTGCGATTGGACGATCTCTACGGCGCCACCCTGGGGACCCAGGTCCGCCGGGTGGGCGATTACCAGACCACGGGCCTTTACTGCGCCTTTCTGGAGGACCGCTATGCCCTGCCGGGGGATCAGATTCTGGGGCCCATGGTGGACTTTCTCCGGGAGGTGCTGCTGGAGCCGGTGACGGAAAAGGGCGGCTTCAGTGAGGCCTTTGTGGACAGCGAGAAGCGCAACCTCATCGCCACCATCGAATCCGAGCTCAACGACAAACGGGCCTATGCCATGGGCAGGATGATCCGTTCCATGTGCAGGGCCGATTCCTTCGGAATCCCCCGGCTGGGCGATGCGGAGTCCGTGGCGGCCATCACTGCCCAGGGGGCCTATGCGCATTTTCAGAAGATCCTGCGGGAGAGCCGCATCGACATCTTCTATGTGGGCTCCGCTCCGGCGGAAAAGGTTGCCCAGCTTCTGATGCCCATGCTCCGGGAGATTGACAGAAATTATGTAAACCTTCCGGACCAGACTGCCTTCCATGATGACGGAGGCGGGGATCTGGTTGAGGAAATGGATGTGGCCCAGGGAAAGCTGTGCATGGGCTATGTGACCCCGGTGACCAACCGGGACGAAGATTTCGTCCCCATGCAGGTGATGAACACCGTTTTCGGTGCGGGAATGACCTCCAAGCTGTTTGTCAATGTCCGGGAAAAGCACAGCCTCTGCTATGCCATCGGCTCCGGCTACTACGGCTCCAAGGGAATTGTGACGGTGTCCGCCGGCATCGATTTTGATAAGGAGCAGCAGACCCGGGAGGAAATCGGGCGCCAGCTGGATGCCATCCGCTGCGGCGATATCACCGACGAGGAGCTGACTGCCGCCAAGGAGGCGCTGCTGTCCTCCCTCCGGGGAACCCACGACTCCCCCGGCTCCATCGAAGGCTACTACGCCACCGCCGCCTTAAGCGGCATGAAGCTGACCCCCGCAGCCTATATGGAGGCGGTCCGGGGGGTAACCAAGGCGGATGTGGCCCGGATGGCCGGCCTTTTGCAGCCCCATACCACCTATTTTCTGAAAGGGGTAAGCCAATGACCAAATTTGAATACCCCGAGCTGGGCGAGGTGCTCTATAAGGACCGGCTTTCCAACGGCCTGACGGTCTGCGTGGTGCCCCGGCCGGGCTTTTCCCGGAAATTAGCCTATTTTGTGACGGATTTCGGCTCCATCCATACGGATTTTACCCTGGAGGGCCGGGAATACCATGTTCCCGGGGGCATCGCCCATTTTCTGGAGCATAAGATGTTCGACCTTCCGGGCAACCGGGATGTGTCCGCGGAACTGGCGGCCCTGGGTGCCGGCACCAATGCCTTCACCAGCTACGATATGACCGCCTATTATATCACCTGCACGGAGCATTTCGAGGAAGCCCTGGGGCTGCTGCTGGAATTTGTGTCCACCCCCTATTTCACCGAGGAAAGCGTTGCCAAGGAAATGGGCATCATCGACCAGGAGATCGGCATGAACGAGGATGCTCCGGACAGCCGCTGTTTTGAAAATCTGATGCAGAGCATGTACCGGCAGCACCCCATCCGGATCCCCATTCTGGGTACCTCCGAGACCATTCGCCAGATCACTCCGGATATGCTCTATGCCTGCCACCGGGCCTTCTACACCCCGGGCAATATGATGCTGTGCGTCATCGGCGACGTGGATCCAAACCGGGTGGCGGAAATTGCTCTGGAAATCCTGGGCCCGGAGGAACGGCCTGTGGGACAGAAGCTGCGGCCCTGGCAGGAGGATATGACCGTCGCCGGGGAGAACAGCCGGATGGAGATGGAAGTGGCCATGCCCATGTTCAATCTGGCCTTCAAGGCAGAGCCCACCGGCAAGGGCGCGGCGGCCATCCGCCAGGAAATCGTGGCGGACCTGGCGGCGGAGGCACTCTTCGGCGAATCCTCCCGGCTGTATCTGAAGCTTTACGAGGAGGGCCGCATCGATTCCTCCTTTGGCGGCGGCTTTGAGACCATCGACGGTATGGCCATGCTCCTGTGCTCCGGCGACAGCGACGACAGCGAGGGCGTCCGCCGGGAAATTCTGACCCAGGCGGAGCAGCTCTGCCGGGAAGGTATCGGGGAAGCAGATTTTTTGCGGATGAAGCGCAGCGCCTTTGGCCGACGGATCCGGGATCTGGACAGCTTCGACTCCACCTGCTTCCGGCTGTGTGCCTATGAGCTGTCGGATTTTGATTATTTTGACTTTCCCGGGATCTACCGCAGTGTGGAAGCCACGGAGATCCGGGAATTTCTGCGCCGGGTGGTGCAGCAGCAGCGCTGCGCCATGTCTGTGATCAACCCCTTGAAGGAGGAAAACTGATGTATACTGAAATTTCGTTCCCGTCCTTTGGGATCACCCTGGATCCCCCCAAGTATCTCCAGGTGGGCCCGCTGATGATCTATTATTACGGCGTCATCATCGCCTTCGGTCTGATCCTGGCGGTGCTCTACGGCTGCAAGCGGAGCCGGGAGTTCGGCATCCGGGAAGACGATGTGGTGGATGGCGTGCTGTGGGTGACCCCCTTTGCCATTGCCTGCGCCCGGGCCTATTACTGCATTTTCTCCTGGGACCGGTACGCAGACAACCCCATTGAGGTGTTCTACATCTGGGAGGGGGGCCTGGCCATCTACGGCGGCGTGCTGGGCGCGCTGATCGGCGTGCTGGTGTTCTGCCGGATCAAGAAAATCAAGTTTACCGCATTGCTGGATCTGGTGCTCATCGGTTTTCTCATCGGCCAGAGCATCGGCCGCTGGGGCAATTTCATGAACCGGGAGGCCTTCGGCGGGGAAACCATGAGCTTTTTCCGGATGGGCCTGCTGAATTCCTACAACAACACGGTCTATTTCTATCATCCCACCTTCCTGTATGAGTCGGTGTGGAATGCCTTGGGCTTTGTGATCCTCCACTTCGCATCCAAGCACCGGAAGTACGACGGCCAGATCGCCCTGGGCTATGCCGCCTGGTACGGCCTGGGCCGGGCCTTCATCGAGGGCCTGCGGACGGACTCCCTCTACTGGGGCCCCTTCCGGGTCAGCCAGCTGCTGGCGGCTGCCAGCTGCTTTGCAGCGGTGATTGCCCTGCTGGTGCTGTCTTTCAAAAAGCACGACCCTGCTGCCATGCAGGTGAACCGGGTGAAGGCTGCAAAGGAAGCAGAACCCAAAACCGAAGAATAAAGGAATCCCCACACCGAAAGGTGTGGGGATTTTTGTTAGCTCTTATTCCCAGAAACGGCGGGCGCAGATATAACGCTCGGTAAAGTAATTTCCGGCCAGGTTCATTTCAGACACCGGATGCTCGGAATTCCGGGCTGCGATGAACTTGTCACCGCCGATGTAGATGCCGCAGTACTGAATGGTGCCGGGCTCGTCGTTGTAGAAGAACACGGCGTCACCGGGCAGCAGGTCTTCCTTCTCGATTTCCTCGCCGAAGGTGGCCAGCTCCTTGGTGGTCCGGGGAACCTTGATGCCGAATTCCCGGAAGCAGTAGTACAGCAGACCCGAAACGTCGAAGGCATCGGGGCCGGCAGCGGCGCTGCCGTAGGGCTTTTCCAGCTGCTCCCTGGCAAGCTCTGCAACCTGGTCGCCGATGGTCAGATCATCCGAATCCTCGGGCGCTGCAGTGGGTGCTTCCGTGGGAGCCTCGGTGGGGGCTTCCGTAGGTGCTTCTGTGGGAGCCTCCGTGGGAGCTTCGGTGGGAGCTTCCGTGGGAGCCTCGGTAGGTGCTTCCGTGGGCGCTTCCGTAGGAGCCTCAGTGGGGGCTTCGGTGGGTACAGCGGTCTCGGGAACAAATTCCGTAGGCGGGGTGCTGTATTTGCCGCAGGCTGCCAGGCTGACGCACAGGGCAAGAATCAGTAATAAGCAACTCATCTTTTTCATAGCAAAAAACTCCAGTTTCAATAGATTGCGCATTTTTCTGCCGTGAAGAAGTACGCTGGGGGGATTATAGCACACTTGCGGATAGAAATCAACCGAATCAGCTCAGCAGGATCCGGTCGTTGTCCAGACCCTGGCTCCGGAAGAGATGCAGCAGATCGTCGGGAGTCAGCCCGGCCCGCTGCTCATTTTTCAGATCCAGCAGGATATGGCCGCCCTCCATCATGATGGTCCGGTTGCCCAGGGCCAGGGAGGATGCCAGATTGTGGGTGATCATCAGACAGGTGATGCCGTGCTCTGCGACGATTTTTTTCGTCAGCTCCAGCACGATTTCTGCGGTGCCCGGGTCCAGAGCGGCGGTATGCTCATCCAGCAGCAAAATCTTCGGCGTGACCAGGGTGGCCATCAGAAGGGTCAGGGCCTGGCGCTGGCCGCCGGAGAGGAGGCCCACCGGCTGGTTCATCCGGTCCTCCAGACCCAGATTCAGCATGGCAAGACGGTCCCGGAATTCTGCCCGGTCAGCGCGGCTCACCATGGAGAAGGGAGATTTGGCGTGGTTTGCCCGGAGGTAAGCCAGAGCCAGATTCTCCTCGATGGTCATATTGGGGGCGGTGCCCTTCAGCGGATCCTGGAAGAGCCGGCCGATTTCCTTGCTGCGCTTATAGTCGGGCAGCTTCGTGATGTCTTTGCCGTCCAGATAAACCTTGCCGCTGTCCGGCAGGTAAGTACCGGCGATGGTATTGAAGAGGGTGGATTTTCCCGCGCCGTTGGAGCCCAGGATGGTGACGAAATCCCCCTTTTCCAGGTGGAGATTCAAGTTTTCCAGAGCCTTTTTCTCATTGACGGTGCCGGGATTGAAGGTAAGGGAAATGTTTTCCAGTTTTAGCATCTCATTTACCTCCCTTGTTCTTTTTGATGTTGGGCAGGGCAATGGCGCAGGCCACAATCACGGCGGAAACCAGCTTCAGACACTCACTGGGAAGGTCTAAGCGCAGGGCGATGGCGATGATGAACCGGTAGAGGATGCAGCCGATGATGGCGCCCAGAACCTTCATCCAGACCTTGCCCCGGCGGAAAACAGTCTCGCCGATGATGAGGCTGGCCAGACCGATGATCACCATGCCGGTGCCCAGATTGATGTCGGCGGTTTTCTGGTACTGGGCCAGCACCGCGCCGGACAGGGCCGTGATGGAATTGGAGATGCAAAGACCAATGGTGACGGTGAAGCCGGTGTTGATGGAGGAGGCACGGACCATATCCGGGTTATCGCCGGTGGCCCGGATGGATAATCCTAACCGGGTATTGAGGAACAGCACCATCGCCGCACCCGCCAGAAGGGTGATGATCATGGCCAAAATCAGCCGGGAGCCGGGGAAAAGTGTAAAAATGGTGGCGGAGCGGAGCATATTCACATTGGAGGAAAAGCCCATGACAGCCAGATTCACGGTGTAAAGGCCGGTGTTGGTGATGATGCCGGCAAGAATCGAGGGAACGCCCCATTTGGTCTGAAGCGCCGCGGTGATGAAACCGGCGCAGCTGCCTGCCAGCATGGCGGCGGGCAGTGCAAGATAGGGATGGCCCGTCAGGGCCACCGTGGCGGACACGGCGCAGCCCAGGGTGAAGGCACCGTCGGTGGTCATATCGGCGATATTCAGGACCCGGAAGCTCAGAAACAGGGCCAGGGCCACCAGCGCGTAGATGAAGCCCAGCTCCAGTGCGCTGGTCACGATTGCCATAGAAAACATGATCAATGCTCCTTTGAAGGATTAGTCAACGATTGTGGAAACAGCCTGAACCGTATTGGCCATGGTATTGAACACGGCGTAGTCGATACCCAGAGCCTTGGCGGTATCGTCATTGACGGTGATGATGCCGCCTTCCATCACATGGAATTCGGGAACCGCGCCGCCCAGGATGATGTCCATTGCCACGGTGGCGGCATAGGTGCCAAGCTCGGTGTAGTTGACACCGCAGGTGACGAAGGAACCGGCCTGGACGAAGGAATCGGCGCCGGTATAATGGGCGATGCCTGCATCACAGAGGATCTCGGCAACAGAGGGAGCCACGTTCATCACAGCATTGTCGGTGGGGGTAAAGACGGCATCGCAGCGGCCAACCAGAGCGGTGGCGGCGGTGATGACTTCATCGGCGGTGTTGCCGGTCTTTTCGATGTAGGGAATGCCCTTGGCATCCAGATATGCCTTGGCTTCAGCGATGGGCTTTTCGGAGTTGGGCTCGGACAGGGAGTACAGCAGACCCACAGTCTGGATATCGGGATCGGCGGCAAACATCATGTCCAGAATGAAGGGGGTGTTCAGCGCGTCGGAAACGCCGGTGACATTGCTGTAGCCGGTGAGGCCTGCGCCCTCGGGATCGGAAACGGCGGCGTAGACAATGGGAACATCCTTGCCCTCGGTGCCGGTGAGTACATACTGGGCAGCCAGCGTGGCGATGGGAATAATGGCATCATAGTTTTCGGCGGCCACATCGGCACCGATCTGAGCCAGGATGGAGGTGTCATTCTGGCCGTTGTAGTGCTCGACCTGGATCTGCTTGCCCTGATCGGCGGCCATCTTTTCCAGCTGGGCGGTGACGGCATCGCTGATCTCATCCAGAGAGGAATGGTCCAGCTGCTGGACGATGGCGACTTTCAGAGTGCCGTCATCGGCAGCCTGGGCACCGCAGCCGGCAAAGAGGGACAGGGTCAAAATAGCGGTTAACATAACACAAATCAGCTTTTTCATAATGGTTTCTCCTTTAATTTTTTCAGATTATCATATGGCGGACGCTGGTCAGGGGTCGCCATCGTTTGGTAAGAAGCTTCATAAGATATTCCTCCCGAAAAAGAAAAATGCCCTCATTCCCCCAAAGGGAACAAGGACAGAAAGAACATTTCTGCGGTACCACCTTGTTTGCCGCGAAAATGCGGCCACCTCAGCAACGGTGCCAACACACCGTCTGCCCTTAACGCAGGCAATACGTCATCGGATACTCAGGGATTCTTCCCCTTTCCCCCTGCCCTCGGCGGCCCATTTGCTGCCCCGCTTTTCGCTCCGTTCTCAGCTGTACGGAACTCTCTGTGGATGCGCTGACAGTTTTACTTCCGCGTCTTTGGTTTGATGCAGTATCGGATTACAGTCATTAAACCATGCAATTGTCCGTTTGTCAAGAACTATTTTCCTTGCCACGCGGAATGGGTTGCCATCAAAGCCGGAATGTGATAAAATGAGGAAAATAAATTGGAGTTTGTCGCGCAGTCTACCCTAATATGTCATTGCGAACCAGTGCGCACACTGGTGTGGCAATCCGTTCTCTAAAATGTTGCGTTTTCAATGGTAGTTACGGATTTATTATAACGTTTGGAGATGCGGATTGCCACGTCGGGGCATGGCCCCTCCTCGCAATGACATGATTGGTAGTGCGTTGCAACAGAACGCCAAACTGTAATTTGAAGAAAGGATGTTTTCCATGGATCACGGAATAAAAGCTGCGGAGCTTTTTTTGAGCGGCTATAACTGCGCCCAGGCGGTGGCGGTGGCCTTCTGCGATGTGACGGGAATGGATGAAAAAACCGCCGCCCGGACGGTCTCCGCCTTTGGCGGCGGCATGGGGCGGCTCCGGGAGGTCTGCGGCGCGGTCAGCGGCATGTTCTTCGTGCTGTCGGTGCTTTACGGCTACGATACCCCCGGTGATGACGTGAGCAAAAAAGAGCTTTACACCCAGGTCCAGGCCCTGGCAGCGGGCTTCCGGGAAAGCTGCGGCAGCATCGTCTGCCGGGAGATCCTGAAAAATCCCCCCACGGACCCCACCCCCAGTCCCCGGACTGCGGAATACTACAAATCCCGGCCCTGCGCCCGGATGGTGAAAACCGCGGCGGATCTGATGGATGAATTTATAAAGAATCACCCCCTGGAGGAGCCCCATGGATGATCTGATCTACAACCAGCGGAAAATCCCCAAAAATCAGTGGCGCTACGGATTCCGCTCCAGCGCGGCCACCGGCTGCGGCTGGATCGCCACCTATAATTCCCTGCGGCTGCTGAACTACCGGGCAGAGCCCAAAGATCTGATCCGCTACTATGAGCGGCAGCTGCCGCTGATCCACGGCAATGCGGGCACTTCCGTTTGGGGCCCGGCCCTCTTCTTCCTGCACCATGGCTTCCGGGTGCAGGTCAGCGCCAGGCGGAAGAAATTCGATGAAATGGCGAAAAATGCCGATGTGTGCATCCTCTTCTACCGCTGGCGGCGGAAGTTCCGATTCGGTGCCCATTTTGTGACGGTCCGCTATGCTGACGGCAGGTTTACAGGCTACAATACCTACCGCAATTCCGAGGGCCCGGATTCCTACGGCCACAGCCTGGAGGCGTTCCTCAAAGAGAAAAAGTATTTTGGCCCGGTGCTGATTGCCATCAAAGACAAACGGTAAAAAAAGACCTGCTTGAAAGCAGGTCTTTTCCTTTTGTTATTTGCCGCAGCTTCCGCTGCAGCCGCTGCAGCCGCCGGAGCAGTTTCCGCTGTAGGGACAGCCGACGCAGGTCTTGCCGGCCTTTTTCTCCTTGCGGATGTAGAGTCCGGCCAGGCCCAGGATCAGGGCGACCACGGCGATAATGACGAAATCAATCATAGCTTAGTTCTTTCTGCCGCTGAGGGCCAGTTCTTTATCGGTTTTATGGATCAGTACAGCCAGGATGCCGGCAAAGAGCACCACGAAGGCGATGCCGGGCAGGAAGCCGGCGCCGAAGGAGCCGGTGGTGATGAGGGTGCCGATCTGATAGACCAGAATACCCACGGTGAAGCCCACGCCGAACTGCAGTCCGATGCCTGCCCAGAGCCACTTGCGGCTCTTCATTTCGGCGTTCATGGCACCGATGGCAGCGAAGCAGGGGGGCGTGAAGAGGTTGAACATCAGGTATGCCAGAGCAGCCACCTTGGTAATGGCGAAAACGGAGGCAACTTCCGCACCGGCACCTTCCATCAGAGCCAGTTCATCCACATCGATGAGGTTCTCCAGACCCACGAAGCAGACGGCCAGGGTGCCCACCACATTCTCCTTGGCGATGAAGCCGGTGACGGCGGCTGCTGCCAGCTGCCAGCTGAGGACACCCACAATGGGCACCAGCAGATAAGCAAAGGGTCCGGCGATGGTTGCCAGGATGGAGGCATCGGCAGACTCGGCCACGGTGAAGCTCCAGGTAAAGGTCTGCATGATCTGCACGGCGGTGTTGCACAGCAGGATGATGGTACCGGCCTTGACGATGTAGGCCCAGCCCCGGCTGCACATGGAGCCGAAGGCCCGCTTCAAAGAGGGCAGCTTGTACTCCGGCAGCTCCATGATGAAGAAGGACTTCTTCTTCGCGCCGGTGATCTTGTTGACCAGCAGAGCACCGATGAAGATCAGGAAAATGCCTGCAAAGTACATCAGCGTACCCACCCAGGAGGCATCCTCAAAGAAGGCACCGGCAAAGAGGGCGATGACGGGGAGCTTGGCACCGCAGGGCATGAAGGGTGCCAGCATGACGGTGGCACGGCGCTCCCGCTCATTACGGATAGTCCGGGCAGCCATGACGCCGGGGACTGCGCAGCCGGTGGTGATGACGAAGGGAATGACGGACTTGCCGGAGAGGCCCACCTTCTTGAAGATGGGATCCAGCACCACGGAAACCCGGGCCATATAGCCGCAGTCTTCCAGCAGGGCGATGAGGAAATACATCACCATCACCAGGGGCAAAAATCCGATGACCGCAATGACGCCGCCGATGATGCCGTCGATCAGCAGGGCCTGGAGGATATCGGAGGCACCGGCATTGGCAATTGCCTCGCCTACCATGGCCTGGAAGCCCTCCAGCCAGGCGACCAATGTGTCTGCCAGCCAGGGACCCAGGGTGGACTGGGAAATGTCAAAGACCAGGAACATGACCAGGGCGAAAATCGGGATGCCCAGCCATTTGTTGGTGAGGATATCGTCGATCCGGTCCTGGAAATTCCGTTTGTTGGTTTTGATCTTCCGGGTCTCCACTTCCCGGACGATCCGGTTGACGAACTCAAAGCGCTTCCGGTCGGCGGCCACCACCGCCTCCTTGCTGCTCAGGTCCACATTGCCCTGGTTATAGGGCGCGGTCTGGCCCTTGCCCACCAGCGCCACCGCGGCGGAAACCACCTTGCTCAGGTCATCGTGATCGGAGTCGGTGGAAACGGTCTCAATAACCGGGCAGCCCAGCTTTTCGGAAAGGGCATCGGTGTCGATGACGGTTTTCTTCTTCTCGTTGATGTCGGCCTTGTTCAGAGCCACCACCACGGGAATGCCCAGCTCCAGCAGCTGGGTGGTGAAGAACAGGCTGCGGCTCAGGTTTGTGGCGTCCACGATGTTGATGATCACATCGGGATTCTCGTTTTTGACATAGGAGCTGGTGATGCTCTCTTCGGAAGTGAAGGGAGACATGGAGTATGCACCGGGCAGGTCCACGGCAGTCAGGTTATCCAGCTGTCCGCAGAACATCTTCCGGACGGGGTGCTCCTTTTTCTCAACGGTAACACCGGCCCAGTTGCCAACCTTCTCGTTGGCACCGGTGAGGGCGTTGTACATGGTGGTCTTGCCGCTGTTGGGATTGCCGGTCAAAGCAATGCGCATGGGAAAATTCCTCCTGTAAGATGGATTAATTCTGGTTATTTCACGGCGATGCCGAAAAATACAAGGTAGTTAGACGCGGCTAACTAAATGCCAAAGGCAACCGGCGTCCTGCCGGTCCGGCAAGCCGCCGATCAGATTTTGATGGCTGCAGCCAGCTGATTGTCGATGGAGTAGCGGCCATCCTTGATGGACACCACGCAGGTGCCCTTCTTCCGGGAAATGACGGTGATGGGTTCGCCGCTGTAGCAGCCCAGGGAGAACAGGAATGCGTCCAGCTCCTCGTCATCCGTTTCGATCCGCTGAATGATGTATTCTTTTCCTTCTGTTGCAGACAGTAAGTTCATAAAAATCACCCGATGGAGCCTTCGGCGCCGGGGAATTAGTCGAGGCTAACCGAAGACATGAAATAGGGATTAGCAACCGCTAACCACATACCTATGATAACGCCGCTGCCAGCATTTGTCAATACCTTTTCCGGTGATTTTTGGGTCTTTTTCCCGGGGTACTTGCAAAAAATATGGGAATATGGTATAGTAAGTCCAAACATCGGAAAGGGAGGGACGCCCCATGGGACTGCATGAATCCGCAGAAATGTATCTTGAAACCATCTATCAGCTGCTGCAGGAGCGGGGCAGTGTCCGCAGTGTGGATGTGGCGGAGTCCATGGGCTATTCCAAGCCCAGTGTCAGCCGGGCCGTTGGTCTGCTGAAGCAGGGGGGCTACCTGCTGATGGACAAGGACGGATCTCTCACTTTGACGGAAGCGGGTCTGATCACCGCACAAAAGGTCTATGAGCGGCACACCATTCTGACCGGACTTCTGATCCGGCTGGGTGTCAGCCCGGAAACCGCCGCAGAGGATGCCTGCAAAATGGAGCACGTCATCAGCGACGAGACCTTTGATGCTATGAAAAAGCATATGCGCCAGTACACTGAATAAATACACAACGGGTGGAGCTTTTGCTCCACCCGTTTTCTTATTGCTCTAAGTACCGGCAGGCGGCCATGGCTGCGATGGCGCCGTCGGCAGAGGCTGTAACCACCTGGCGGATCCGCTTGCTGCGGCAGTCACCGGCCACGAAAATGCCGGCAGTTTGCGTGGCACAGCTTTCATCTGTGTCGAAATAGCCCCAGTCGTTGAGGGTTTCCAGAGCGGCGAAGGGCTCGTTTTCCGGCATCAGACCCACAGCCAGGAAGGCACCGTCCACCCGGATTTCGGAATCCGCACCGGTTTCGTCGTTGTGGAGCTTCAGCCCCGTCAGCTTGCCGTTTTCGGTTTCGTATTCGGAAACCACCGTGGAGAAGAGGACCTTCACATTGTCCTTTTCCGCCAGAGCATCGGCAAGTCTCTGCTCGCCGGTGAAGAAGGCCAGATTCTGGACAATGGTAACGCTGCGGCACACATCCGCCAGCAGCAGGGCCTCCTGGAGGGCGGAGTTGCCGCCGCCGATCATGGCAACATCCTGGCCTGCATAGAAGGCACCGTCGCAGACGGCGCAGAAGCTGATGCCGCTGCCGATCAGTTCTTCCTCATGGGCAAGACCCAGGGTCCGGTGCTTGACACCCAGAGCCAGGATCACGGTTTTTCCTTCAAAGGTGCTGCCCTCTTCGGTGTAGACTTTCATAATGGGGCCGGGCTCCACGGAAATCACATTTTCCAGCTCCACATCGGCACCCAGGTTCATCACCTGCTCTGTCAGCTTATCGGCAAATTCGGCGCCGCTGATCTGGATGGTGCCGGGGATGTTTTCCACCTTGGGGGAGTAGGCGATCTGGCCGCCGAAGCCGTTCTTTTCGATGACCAGCACGGACTTTCCGGCCCGGAGGCCGTAAATGGCAGCGGTCAGGCCGGCGGGTCCACCGCCGACGATGATAATGTCGTGCATAAGAATCCTTCTTTCAAAAGTAAGGTAAATTGAAATTAATCGATCAGATAAATTGATTCGCACCTTTCTTGTTTCGGCAAGAAAGGTGCCCAAAGAAGCCGAGTAAAGGGGCGCTACGGACAAATGCGCCCCCTTTACAATCCCCCGCCGCATCGCCATCCAGCATTCAAAAATGTTCCGATTTTTGAACGCTTGCATTCTGCAAATCTGAAGATTTGCTCCGCAGAGCCCGCTGAAAATCGGGACATTTTCAGTGGGCGGTGGTCAAAAGCGGCGGGAGTGGGGTCCGGGGCGAGGATGCGATTTGCCCGTAATGCCTCGCCCCGGACGACTTCTTTGGTTACTTTCTTGTTCGGACACAAGAAAGTAACATCTGTCGTCTGACAGATAAACTGTAATTTAAAATACAAATAAGAAGCCGGGCTTGCGCCCGGCTCTATAAAATTTACAGGGTTGCCAGGAACTTCTTGATTTCAGGAACGCCGTAGTACTTGGTGGCGTTTTCGCCATCGGTGACAACCAGGGTGGGAGCACCCTTGATATCAAACTTGCGGCACAGCTCCACATTTTCCTCAGCGATCAGCTTTTCGTAGCTGATGCCTGCCTTGCCCAGCAGATTCTCGGCAATGCGGCAGTTGGGGCAGGTGACCCGGGTGAACAGGATCAGTTTGCCTTCCGTCACAGCGGGAGCTGCAAGCTCCTCCTTCACAGCCTTGATGGCCTCGGTGACAGGAAGCTCTTCCTTCTTGACGGTGCCCTTCAGCACGGAAGTGCCGATGTTGTAGACCTTCCGGTCCTTGAACTCCTGGCTCTTGCCGTCGTTCCAGTTCTGCACGGGGCGGTAGTAGCCGGTGATGCGGCTGTAAACCTCGGTCTTCTTACCGCAGATGGGGCAGGTGTACTGCTCACCGGTGATGTAGCCGTGGTCAGCGCAGACGGAGTAGGTGGGGCTCATGGTGTAGTAGGGCAGCTTGTGGTTCTCAGCGATCTTCCGGACCAGAGCAGCGGCAGACTGCCAGTCGGGCAGCTTCTCGCCCAGGAAGGCGTGGAAGACGGTGCCGGAGGTGTAGCGGGTCTGGAGCTCGTCCTGGATTTCCAGAGCGGAGAAGATGTCCTCGGTGTAGCCCACGGGCAGGTGGGAGGAGTTGGTGTAGTAGGGAGTGCCGTTCTCGTTGGCGGTGATGATGTCGGGATACTGTTCCTTGTCGTGCTTGGCGAAGCGGTAGGTGGTGGACTCGGCGGGAGTAGCCTCCAGGTTATACAGGTCGCCGTACATCTCCTGGTAGTCGGACAGGCGCTCGCGCATGTGGTCCAGCACTTCCTTGGCAAATTCCTGAACCCGCTTGTCGGTCAGATCGGCCCGGAGCCACTTGGCGTTCAGACCCACCTCGTTCATGCCGATGAGGCCGATGGTGGAGAAGTGGTTGGCGAAGGTGCCGAGATACCGCTTGGTGTAGGGATACAGGCCGTTTTCCAGCAGCTGGGTGATGACGGTACGCTTGGTCTTAAGGCTGCGGGCAGCGATGTCCATCAGCTTGTCCAGCCGGGCATAGAAGTCTGCCTCATCCTTGGCAAGGTATGCGATCCTGGGCAGGTTGATGGTGACAACACCGATGGAGCCGGTGGATTCGCCGGAGCCGAAGAAACCGCCGGACTTCTTGCGCAGCTCCCGCAGGTCCAGTCTCAGACGGCAGCACATGGAGCGGACATCGGAGGGTTCCATATCGGAATTGATGTAGTTGGAGAAATAGGGGGTGCCGTACTTGGCGGTCATTTCGAACAGCAGCTTGTTGTTCTCGGTCTCGCTCCAGTCGAAGTCCCGGGTGATGGAGTAGGTGGGGATGGGATACTGGAAGCCGCGGCCATTGGCGTCGCCTTCGATCATGATCTCGATGAAGGCCTTGTTGACCATGTCCATTTCCTTCTTGCAGTCGCCGTAGGTGAAGTCCATTTCCTTACCGCCGACAATGGCAGGCTGATCCTTCAGGTCGGGGGGGCAGACCCAGTCCAGGGTGATGTTGGAGAAGGGTGCCTGCGTACCCCAGCGGCTGGGAGTGTTGACGCCGTAGATGAAGGACTGGATGCACTGCTTGACTTCCTTCTGGCTCAGATTGTCGATCTTGACGAAGGGAGCCAGGTAGGTATCGAAGGAGGAGAATGCCTGTGCGCCGGCCCATTCGTTCTGCATGATGCCCAGGAAGTTGACCATCTGGTTGCACAGGGTGGAGAGGTGGCCTGCGGGAGAAGAGGTGATCTTGCCGGGAACACCGCCCAGACCTTCCTGGATCAGCTGCTTCAGGCTCCAGCCTGCGCAGTAGCCGGTGAGCATGGAAAGGTCGTGCAGATGCAGCGCAGCGGACCGGTGGGCTGCGGCGATCTCATTGTCATAGATCTCAGTCAGCCAGTAGTTGGCGGTGATGGCGCCGGAGTTAGAGAGGATCAGACCGCCCACGGAGTAGGTGACGGTGGAGTTTTCCTTCACGCGCCAGTCGTTGATCTGCAGGTAGTTATCCACCAGATCCTTGTAGTTGAGCAGAGCGGAGTTGACATTGCGGACCTTCTCCCGCTGCTTACGGTACAGGATGTAGGCCTTGGCCACATCGCCGTAACCGGCATCGGAGAGAACCTTTTCCACGCTGTCCTGGATGTCTTCCACAGCAATCTGGTCGTCCTTGATCTTGGCCTCAAAATCGGAGGTGACCTGCAGAGCCAGCAGATTGATGACGCTGGGATGGTAGTTCTTTTCCAGAGCCTCGAAAGCCTTGATCATGGCAGCGGAGATTTTGGAAATTTCAAACTCGACGGTGGTGCCGTCGCGCTTCAGCACACGATACATATCTTTTTCCCCTTTCGTTTTGTCAAAAGAAATACAGGCGACTGCCGCGCCTGGTGAATTGCGTGACATCGCCTGTATTATATCGGATAAATATGGTATTGTCAACAATATATTGTGTTTCTTTTTTGATTCTGAACACAATATATAGTATGTTATGTTACCCTCTGACATTAATCTCCAGAGCAAAGGGCTTCAAAAGTTCGACAAAAGCTGCCATTTGGGTGGGATTCGGCGCACTCAGACCGGAGAAAACCACGGTGTCCCGGTCCACAAAGGGCTGCAAAAATATTTTTTTGACGGGCTTATCCCCGGCGATTTTATGTAACCACCGGCCCATCTCCAGAATGGAGCCTTCATCGTGGAGGGGATCCACCACAGTGGTGCGAAACTCCGAATCCACCGCCCCGCTCATCAGGAAGGCCGCACTTTCTTCAATGGCAGCCAGATCCACTTTGGGCAGGCCGCAGGTTTCGGCGTACCGGGAGGGGCCGTTCTTGATGTCCATGGCCACATAGTCCACCAGCCCCGCTTCCACCAGCTCCCTGAGGATTGCCGGGCGGCTGCCGTTGGTATCCAGCTTCACGGAAAAGCCCAGGGCCTTGATGTCAGCCATCAGCTCTTTCAGCCCGGCGGACAGGGTGGGTTCCCCGCCGCTGATGCACACCGCATCCAGAAGTCCCTTCCGCTTGCTCAGAAAGGACAGAAACTCTTCTTTCGTCATCAGCGGCTCCGCCTTCCCCTCCAGCAGCTCCGCGTTGTGGCAGAAGGGGCAGCGGTAATTGCAGCCGAAGAGAAAGACGGTGCAGGCCACCTTGCCGGGATAATCCAGCAGGGTCATTTTTTGCAAACCGGAAATATTCATAGGCACCTCCCGAGATCGTTCTTTTCCTTATTATAGCACACTCCGGCCCCTCTGAACAGACCAAAAAAACCGGGTCACCTTTCGGTGACCCGGAAATGATTGGATATTAGCCCTTGATGGCAGCCTGTGTTGCTACTATCAAGGGCAGGAGAAAAATCCTGCGTCACCACCACTTTCGTAGTAGATTTGCGTTTTCCTTCCAATTTGCAGTGCCGGGGCTCGTCTGGATCACCATCAAAGCGCAAATACCAGTCAAATCCGTCTTTTGAGACCACGATCTTCACCACGAAGGCTTCGATCACCGATTCGGGAACATCCTGTCCCTCGTCGATGTGGGTGTATCCCGCATAAAAAATCCCTCTTGTGTGTATCAAACTTTGACAGCACACAGGAGGGATAATCATACTATTACAGATTTTTTGCGAAGAGGCGAAGTGAATTATCACGTAGGATCTTCTGTTTGTCCTCACGAGGAATTAGTGCAAACTCAATACGACCGCGCTGGAAAGCAGCAGAATATGTATCTGTTCCAAAAAGAATTCTATCAGCACCCACACGGCTGTAGGCATACTCCACCATCAAATTGTTGGAACTGGCAATACCGGATGTATCCGTGTAAACATTTTTATGCTTGGCGAACTCCACTGCATCCACATAGGCTTCACCACCCAAATGGGCAACGATAAATGTCACGTCCGGGTACTTGTCCGCCAGTGGCAAAATGTAAGATGCTTCTTTTTCCACATGGATCAGTACGACTGTATGGAACCGGGATGCCAGAGAGAAAATCGTATCCGCGTATTCTTCCAGAGAATAGCCATGATTTAGCGGATGTAATTTAATACCCACACACTTTTTATGCTGAAGCATCCATTCTGCCTGCTGAAGTGTCTCCTCGATTCTGGGGTCAATCACCACCCACTGATAAAGGCAATCCACCTCATCAATCAGCCTGTGCATATATTCGTTCTCTTCTGGTATCATCTCTGTACTGAGAACAGAGGCAAACGTGCTGGCAAACATCTTCTCAATACCTGCCGCACGGTTAATCACAATTAAATCATCCAAGTCAGCAGAATAACCCTCATGGGTTTTTGTATCATAAGGACTGCCATGGTTAATGTGCGTGTGCATATCGATAGCAATGAGATCAAGTGGGAACGCTATAGGACAGATCAAAGGGTTCATCACGCAAAAACTCCTTTCATATATTTGTATTGCTATTATAGCATTTCTTATTCGAAGTAGTCAAATTACTGATGGCAAAAACAATTCCGAAACTTTGTAATGCCTGACGGCACTTTCGGTTATAAAGTAACCAACTTATAAAACTGAGCGTTTAACTCAACCAATAAGGCAACAGAAGTTGCCAACTGCCTTTACGCAGTTTGCGGCTTTTGACCCGGCCGTCCGTATGGCCTTAGCCGATGAATCATCGGCGGTCAAAAATCTTGCTTCGGAAACACTGTTCCAATTGAGATTGCGATGAGAATACAACAAAAAATAATTGATGTCAATATGAGAAAACTGATATTTTCCCTGTTATTCTGTGGATTGCTCCATTCTTAAAACAAATATGTCCAATCCTAAGGAACTGGACATAGCGCCTTAAGGTTCTGTTTTGCATTATAGCTGAATCGTCAAATCTGGTATTAAACTGAAAACCCGGGTTGCCATTTCTGGTAACCCGGGATAAAACTTATTCAGATGAAAACCTCACATGTGAGATCTTCCCACTGAGAGGGTCTTAAATACTGACCCTTGGCTTTTCTATACTCTTGAGCTTCCTCGTATCCGATGGAAACCCACAGTACAGATTAGGCCTCCCCAGTTTTGATAGCAGCCTGAGCAGCGGCCAGACGTGCGATGGGCACGCGGAAGGGGGAGCAGGAAACGTAGTCCAGGCCGATCTTGTGGCAGAACTCGACGGACATGGGGTCGCCGCCGTGCTCGCCGCAGATGCCGTAGTGCAGCTTCTTGCCGGTGGCCTTAGCCTTGGAGACAGCCATCTCCATCAGCATGCCGACACCGGTCTGGTCCAGCTTGGCGAAGGGATCGTTCTCGTAGATCTTGCCTGCGTAGTAGGCATCCAGGAACTTGCCTGCGTCGTCGCGGGAGAAGCCGAAGGTCATCTGGGTCAGGTCGTTGGTGCCGAAGCAGAAGAACTCAGCTTCCTTGGCAATCTCGTCTGCGGTCAGGCAGGCGCGGGGGATCTCGATCATGGTACCGACCTCGTACTTCAGCTCAACGCCTGCAGCAGCGATTTCAGCATCGGCGGTCTTGACCACAACGTCCTTGACGAACTTCAGTTCCTTCACGTCGCCAACCAGGGGGATCATGATCTCGGGAACATTGTTCCAGTCGGGATGACGCTTTGCAACAGCAATGGCTGCACGGATGACAGCCTTGGTCTGCATCTTGGCGATCTCGGGGTAGGTGACGGACAGACGGCAGCCGCGGTGACCCATCATGGGGTTGAACTCATGCAGGGAAGCGATGATGTCCTTGATCTGCTGAACAGTCTTGCCCTGAGTGGCAGCCAGAGCGGCGATGTCTTCCTCAGTGGTGGGAACGAACTCGTGCAGAGGGGGATCCAGGAAGCGGATGCAGACGGGGTTGCCCTCCATGACCTCGTACAGGCCCTCGAAGTCAGCCTGCTGCATGGGCAGGATCTTCTCCAGAGCGGCTTCGCGCTCTTCGACGGTGTCGGAGCAGATCATCTCGCGGAAGGAGCCGATACGGCCTTCCTCGAAGAACATGTGCTCGGTACGGCACAGGCCGATGCCTTCTGCGCCCAGCTCGCGAGCCTTCTTGGCATCACGGGGGGAGTCGGCGTTGGTGCGGACGGACAGACGGCGGTACTGGTCAGCCCAGGCCATGATGCGGCCGAACTCGCCGGCGATCTCAGCGTCCTTGGTGGGGATCAGGCCGTCGTAGATGCAGCCGGTGGAGCCGTCCAGGGACAGGAAGTCGCCCTCGTGGTAGGTCTTGCCGGCCAGGACGAACTGCTTGTTCTCCTCGTCCATCTTGATCTCGGTGCAGCCGGAAACGCAGCAGGTGCCCATGCCGCGGGCAACGACAGCAGCGTGGGAGGTCATGCCGCCGCGGACGGTCAGAATGCCTTCAGCAGCCATCATGCCTTCGATATCTTCGGGGGAAGTCTCCAGACGGACCAGAACGACCTTCTCACCGCGCTCATGCCATGCCTTGGCATCTTCTGCGGTGAAGACGATCTTACCGGCAGCAGCGCCGGGGGAAGCAGCCAGAGCGCGGCCCACAGGGGTAGCTGCCTTCAGAGCAGCAGCGTCGAACTGGGGATGCAGCAGGGTGTCCAGAGTTCTGGGCTCGATCATAGCCACAGCCTTCTTCTCGTCGATCATGCCCTCGTCAACCAGGTCGCAGGCGATCTTCAGAGCAGCGGGAGCGGTACGCTTGCCGTTACGGGTCTGCAGCATATACAGCTTGCCGTTCTCGACGGTGAACTCCATATCCTGCATATCACGGTAGTGGTTCTCCAGGATCTGGCAGACGTTGGTGAACTGAGCGAAAGCCTCGGGGAACTTCTCAGCCATCTCGGAGATGGGCATGGGAGTACGAACGCCGGCCACAACGTCTTCGCCCTGGGCGTTGGTCAGGAACTCGCCGAACAGCTTCTTCTCGCCGGTGGCGGGGTTACGGGTAAATGCAACGCCGGTGCCGCAGTCGTCACCCATGTTGCCGAAGGCCATGGACTGAACGTTGACAGCGGTGCCCCAGGAGTAGGGGATGTCGTTCTCGCGGCGGTAGATGTTTGCACGGGGGTTGTCCCAGGAACGGAACACGGCCTTGACGGCGCCCATCAGCTGTTCCTTGGGGTCGGAGGGGAACTCTGCGCCGATCTTGGCCTTGTACTCAGCCTTGAACTGGTTTGCCAGTTCCTTCAGATCCTCAGCGGTCAGATCCACGTCCAGGGTGACACCCTTGGCTTCCTTCATCTCGTCGATCAGGACTTCGAAGTACTTCTTACCAACTTCCATAACGACGTCGGAGTACATCTGGATGAAGCGGCGGTAGCAGTCGTAAGCCCAGCGGGGGTTGCCGGACTTGGTGGCCAGAACTTCCACAACGTCCTCGTTCAGACCCAGGTTCAGGATGGTGTCCATCATGCCGGGCATGGAGGCACGGGCGCCGGAACGGACGGAGACCAGCAGGGGGTTCTCCTTGTCACCGAACTTCTTGCCGGTGATGGCTTCCAGCTTTTCAACATATTCCATGATTTCAGCCTGGATGTCAGCATTGATCTGACGGCCGTCCTCATAGTACTTGGTGCAGGCCTCGGTGGAAATGGTGAAACCCTGGGGAACGGGAAGACCGATGTTGGTCATTTCGGCCAGGTTTGCACCCTTGCCGCCCAGGAGTTCGCGCATAGAGCCGTTGCCTTCAGTAAACAGATAAACATACTTGTGAGACATCTCTAATGTTACCCCTTTCAAAATGTTTCAGGTGCTCCCTTGGCACCTGATTTTTGGCATAATATCGGATAATGAATTTATCGCCCAAATAGTATAGCACGGGCATTTCGGAAAAGCAAACCTTTTTTATACAAATATTCACATTTTTCCTGTTTTTGGGGGAAGGCGACAAAATAAGAACGAAAGAAGGCCCCGAAACGGGGCCTTCCACAGCAAAAGTGACAATTGACAGATGCAAAGATAATGTTGAAAAAGATCAATATTCCCGGATGACACCCTTGACAATGCCGATAATCTCCGCTTCGGATCCGTCGATGGGGGCATAGCTGTCGTTTTCCGGCATCAGCCACACCTGGCCGGACCGTCTGCGCAGCCGCTTGACGGTGGCTTCATCACCGATCCGGGCCACCACGATCTGGCCGTCGTCGGCGGCAGCCTGGGGCCGGACCACCACCAGGTCGCCGGGAAGAATCGCCGCGTTAATCATGCTGTCGCCCCGGACCCGCAGTGCAAAGCAGCTGGGATCACCGTCCCAGGAAATGCTTCCTTCCTGGTTCTCCACCGCCAGAATGGGCAGACCTGCCGTGACCACACCGATCACCGGGATCTGACCGGGCCGGGCGGTGGTGACGATGGCCCGCTTGCGGCCCTTGGCACCGGGGGAGGCCAGCAATCCCTTCTCCTGGAGGGCCTGGAGATGGTAGCTGACGGAGGCGGTGGAGCGCAGTCCCACGGCGGCGCCGATCTCCCGGACAGAGGGAGAGTAGCCGTTCTCCTGAATGAATTGGTTTACATAATCAACAATCAGCTGGGCTTTGTTGCTGGTTCTGGGCATAGGGATACCTCCTGTAAGAGTGGAGTGTGGAGAGTGAAGTGAATTGGAATTTATCGATCTGTTGGAATGATGGCATCCTAACGGATGCCAGGGTTACGGATTGCCACACCAGTGTGCGCACTGGTTCGCAATGACAGTATTTTTCGGTACATTCCGCACCATTTTTAGCGCAGCCAACCACCAGGCTTCCATGTCATTGCGAGGAGGCCTGAAAGGCCGACGTGGCAATCCGTTACTCCAAACGAAACGATAAACTGAAATTTGAAATTACCTTATCTAAATATTAGCACAAATGAACGAAAAAAGGAAGCTAAAAATTTGATTTTTCCTCGACGGGAAGGGAGAAAATTTTCAAAAGCCGGGGCATATACTGTTCGGAGTGTATTTTGAAAGGAATGATGGTATGAATCCCTACGATCCCCAGAAGGCGGCCCGGGTCTGGCAGCGGGTGCAGCAGGCCCAGCCCCAGGAGCAAAGGCCGGGCAGTGAGGACAATCTGAAGGAACTGATCATGAACGAATGGGAGGCGGCGGCCACCTATGCCCAGCTGGCCCGACAGCTGCAGCAGAAGGAAGGGGCGGTTTTACAGCGGCTCAGCCGGGAGGAGCATGCCCACGGGGCCTGCCTGCGGGGTATGTACAGTCTGAAAGCCGGGGAAAAATGCCCGGTACATATGCCCAGGCTGGGGAAAGAGCCTCCGGAGGTGACCCTGCGCCGGTGCTACGGTCTGGAAATGCGCAGCCTCAAGGCCTATGAGGCCAAATGCGATGACCCGGAATACGGCCATGTATTTGCAAAGCTTGCGGACCAGGAGCGGGAGCACTGCATGGCGCTGCTGGGGGTCATCGGAGGACTGGAGAAGAAATAGCTGCGGCAAGAGCCAGCACACCGGTCCCCTTTCCATAAAATGAAAAAGCCTCGCCTTTGGGCGGGGCTTTTTTGCAAATCGCATCCGCCCCTGTTCACATTCGGATCACCACACCCCGTGGCACCAATAACAGTAAGGTTTGGGATACCTCCAACCGCTGCCTCAATGTGGTCATCAATAACCTGAAGGGTATCTTTTTCGATGACGATGACTTCAAGCATATGTCCTGCAGCGTCGAGGCCGGCTGGGGCAAAATCGGTATAACAAAGATAAGAATTTGTGATCATGAGGACCTGAAAAAGTTCGATATTTTCCGCTAAAACAAGCAAAAACTGTGATTGTGCAAAAAGGATGGAAATAGCATGGGTGTTATGATATAATCCGTAAAAAGCAAGCTTCTGAGGCTGTGATAGAAAGAGAGGTGCCGGAAGTGTCATTGGCTTATGGAATCATCGCTCTGATTTCCCTGTGCATGATCGGACTGTGTGTTGCTGCAGATAAAAAGCGGGATATTTGGCTGCTTTTGGTATTTGTATCCGTGTCGCTTTGTAATCTTGGCTACTTTATGATTTCGGTGTCACCCAATTTAGGCGCTGCATTGAACTCCAATCGGATTGCCTATCTTGGCAGCGTATTTCTGCCGTTCTTTCTTCTGATGATGGTGTTGCGCTTCTGCGGAATGAAACGCAGCAAACCGTTGAAGATCATCCTTGTGGCTGTCGGTATCGTGATGCTCGGTATCACCACCAGCCCCGGTATCCTGCCGATCTATTACAGCACGGTGGATATTGAAATTTCGGATGGAGCAACGAAGCTGATACGGGATTACGGCCCGTTGCATGCACTGTACTATGTCTATCTGATTGGATATATGCTCTCGATGGTCGGTGTTGCAATTTACGCCATCGCAAAGCGGAAGATCCAATCCCGCAGCCATACGGCATTGCTCCTGTGCAGCGTGCTTTGCAATATTGCAATTTGGCTCGCCGAGCAATTCCTGCCCCGGGGCTTTGAATGGCTCTCGGTATCCTACATCCTGACAGAGTGTCTGATCCTCGCAATCTATTATTCCATGCAAAAGCAAGGACTTTTGGTGCAGGAGGGACAAACACAATCCTATACGATCAATGTGTTGCTGATCATATTTCTGCTGTTATTTGCAAACTTTGTCCGCGTCATTACCATGGATACCACACCTGCGATGTACATCATCTCCCATGTGGTGGTGCTGATGATCTATCTTGGAATTCTCGTTTCCTGGGGGATATCAGTCTATGACCGCATCGTGAGCAGGAACATCCGTCGGCATCTGATCGCCCTCGTGGCGCTGATGATGTTCTGGATGCTTATGAGAACGCTGCGGCTCACGGTATTTTATCATGTTTTTCCTGTTGGTCAGTGGTGCTGGTATGCTTACTATATTTCGATGATTCTGATCCCTCAGCTTTGCCTGTTTGCTGCAAAGTATATCGGAAAACCCGAAGGATACCGGCTGCAAAAGAGATGGTATCTGATGTATATTCCTTCCATCATACTGATTGCAGGCATTCTGACAAATGATCTGCATCAGTTGGCATTCCGCTTCCACCTTGGCTATGAAATCGGCTGGGATGATTATGAGCGGACCTACCTGTATTATGCTGCGGTTGTTTGGATTTTCTCCTGTATTGTTTTTATGATCAGGGAAATCGTGAAACGCTGCCGCATTCCCGGAACCCACAAAACCATTTGGCTGCCCATCGCCACCCTTGGTGTCGGCGTTGCTTACTCCATATTTTATGCATTGGACAGTGACATTTTCGGCTTTATCGAAATGACGGCTGCTCTCTGCTTTACGGTAGTTGCCATTTGGGAGAGCTGCATTAAGACGGGACTGGTACAATCCAATACCCACTATGATGAATTGCTGAAATACTCCGGTCTGGGTGTTGCAGTCGTGGATTATGACTACATCGTGCATTACCGTTCAGACGATGCACAGGCCCTTACCACAGCACAAATGAAGGCAGCAAAAACCGAGCCTGTCATGCTGGATGGCGGAATCCGCGTGTCCGGTTCGAAAATCCGCGGCGGTTATACCCTGTGGCAGGAGGATTTGTCCGAGCTGCTGGATATTCTGGATGAGCTGAAGGAGCTTCGAAGGGAACTGGAGGGCTCCAATGCTGTTTCCATGCAGAACTACCGGATGGATAAGCAGATTCGTACCCTTGCGGAGAAGAACCGGCTCCATGATGCACTTCATAAGCAAACGGCCCACCAGATTGACCTGTTGAACGATTGGCTGAAGAAGCTGACCGCAACCGACGATCCGAAGGAAAAGAGAGAACTGCTTCGCCGCATCGTTGTGGTAGGTGCTTACCTCAAACGCCGCAACAATCTGATCCTTGTAAATGAGCAGGACGGCATCATCAAAGCCGAAGAACTAAGCCTCAGCATTCAGGAAATGATGAAAAATCTGCAGCTTGCGGGCATCACCTGTGCCGCATCGGTGCAGTTTGAGAAAGATCTGCCTGCTGACGTGGCCATGAAGCTCTTTGATTTTTATGAATACGTGGTGGAAAATGCCTTTGAGGGCTTAAGCTGCCTGCTGGCCCGATTCTTCTGCCGGGATGATCGTTTCTACGCTTGTATGGATGCCGTGTGCAGTCTGGACCTGACAGCACTTGAAACTGAGTGTGTTTCTGTAAGCCGGTCTGACGAAAACTGCTATACCCTCTCTCTCGTGCTGGAAGGAGGTGGCGGCCAATGATGACTTGTTTCTATCAGGCAAGCTCCCTTTGGCAGACGGTCTTGCTGATTCTCAGCCAGCTTACGGTGATCTCCCTTGCAGCAGGTGCCATTGTGCTGTTTAAGCGAAAATGCAAGCTGACGAAACAGTTCGGCATGGGTGCGGTGTTTACGCTCAATGCGGTGATGTACATCGTGATGCAGCTTGACAGCCAGCTTACCGGAAATACGCAGGGTTTGCACCTTCATATTCCTTACGGGGTGCTTCTGGCTGTGACGCTGCTGTCTCTGGTATACGGTGCTTTTGCAGTCCTCAGCGAAACCGGAAACCGCAAGGCAATCAGCCATTCTTCTATCAAGGAGGCCTTTGATAATCTGCCGACCGCCGTTTGCTTCTTCAACGAGTCTGGATTGCCGGTGCTATGCAATCTTGCCATGCAGCGCTTCAGCTTTGCTGTCTGCGGTAAGGATGTGCAGTTTATTACCGACCTTGAAAGCTTCCTCTCCGATGATTTCGTTCCGGTTGCCGAAGTGCGAAAGGATGGCAAGGTGTTCATTCTGGACGATGGCAGTGCCTGGCGGCTGGAAAAGCGAACCTTTACCCACGAAAGCGGAGAAAGCTATACCCAGTATATTGCCGCTGATGTGACGGACCTTCAGAAAAGCCGTGTGGAACTGACCAAAGAAAATGAGCAGCTTCGGTACGTGCAGGCAGAACTGAAGAGGCTTTCTGCAAATGTGGTGGCAATCACCCGGGAAGAAGAGATTTTGAATACTAAAATGCGTGTCCACGATGAAATGGGCAAATGCCTTGTGGCCGCACAGAAGTATCTGAAAACGGATTGTACGGAAAGCATTCCGGACAGTCTGGCGGCCGCCTGGCAGCGGGCGGTGTCCATGCTGAAATACAGCAACGACACACCGGATGAGGATATGCTGCTGCAGATCCGAAAGACCTGCGAATATGTGAAGCTGGCATTTGTCCAGACGGGTGATCTTCCGAAACAGGAACGTGTTGCGTACCTGCTTACCTGCGCAGTGCGGGAATGTGTGACCAATGCTGTCCGGTATGCGGAGGCTACCGAACTGCACGCTGCGTTTGCCGAAAATGAAACGGAAGCAACCGTAACCGTCACCAACAACGGAAAAATTCCGGAGTGGGAGATTGTGGAGGGCGGCGGCCTTTCCACCCTGCGCCGCCGGGTGGAGCGTGCAGGCGGTGTTATGACCGTCCAATCCTTCCCGGAATTCAAACTGACGGTGACCGTGCCCAAAGAAAAGGAGGGGGTATTATGATTCGCGTGCTGATCGTAGAGGATCAGAAAATGGCCCAGGAGAATATGGAAGCCATTATCCGTTCCAGTGAAAATTACACCCTTGCGGGCATGATCTCAAATGCGGCGGACGCAGAACTGTTCTGTATGCGTACGAATGTGGATCTGATTCTGATGGATGTTTGTACAGCCCGGGATGAAAGCGGCATCGATGCCTGTGCCGTCATCAAGAAGAAGTTTCCCCATATCAAAGTCATCATCGTCACCTCCATGGCTGAGCATACCTTTATCGAAAAAGCGAAGGAAGCTCATGCAGACAGCTTCTGGTACAAGGATGCCAGCCGGGGTGAGTTGCTGACGGTTATGGATCAGACCATGTCGGGAGAAACCGTCTTCCCGGATAAAACCCCGGAGGTAAAGCTGGGCCTTACCACCAGCTATGAGCTGACGAATGCGGAACTGGATGTGCTCCGGGCATTGATGCAAAGCACCTCCGACGAGGATGCGGCAAAAATGCTGAACTGTTCCAAGGCCAACATCCGTTGGCATGTGGGTAAGATTCTGGAGAAGACCGGTTACCGCACCCGCATGGAATTGCTGATCGCCGTGGCATCCAAGAATCTCATTATGCTCAAGCAAATAACTGCCATGGATATAGAAAATGCGTCCCAAGGGGACGCATTTCTTTTATGTCTGGGTCAAATCCTGTTGGCTTTGCGGTACTGGCCCGGGGTCATACCGGTCTTTTTCTTGAAAAGCCGGATGAATGCGGATGCATCGGTGTTGCCGATTTCTGTGACAATTTCCTGCACATTGGTGTCCGTTTCCCGCAGAAGCTGCATGGCCCTTTCCATTTTGATGTTGGTCACATAGTCCGAAATACCGATGCCGGTGTACTCCCGGAAAATCTTTCTCATGCTGGGCGCAGAAATGGAGAAATGCTCGGCGATGGTGCTGATTTGGAAGTTATAAGAGAAGCAATGCTGCTCGATATACTCTACAAGCTGTGGGCCCAAATCAGACTCGGATGTGACTGCTTTGGGTGCGCCGATGGCATTCTGGATAATCCGCTGCAGCGCGGTGAAGAATTCGTCGATGTTGTCGTAGTCTGTCAGTTTGGTGATGTCCAGATTGTCCGAAGAAGAATTGGAGTAGCCAACGTTCATAAATGCGGGCATTTTCTTCAGAACGGAGAACGTGTCATAGCAGATGTATTTTGCAGAGTGCAACGTACAGTGGGGGGATTTGGCATAAGCATTCAGCCGGTAGATGGCTTCAGAAGCGGCCTCCGCATCCTTGGACAGCAGGGCAGAAGCCAGCAGACTGATGTCCTCTGTGGGATAAATCAACTCATTCTTATCGATGTTGCACATCTCCTGGGTGATCAGGCAGTCCTTACCGTAAATCAGACGGTAATCCAGTGCGTTGGTGGCTTCCAGATAGGATTTACCTACATACTCATAGGAACCGTAATAGGAACCCATGCCAATGGAGGTCAGGATATCGGCCTGGTCCAGAAGACGCTGTTTGATGGTGGCGATTACATTTTTGTAAGCGGCCAGGTCATCACTGTCGCTGTTAAGGACGATAATCAGTTTGCCTGCAAAAAGCAGGTCCTTGATTTGGATGCTGATATTGTCCGGCAGTTCATCCCGGATGGCATCCAAAACCAAATTGAAATCGATGTTGGAATCTTCATCGGAATTGGATTCCACCAATACACATGCCACCGCATAGTACTTCTTGGTGAACGAAATATTCAGTTTCCGGCAGGCAGCGGCAAACTCTGTTTCCGAAGAAAAATTGCCGCAGATCAGATCCTTCAGGAAGTGGTCGATCAGGCCGTATTTGGAATTGCTGATCAGCTCAGACATATTGCTGTTTTGCTCAAAGGTGTCGTCAAATACCTTTTTGAACAGCAGAAGTTCGTTTCGGGCATTCAGCGTCGTTGGCTGTTTGGACTGAATCCAGTCAGCCAGCGTGCGGATGGGGACATAGCTGCGCTTCATACCATAGCCAACCAGAAATACACTCAATACCAATACGGCGGCAAGAATGGCAAAAGAGATATTGCGCATCTGGTAGATTGGCTGATAGGCCACGTGCTCGGGCAAGAACCGCACATAGTACAGACCGGTCTGGGCGGATTGGGAAATGAAGATGATGTTTTCGACACCGTTGACGGTCAATCTCAGTATTTCGGCCGTGTCGGTGGAAGAACGGATGTAGTCGCAAATCTGCTGAATGGTGTCGGTAGATACATTGGAGGTAAGGTATGTCAAAAGCTGCTTGTCTGCATTCAGCAACAGGATGCTTTCCTCGGAATTTGTCTGGGATGCCCGGAATAGGTCGTGAATGGCCTCCCGGTTGATCAGAATGATGGAAACACGGGATGCATTCTGGGATTCATATTGAAACTCCGTATTGTAAACGGGAGAGAACAGATACAGTTCGTTTGGAACATTGCTTAGAGAATCGACGGGCCAGAAGGTGGGCGTGGTGACAGAGTTAATCATGGAAAGCACGGTGGCACAGGAATAGCCGTTTTGAAGCAAATCGGACATAAAGTTCTGCACCGGCAAATCTTCTGTGTGGAAAGTGCCTTTGGAGGAATAGAAGTAATTACTGTCCCGGATGTTGATGATAATGTTGTTAATGAAGTTGTGAGCAGAGGTGATTTCTTTGATGTTGGAAATCGCATTGCCGGGATTGTTCTGGAGCGAGTTTTTGGTCAAAGACGGATTCTGTTCAATGAGGGAGGGGATGTTGATGAATTCCAAAACCTTGATATCCAGCGACTGCTGGATCAGCTCCAGTGAGGACTGGTTGGACTGGATGACTTCCTCTGTCAGGGTATTGTGAGAAAAAAGCAGCGCGGAACAGGTCGTAACCACTGGTACGATTGCAATCAAAGAGAAGATAAGCAGATATTGGATGAACAGGGATGATTTGAATTTCATCATATATTCTCAACCTCTCTTTCTGAAAAATGCAAACCGATATGGTGTGCGCTTGCGGAACAATGGGCGCAATTCTTAACTTATTATAGCAGTTTTACGACATATCCGCCATAAGCAAAGCGGTTCTTTTCGAAAAAGCCGATTGTTTCATTTTGGCATATTTGGAAACGGGCTGCAGGTGACTTTTTTGCATATTTGATTCGGAAAGAGCGCATTTATTCCGGATTTTGAGGGTGATAAACTGAAATTACAAAGAACGAAAGGGGTGACCCGATGGAACGCAATCATAGCTGGGATGTGGTTGTCCTGGGTGGAGGCGTATCCGGCTGTATGGCAGCCTTTGCTGCTGCAAAGCAGGGTGCGAAAACATTGCTTGTTGAGCAGTATGGATTTTTAGGTGGATCCCTGACCAATGCCGGTGTGGGACCCATGATGACCTTCCACGCAGGAAGCCGTCAGGTAGTCACCGGCCTGCCGCAGGAGCTGGTGGAGCGCATGTCTGCAAAACAAGGCTGCGTCGGCCATATTGAGGATACCACGGGATATGCCTCCTCTGTGACCCCCTTTGACGCAGAAATTATGAAACTGGTTCTGGATGAGATGGCGCAGGAGTTTGGTGTGGATGTGCTGTTTCATGCTACGCTGATCGATACAAATGTGGAAAACGGAACGGTCCATTCCATAAGGGTACAGACCAGGAGTGGAGCGTTGGAACTTCAGGGTACGGTGTTTATTGATGCAACCGGCGATGGTGCTTTGGCTTTTTCTGCCAGAGCGGATGTTCGGCAGGGAAGAGATACGGATGGCCTGTGTCAGCCCATGACTACAAATATGAAGGTCTCTGGCGTGGATGTGAAAGCGCTGAAAGAAGAGATTCGGAAGAACCAGAGCAATTTCAATGTCAAGGACCTCACTTCCTTGGAGCGGTCTCCGCGGCTTTCCATGGCGGGTTTCTATAAGGAATTTAATAAGGCAAAAGCTGACGGCCTGTTACATACAGAACGCGAAGATGTGCTGCTTTTTGAAACGGTCAATCCGGGAGAAGTCATTGTCAACACGACCCGTATTATCAAGATGAATCCTGTGAATCCCTGGGACCTGTCAAAAGCAGAACAGGAAGGTCGGAAACAGGCACATGAGCTGATCCGGTTCTTCCGGGAATACTGCACCGGATTTGCCAATGCAATTCTGGTATCCACCGGTGTGCAGATCGGTGTACGGGAATCCCGCCGGGTCATGGGCGACTATGTGCTGACCCAGGAAGATCTGCTGGAATCCAAGTACTTTGTGGACACGGTTGCGTTGGGCGGTTATCCCATCGATATCCACAATCCCACAGGTGCCAAGACAGCAACCACCCATTTGAGACCGGGACAGTACTACTTTATTCCGCTGCGGTCCCTGGTCGTAAAGGGCTTTGAAAACCTGATGGTTTGCGGACGTTGTATGTCTGCCACCCACGAGGCAGGTGCAGCCATCCGGGTCACACCCATTGCCATGGGCGTGGGACAGGCTGCCGGTACGGCAGCGGGCCTTGCTGCAGCCAAGGATGTTCCTGTAAGAAGTCTGGAAACCGTCCAGGTCCATGATGCGCTGCTGAAACTGGGCGCCACAATTTTGTAGGAGTGATTTGTCATGATTGAGAATATTGAGAAGTTCAAAGGCGTGTTTGTAGCATTTTATGCCTGCTACGACGATGACGGAAATGTCTCGGAAGGAAAAATTAAGAAGCTGGCCAACTGGTATGTGGAAAAGGGTGTCAATGGCCTGTATCTCACCGGTTCCAGTGGCGAAGGTATGATGCTCACCAAGGAAGAGCGGATGCAGACCGTTTCTGCGGTGATGGAAGCTGTTGGCGGCAAGACCACTGTTATTGCCCACGTGGGTGCTCCCAGCACTAAGGAAAGCTGTGAACTGGCCGCACAGGCAGTGGCTGCTGGCGTGGATGCCATTTCTTCGGTCCCCAACATCTACTATCCCTTGCCGGAAAATTGTATCGAAGCGTACTGGGATGCCATGATTGATGCGGCAAGGATTCCCTTCTTCATTTACAACATCCCTTCCACCACCGGCTACAACATCAGCATGAGCCTGTTCGAGAAGATGATCAAGAAACCCTATGTGGCAGGCATCAAGACGACTTCTCCCAACAGCTCCCTCATCAGCCGCATGAAGCGTGCAGGCGGCGAAAACACACTCATTTTCAATGGCGAAGATGCCCAGCTGCTGGCGGGCCTCAGCATGGGCGCAACCGGTGGCATTGGCGGCACTTATGGTGCCATGCCGGAACTGTATGTCAACATCTACCGTGCTTTCTGCGAGGGAGATATGGAAAAGGCTCTGCTGTGGCAGAACCGGGCGGATACAGCTCTGATGCATGGCCGGGTCAGCTGGTCTCCCGGTGTTGCCAGTATGAAGGCCATTCTCAATGCCCGCGGCATGGATTGCGGCGGCGTTCGGGCACCGTTTAAGTATGTTCCCGCTGATGAACCCGTCATCCGGGAAGCTGCGGACATGATTGAAGGCTGGCTGAAGGAAGGCTATTAAGCCCCACATGACTTCGTTGAGCCGGAGAAAAGGATTCTCCTGTTCATATAAAAAACTTTAGGAGGACGAACAAATGAAAAAACTGGTTTCCCTGCTGCTGGTTCTGTGCATGGTTTTGGCCATGACTGCCTGTGGCGCTAGCGCACCCGCTGAGACCCCCACCGAAGCTCCTAAGCAGGAAGCTCCCAAGGAAGAAGCACCCAAGGTAGAGGCTCCTACCGAAGCTCCCGCACCCCAGCTGCCCAAGAATGTTTCCATCGAACTGTGGGCTGATATGGGCATCGGTGAGGATGTTCTGCAGAATGCTATCGACGCATTTGAAAAAGAGTATGCCGACTACGGCTATGAAGTGACCCTGAACAAGTTTGCCGGTTCTCAGAGAGCTGCCCTGATTTCCGGTGCAATCGAAACCAACACCCTGCCTGCACTGCTGTTCTCTGCTTGGTTCACCACCTCTGACTATGTCCACCAGGGTCTGGTTGCCGACATTACTGACATCGCAGAGTCCGTCAAGGACGATATGTATGCATCCACTTACAATGCGACTGTCATCGATGGCAAGAGCTACATGGTTGGCCTGTATCAGTCCTACTTCGGCTTCATCTACAACGCTGACATGATGAAGGAAGCTGGCCTGGGCGAATTCGTTCCCGAGGATCCCTACGAAGTTACTTGCTGGACCGTCGATCAGATGGAAAACGACATCCTGCCTGCTCTGGCTGAGTATGTCAAGGGCACTGAGAAGTACCCCATCGGCTTCTTTGCTGCTGACAACCAGGCTGACACCTTCATGATGAACTGGCTGACCATGCTGGGCGGCAATCTGTGGAAGGATGGCAAGAGCGTTGCTGGCGAAGATGCCAACACCATCGCTGCTCTGGAAAAGATGATTGCATGGACCAATGCCGGCCTGACCAACTCCAACGTCATCACCAAGAGTGGCGCTGAAGTCGGCGGCGAGTTCAAGAATCAGGTTTCTGTTCTGTCCTCCGGCCAGTTCACCAACTACACCGCAAACCTGAAGGCTATGAACAATGCCGAAATCGAGAAGTTCGATATGCGTATTGCTGCTATCCCCGTCAAGAAGGACGGCAAGGATACTGTCACTATGGCTAACTATGTCTACGGCGCATCTGTCATGAACAACGGCAAGGAAGATCAGATGATCGTTGCCCGCGAGTTCATCAAGTGGCTGCTGGGCAATGAAGAGCATCTGACTGCTTTCAACACCAATGCAATCCCCTGCTACGTATCCATCACCGAAGCAACCGCTGCTGCCAACCCCATCTACGCAGGTCTGGCAAAGGTCGAGCCCTACATCTGGGATTTCACCGGTGGCGTTGCTGGCTATGTTTCTACCCGTGCTCTGCTGTTCCCCGAACTGCAGGCAGCATTCAGCGGTGAGAAGACTGCTGCTGAGGCTCTGGCAAACTACTCCAAGGGTGCCAACGAGGTTATTCAGGAGTACATGGATAACTCTCTGGTTCTGAACTAATAGATTCTTTGACTGAAGAAACGTCTTTATGTAACCCAAACTGTGGGACCCCCTTTGGGGTCCCACTTTTGGGAAAACGAGGCGGATATGGAGGTGCCAATGAGCAAGCAAACTTTAGCCAGGAGACAAAAGCAGGATTATGCGGCCTATCTGTTTATTGCGCCCTTTGTAATTCTTGCCTTGGTCTTTATGATCTACCCCATTGGAAAAGGCTTTGTTACCAGCTTTTACAATACAAAATGGGCAAAAGAGGTCTTTGTAGGCCTGAATAACTATAAAAAGATTTTTTCCAGCGACACCTATATGAAAGCGGTCCGAAACACACTCATCTATGTGGCTGCGGTCGTTCCGATTTTGATTACTGCAGGTATCTGGATTGCAGGCAGCGTCTTTGACAAGCGTCCGAAATACGTTTCCTTTGTACGAATCTGCCTGTACCTGCCTGTTATTGCGTCTATGGTGGTCATGTCCATCATCTGGCGTTTTATTCTGGATTCCCAGACCGGTCTTGTGAAGTATTTCAGCATGCTTCTGGGCGGGGAAGCGGTGAATCTGTTGGCTGATGAAAAGTCAGCGATTATTCTGGTCATATTCATCCTATTTACGATGAATATCGGTCAGACCGTGCTTTTGTATATTGCAGATATCTGGAAACCAAGGGGGTACCGTTGGTAGACATACGGGCGATAGCTGGTACCGTTCTGTGCCTGTTCCCAAACGATGTACATCGGACCAGGGTGCAAAACACCCTTGGTAAAAGTAATAGGATCCTAAAGGTAATTTTTAAGGTTCCACTTAATCTGATAGACTGAAAAGAGAAGAGATGGCCTCCTTTTGACTGATCGAGAAATTGGACCGTTTCCGATCAGCATAATTCCCCTCCCTCAGGCTTGAGGGAGGGGAATCTTGGTATGGCCTATTTTTACTTAAGACGTGGTGAATAGATGTGAATACAAAGCTGCTAAGAATCTTTCGACGGGGACACGATTCGACGCGCAAACAGAAAATGTAAAACCATTCTACAAAATCTGTTGACAAATTCTGCGAACCGTGTTAAAATACAAAATGAAAGAAAGGAGTTGTTGGCAATGCTGACAGAACTTGGAAAAATCCTACGTAAGATTCGGATCGACCGGCAGGAACTCCTTCGTGACATGGCAGGTACCCTTGGAGTTTCCGTCGCCTATCTTTCTGCCGTAGAAACCGGCAAGCGTAATGCCCCTGTGGCATGGGTTGGTAAAATCATTCAGGCATACCACCTGAATCCCGAAGAAGCAGAGCAGCTTCGTACCGCATTCGATGCATCCCAGGACGAACTCAGAATCTCCCTTCAGCAGATGTCTGTCCAGCAAAGGAGCACGGCAATATCTTTTGCTAAAGCCTTGGAAGGACTCTCTGATGAGCAATTGGAGAAAATCATGAAGGTTGTCCAGAAGGGCAGCAAAAAGGAGTGAATAGCTTTTGAGCCTTATTAGCAAACGCGTCGCACAGCCAAGGAACAGGAATCAGATTCGGACATATACATACCAGTTGCGTAAAGATCTGGGACTGGACAAAACGGAGTACTTCCCGGTTATGCGCATCTTGGAAAATGTGCTCCCTTTGATTTACCCTGAATTTCATATTGAAGCCGTCGAGGATGAAGAGCTTCCTGGGCGGATGGCTGAAACGACCCCTGAGCAATGGGTGATCCGCGTCAGGCAGTCGGTTTATACGGCAGCTTGTAACGGGGTTGCATGGGCACGGATGATTATGGCACATGAGCTGGGCCACTTTCTTTTCCATAATTCCCAGAACACCACATTTGCCTATGTCGAAAAGGGCAGTAGACTTCCACCGGACATTGACCCCGAACGACAAGCGGATATCTTTGCTGCCGAACTTCTGGTTCCGTACCATCTGATAAAGGACAAGAACGTCTATCAAGTCAAGAAGCACTTCGGTGTATCCCAGAGCGCTGCGGAAGCGCAGTTGCGACAGGCAGCTAAGGTTAAGAAGCGGCATGATATAAAAACTCACAGCAAAGAAAAACGGCCGAGCCCGGAGAAGCTCAACCGTTAATCACCAGTCCCCTATCTACTGTGCGAAGAAGATAGTGCGACTGGCCTAGCATGGATAGATGGCACTTCCATGATAGCACACTTTTCCGATTCGCGCAAGATGGTTTATATAGATATTTTGCGAATGAGGAGGGTGATAGTATGTGGGTTTACAGCCGTTACATCACTAAGAACGGTGTCCGCATCTACCGGAAAGACGGAAAAGTTTTCCGCTTCTGGGTCGATGACGATGTTCCTGCCAAAAGCACCTCTTCCGAAAAGGATGTAGGGTAACTGAAAATGGGACAAGCCAGTTGTCCCAGAACGGCTCCCGTCCTCAATGCAAAATGAATCAAAGCAAATTAATTCGTCGCCTTGTAGAAGTCCCTCCTGACATCAACGTCAGGAGGGACTTCTACTGTATATTCGCCAGATTGTCCCAGAAAAGTGTTGAAACAGATTCATCAGTTGCAACGATTGGATATAGGTAGGGGTTGTTCTAGAAGCCATAGGCCCTAGAAGCCGCTCTGTGTCCATGAAAATTCGAAAGGGTACACACCGTTGTTGATGGCTAAGTTGACTGCCTATAATGGCGTAGGGGGCGATTGAAGCAAAAATGATGAAGATAAAAAGAAATCCCACCTGATTACTCAGGTGGGATTCTTTCAGTGAACGCAAATACATTCCTCACAATATGCAGGGTTCGTATTTGCGCGTCATGGTGACCCGTACGGGAATCGAACCCATGTTACCGCCGTGAAAGGGCGGTGTCTTAACCGCTTGACCAACGGGCCTGGTAGCGGCAATCTGACTTGAACAGATGACATACCGGGTATGAACCGGCTACTCTACCAACTGAGTTATGCCGCCAAAGATGGTCACCGGACTTCGGTTTCCCGAAATCAGCTTCGTTATTATATCCGTTCAAAGGCAAAAAGTCAAGACATTTTTTTGATTTTTTTCTGGAATTTATGGCGATAATGGAAAAGAGGTGATCGGAATTGAAAATCTGGAAAAATGCCCTGCTTTTCTACACCGGCGGGGCCGGCTATCTGGCGCTGGAACTGCTCTACCGGGGCCGCAGCCACGGCAGCATGTTCCTGGCCGGGGGAGTTTGCTTTCTGCTGATCGGGCAGTTAAACCGTGTGTCTCCCCGGCTGCCCCTGCCGGCCCGGGCGGCGGTGGGGGCGCTGATCGTGACCATGGTGGAGTTTGCTGCGGGGATGCTGGTGAACAGGCAGTATGAGGTCTGGGACTATCGGGATCAGCCGCTGAATGTTATGGGCCAGATCTGCCCCCTGTTTACGGCGCTGTGGCTGCCCCTTTCGCTGTTTGCTGCGGTGCTGTTTCAGAAAATGGATGAGGGGCTGGATCAAAAAATGTCCCCGGATTAATTCCGGGGACATTTCTTATGCCATTGCCTGGCGGAGATCTTCAATCAGATCCTGGGCGTTTTCGATGCCCACGGAAAGCCGCAGCAGGGAATCGGTGATGCCCAGTTTTTCCCGTTCTTCCTCGGGCACATCCGCGTGGGTCTGGGTGACCGGGAGGGTGATGAGGCTTTCGGGGCCGCCGAGACTTTCGGCGAAGGTGATGATCTTTACCTTCTCCAGCACCTGCAGGGCAGTCTCGTGGCTGTCCACTGCGAAGGACAGCATGGCACCGCTGCCCCGGGACTGTCTGGCATTCACTTCATAGCCCGGATGGTCCGGCAGGCCCACATAATGGACCCTGGTGACTCTGGGATGGGTCTGGAGGAATGCGGCGATGGCCCGGGCATTCTCCTGGGCCCGCTCCATCCGCACCGCCAGGGTCTTGATGCCCCGCAGCATCAGCCAGCTGTCAAAGGGGGCCAGCAGACCGCCGGTGGCGGAGGAGATCCTACGGATCCGCTGGGAAAGGGCAGCATCGGCGCAACAGACAAAACCGGCCAGGGTGTCATTGTGGCCGCCCAGATATTTGGTGCCGCTGTGGACCACCAGATCGGCTCCCAGGGCGATGGGATTCTGGAAATAGGGGCTGAGGAAGGTGTTATCCACGATCAGCAGGGCACCCTGCTTCTTTGCAAATTCGGCACAGAGCCGGATATCGGTGACGTTCATCATGGGATTGCTGGGGGTTTCAATATAGATGGCCTTCACATCGGGGGCCATGGCGGAGGCCAGGGCATCTGCATCCGCAGTGTCCACGAAATCCAGAACAAGGCCGTTTTTCCGGGAAACCAGATCAAACAGCAGCACCGTGCCGCCATAGAGGTCGGAAGAACACACAATCCGGTCCCCGGGAGCAAAGAGCTCGAAAACTGCGGCAATGGCCGCCATGCCGGAAGTAAAGGCCACGGTATCCCCGGCGCCCTCCAGGGAGGATACGGTTTCCTCCAGGTAATTCCGGGTGGGGTTGGTCAGCCGGGTGTAGTAAAACCGGTCGGGGCTGTGGCCCAGGTCCGGGTGGGCGAAGGTGGCGGTCTGATAAATGGGCATGGAAATGCTGTCCCGGCCGTCCGGGAAGCGGTGGCTGCCGCCGTGGACGCAGCGGGTTTCCAGATTCTGACTCATAAGGATCCCTCCTGGCAGTTGTTGTGTCCATGATACCCTTTTTGCCGCTGCCTGTCAAGCTGCGGAAAACAGTTGCATTTGTGGGGCGGAGGGGGTAAAATAAGGAGCAGAAAGGCAGGTGGGGCCATGAAAAAAAGAAGAAGGATCGCAGCGGTGCTGATTCTTTGCGCCCTGCTGTGTCTGGAGCTTTACCGCTCCAACCGATGCCTGGCGGTGGAGCGGGAGACGGTATATTCCGATAAGATTACGGAGCCGGTGCGGATCGTGCATCTTTCCGATCTGCATAACGCCCGGTTTGGAGAGAATAACCGGGATCTGCTGGCGGAGGTTTCCGGGCAGCAACCGGATTTGATCTTTTTTAGCGGCGATCTGGTTACCGGACATATCAAAAATACGGATGTTGCCATGGACTTGGTGGAGGCGCTTTCGCAGATCGCACCGGTCTATGTTTCCCTGGGAAATCACGAGCAGCAGCACCAGGGAAATTTCGGCAGCGATCTGACGGGGATGCTGGAGCATCGGGGCGCCAGGGTGATGGAATTTACCTACGAAGACATTACCCTGAAGGGGCAGAACCTGCGCATCGGCGGTATCAGCGGCTACTGCGTGCCGGAAATTTACCTGTGGACCGGGGAGGCCAAGGTGCCGGAGTGTGAGTTTTTGAAGGAATTTCAGAATACGGACCGGTTTACAATGCTGATGGCCCACATCCCGGTGAGCTGGATCCGCAACGATGCCATCAGCTACTGGGACACCGATGCGGTGTTTTCCGGACATGCCCACGGCGGCCAGTTCCGGATCCCCCTGCTGGGGGGCGCCTTTGCGCCGGACATGGGCCTTTTCCCCGGTCGTCTGGAGGGCCAGTTCCCCTCTAAAGACGGGAGCAAAACACTGATCCTCTCCCGGGGCCTGGGAAACTCCCTGCCTATCCCCCGGCTGAACAATCCGCCCCAGATTCTGGTGGTGGAGCTGCTGCCAGGTTAATAAAAATGACCCCCACCGATTTTTCGGTGGGGGATGATTTGTCAGGGACGGAAAATGGCGTTCATAGTGTCTTCCACCACGGTCTGCTTGTCAAATCGCTCTTCCATTCTTCTGCGGCCTGCAAGGCCCATCTCCATACGGGCTTCCCGGGGCAGCTGGGCGATTTTTTTCATGGCTTCATAGAGGCCGTATTTATCCCGGGGCCGGCAGGTAAAGCCGCTGCGGCCCTCGTCCACAGCCTCCCGGCAGCCGGGGATGTAGCTGGTGACCAGTGGCCGGCCGGTGGCGGCGGCCTCCAGAAGGACATTGCTCATGCCCTCGTGGTAGCTGGGCAGCACCACACAGTCTGCTGCCGCATAATGGGGCCGGGGATCCTGCTGAAAACCGTGGAAGGTGGCAATGCCCTGTTCGCACAGCGCATCAATCTGCTCCTTATAGGAATCCTCGAAGAAGCCCACCAGATCCAGGTGGATGTCAAAGCAGTCATCGTAGAGCATTTTCACGGCGGCCAGAAGCTCATCCACGCCCTTTTCCTTCATCAGCCGGCCCAGGAACAGGAACCGGATGGGATCGTTTTCGGGATAAGGCTGGAGGGTGTAGTGCTGCAGATTGATGCCGGCACCGGAAAGCAGCACCTGCTGGGCGGCGGTGGTGACTTGCCTTTCCAGGAAGAATTCCGCATTTCCGGCATTTTCAAAGAATACGGCCTTGGCTTTTTTCAGGGCGGTGCGGTACATGACCGTCACGATCCGGCTGATAACGGGGCTCTGGAAGGCGGTGCCCAGGCCTGTGATGTTGACACAGTAGGGGATCTTCAGAAGCCGGCAGGCAAAGCCGCCGTAGATATTGGGCTTGATGGAATAGGTAACCACCATGTCGGGCTTCTCGGTTTTCAGAAGGTCCCGGTACTGCCGGAACAGCTGCAGATCCCGGAACGGGTTGATGCCCCGGCGGTCCACCGGGATGTCGATGAGTTTGCAGCCCAAGGCCCGGAAATCCTCGATATGATCCCCGAAGGGCACACCCAGGGTCACCTCCATGCCGCTTTGCAGCATGGTCTGGATCAGCTCCCGGCGGAACTGCCACAGCATGAAGGAATGGTTCGATAAAATCAGAATGCGCTTCATAGGATTTACTCTCCCTTTTTGGCACCGGTGCCGCCCTCTACCACACCCTTGGCGGAGAAGACTGCCAGAAAGGTGCCGAAGAAGCATTTCAGATCCATCACAGGCCCCAGTCTGCGGACATATTCTCCGTCCAGGGCTGCCTTGACGGGGATCTCCAGCTCGTCGCGGCCGTTGATCTGGGCCCAGCCTGTCAGGCCCGGACGGACCTGGTGGGCACCGTACTTTTCCCGCTCCTCGATCAGATCAAACTGGTTCCACAGCGCCGGACGGGGACCCACCAGGGACATATGGCCCATCAGGATGTTGAGGATCTGGGGCAGCTCGTCCAGGCTGGATTTGCGCAGGAAGCGGCCCACACGGGTGATGTACTGCTCCGGATTCTGGAGCAGATGGGTGGGCATATCCCGGGGCGTTTCGGATTTCATAGTACGGAATTTGAGCATATAGAAGGTTTTCTGATCCTTGCCGATGCGCTTCTGACGGAAGAAAACGGGACCGGGATCGTCGATTTTAATGACGATCATCAGAATCAGCATGGGCACAGACAGAATCACAAGACCTGCCAGGGACAGAAGAAAGTCCAGGGCATACTTAAATTTCAGATAGAGCCTCTGACCGGAAGTCAGAGGGCAATTCTGAACAGATTCGGTGGGATTCACGTGGCAACACCTCGATAAGTTGTGGAAATGGAGAAAAAACCCGATATTTGCAAACATTATACTCCAAAATATACAATCTGTCAATGTTTGAAAAACCTCCGGCGGGGACCGGCCTTGACAAAGCGGGCCTTTGTCGGTATGATGATGCTGAAACAGGAGGGGAAAACCATGGCGAAAATTGTGGATACAAAGGAATATCTGGATATGGTCTGCGGCCTGCTCCGGGAGGGACACACCAAGGTGCCTGTGACGGTGGCGGGAAGCAGCATGACACCCTTCCTGCATCACGGAGATACGGTGTATTTAAATCCGGTGCAGCAGCCGCCGAAAAAAGGCGATATCGTGCTGTACACCCGGCCCGGCGGGAAATACATTCTCCACCGGGTGGTGGAGGTCCGCAGGGACGGCAGCTATATCATGCTGGGTGACTGCCAGACGGAACGGGAGTGGATCGAAAGCGCCGATTCCATCCACGGCCTGGTGGTCTGCGCCCTTCACAAAGGGCAGATGCTGACCCCGGAATCCCCCCGGTGGCGCTTTTTTGCCACGGTTTGGCTCCATGTGGTGCCGGCCCGGCAGGCGATCATGAAAAGCTGGAAGATCATTGCCCGGAAATAACCGAAGCGGTAAAAAGAAGCCCGCTGCACGAGATTTGTGCAGCGGGTTTTTGTTATTGTTTGCCGTATTTTTTAGAGTAGCCGTAACCGTAGCCGTCGTGGGTCTGAAGCCGGGGAACACTGTTGACGATGCAGCCGGAAATGGAAACACCCTGCTGGTGCAGTGCGGTGATGGAGTCGCTGATGAGCATCCGGTGGGCACCGCCGATCTTGACCACATACAAAATGCAGTGGGCATGGCGGCAGAGGGACCGGGTGTCGGAAACGATGCCGCAGGGGGGCGTGTCGATCACCACATAGTCATAGGTTTCGGACAGCTCCCCGATGATCCGGTTCATGGCCTTGGGGTCAATGCTGTAGTGGCGCTTCTGGGTGGAGCCGCCGGAAATATAGTGCAGGTCAGAGCCGGGCAGCTGCCGGATGGCCTCGGACAGGGGTGCCTGGGGATTGTGCAGGCAGAACAGAAGTCCCTTGCCGCCAACCTCCTTGGGAGCAAACAGCCGCAGAACGCTCTGCTTGCGCAGGTCCGCATCCACCAGAATCACCCGGTGGCCTTCTGCTGCCAGGGACTGGGCCAGGTTGCAGGAGATGGTGGTTTTGCCCTCTCCGGGGACGGTGCTGGTCAGCAGGATCACATTGCCGCCGGCCTGCTCAGCGGCCTTCCGGACCTTGGTCCGGAGACTGCGCATGGCCTCGGCCAGCCGGGGATTGGTCTCGGCGGAGATCAGCACAGGGCCTGCCTTGCGGCGCTTGCGCTGGGTCACCTGGGGCAGCTTGCCCAGAATGGGCAGATTGATGAGCTTTTTCAGCTCGTCGGCATTGCTGACGGTCTGGTTCAGAACAGAAAGCCCGGCGATGATCAGCAGACCCAGGGCCAGACCCTTCATGGCACCGCCGGTCCAGTCCCGGGAAGCCACAGGCTGATTGACCGGCTTCGTGGGAACCTTGGGCTCCTGCCGGATCTGGATGGTGGGATTGTCCACCAGATAAACCGCAGCCTGGGGATAGGCTGCCAGAACCGCGTTGAGAATGTCGTAGGCATCCTGGGGATCGGAGCTGGTGACGCTCAGCTGCACCAGATTGGTGCCCTCCAGGAAATCCGCGGAGATGGAGCCGTTGATGTAGCCGTCCTCCAGCTGGGCCACGATCAGGTCCTGCATATATTCCATGGACAGCAGATCCGGGAAGGTCTTTGCCATGGTCTGGGCAGCGGCACTGTCGGAATAAAAGGTGCCGCCGGAGAAAATATCCTTGTGATCGTAGGAAGAACCCACGGAGAAGAGACACTCGCTGCGGTAAATGGGAGAGAAGCGGACCTGCCCGGAGAAGTAGTCCCTGGCACCCAGAAGGACGGCCAGCACCACAGGGATGATCCACAGACGGCGGAACACTTTCAGAAAGCGCTCGATCATACCCAGGGCATCCACAGGGGTGGGAGCATTGTTATGGGAGGAATCCATGTAAGCACCGTCCTTTCTTAAGATTGCTTCTTACGGTTTTTGGAACCGTAGCCATAGCCGTAACCGTAGCCATAGCCGTAGCCGTAACCGTAGCCGTAACCGTAGCCGTAGCTCTGGCCCTCGGTGACGGAGCTGGTCATATCGTTGAGGATGCAGCCCAGGAAACGGGACTTGGCGCTGCGCAGGGTGTCTGCCGCATCATTGATGTCGCAGGCGGGAGTCCGGTCCTGGCGGACCACCAGCATGCTGGCGTCCACATTGTCCAGCAGCACCTCCGCATCGGCAAAGTAGCCCATGGGGGGTGTGTCGATGATGACCACATCGAAGATCCGCAGCTGATTCAGCAGGATTTCCATGGAACTGCCGGACAGCAGCTCGGTGCAGCGCTTGTCGGGACCGGCGGGCAGCAGCATGTAAAGGCCCAGCTGCTCGTGACGGACCACACTCTGCATCAGACTGTCCCGGGTCAGAGGCTGACTCAGCAGCCGGTTCAGAGGAACCTTCGGAATGTATTTGCCCCCAAAGAATTTGCTCAGACTGGGATTGCGCAGGTCGCAGTCCACCACAGCCACCCGCTTGCCCCGCATGGCCATGGCGGCGGCCACATTGCCGGCAATGGTGGATTTGCCTTCGTTTTCGCTGACACCGGTGACCAGGAAAATTTTGGAGCCGTTGGCGGCGGCATCATTTTCCAGGCTGGTGCAGATGGTATTGATCTGCTCGGAATAGGCAAAGCTGGTGGTGGGAGCAAAGACCTGCAGGGGGGCATTGACTTTGAGGCTGCGCAGGGAGAAACGGCGGCGGACCCGGTAGACCGTGGCCAGAATGTTGGCGTCCAGCAGATGACGGGCGGCGCTTCGGGTCTGGACGGTCTCTCTGCGGATGTGGATCCAGCAGACCAGCATGCCCATCAGCACAGCGCCAACCAAAGCGGCCTGCTTGGCAGCGGAGGCGGAGTTGACATAGTTGATGGGATGGGTGGAAACTGCCGGGTCCCGGATCACCTGCATCACACAGTCGGTGGAGATATACTCCACTACGGTGGGGAACACCTGCTGCAGGGCCCGGATGGTCAGAAAGGAAGTTTCCGGAGAGTCGGAAACCACGGTGACGATGACCATGTTGCTGTCACCCACCTGGGAGGCGGAGATGGTGCCGTCGAAGTCCTCCAGCTTGGGGTCGTGGGAACGGACTTCACCCATGACCAGCTCCGTGGAGAGCATCTGGGTCATGACGGAGGTCAGCTCCGATGCGGCGGCCTGGTTGCTGTAGCTGTAGGAGGAGATGTTCCGGGCCATGACCGCGTAGGTCATGGTGGCGCGGTACTGGGGAACGTAGCCCCGCTGCATATACAGGGAGGTGCCCATGGCGCAGATCAGCGCAGCGGCCACCAGCATCCACAGATTCCGGATCAGGGTTCCCAGCAGGCAGCGGATGGAAATGTCGGATAATTTAAACTGTCGCAAATTCATTTCTGCCGCCTCCTTACTCCACCACCACAGTCAGCGCGGACTGGATGACGGTATTGTCCTGGTGGTAGGTATAGATCACATGGTAGCAGCCGGGCTTGGAGGTATCCACCGTACCGGAGATGGCTACATCCTGGGTGTCGCCCCGGGTTTCGTCGATGCCGCTGCCCAGTTCCACCCGCGTCAAGTGGCTGCGGGGATTAAAGGAGGCACCCTGCTCCAGATAAATGAGATAGGAATCCAGCACCACCCGGCCCTGGTAGCGGCTGTCCTGCTGGATGATGGGCAGGCTCACCCGGGCGGTGTCGCCGGCGGAATTGGTCACCTGCAGATCAACAGTATAAACGGAGGCGATGTCGGTTTCGGTCAGATAGGACACCCGGACGGAGCCGGTGATGTCCCCATCCAGTACATCCTCCACCAGCAGCCGGTCCAGCAGGGCCACAGGCTCGTTGGGTGTATAGACCAGGGGTTCCAGGATCTGGAACCGGGGGGGCACATAGTCCGTATACCGGATGGTCCGGGTCAGACTGCCCACATTGTTGTCGCTGTCGAAGACCAGGTAATTGACCCGGGCGGAGCCGCCGACCATTTTGGAAATGCTGGAGATCAGAATGTTTCCGGTCAGATCACCGTCCTGTTTGTCTTTGGCGGTGACACCCTGAAGCAGGACACTTTCTCCGTCGGAAACGGAAATATCCAGCGTATCGCTGTCACAGGTCAGCACGGGGCCGATGTCGGAGCCCAGGAGCTGGAGGGAAACGGTGGAGAAGCCGTACAGGCCCGTTACCACCAGAAGGGTCAGAATGAGCAGGATTCTTAATTTCTTCATAATTACTCCTGAAAATAGTGTTTTGGGTTACGGAAGATGCAGGATCCGTCTGCCGGTCACCAGGCGGGCCGGATTTCGGTCCAGAAGAACGGAAGTATAGTCGCTGTCCATGTTTTCGGCCATCCACTGATGGAGCGCACCCATGTGGGGCGTGCGCCGGGTGGCGCTGTGGGCATCGCTGGCCACCAGGTCGGCAAGCCGCATTTCCAGGGCAGCCATGGCCGCATCCAGGGGGTCCGGGCCGAAAGCACCCAGAATGCTGCCCTTGTTCAGCTGCAGCACACATCCCTTTTCCCGCCAGCGGCGCAGCAGCGCCGGATCGGCCTGGATGGCGTGGTAGCGCTCCGGGTGAGCGACCACCGGGATGTAGCCGCTGTCCAGAAGAACGCGCAGCTGGGCATCCATATTTGCGAAGGTTTCGTCGAAGTAAAACTCCGTCAGCAGATAGGGTGTATCACCGATGGTGGGCAGGGCCTTTTCCTCAGCCAGAGCTGCGGTTTCCGGCAGGCAGAGGATTTCTGCCCCGGGATAGATCTTCAGCGGAAGTCCATGAGCCTTAACTGCCCGGCGCAGCCAGTCGTAACGCTCCAGCAGCGGCTCGATGCGCTGGAGGGAACTGCTTTTGCCCGGGAAATGGGGCGTTGCCACAATGGCGGTGACACCGGATTCGGCAGCCATATAGGCCATGGCGATGGCTTCCTCCGGGCTTGAAGCACCGTCGTCGAACTCCGGCAGAATATGACAGTGAATGTCGATCAACAGATTCCCTCCTTTTCCGATAATATGTCATTTTTTATTATAGCACAAAGAAACATCCGGTTGCAATAGTAAATCGGGGAAACAAAGGGGAAATGCCTTGGAAATTGTGATGCAGTTTTGGAAATAATTCTTTCCATTTGGGGAAAATGTGTTAAAATAAAGGGAAGAAAGCGGAAACAGGGACGGGAGGAAACAACTTTATGAAATGCAGCTACTGCGGTGCGGATCTGGCGGATGGCCGGAGATTCTGCGATTACTGCGGCACCGAACAGCAAGCAAAACAGGATGCCCTGCTGTGGACAGAGGAAATGCTGGATTGCGTAGCTCCCCCGGCTCCAAAACCGGAAATCAGATGGGCAAGACCGGCGGCACCCCGGATCCAGCTGCCCACGGGAAGAGGTCTGGCCAAAATGTTCTTCCTGGGAATTCTGACCCTGGGCATTTACCCCACGGTGATCTGGAGCCGGATCGTCACGGAACTGAATCTGGCCGCCAGCCGCTACGACGGAAAGCGGACCATGCCCTATTTTGCCATGTGCATCCTGGCCCCCATTACCCTGGGCATCTACCTGCCGGTCTGGTTCCACGGCTTCTGCAGCCGGATAGGCGATGAGCTGAAACGGCGGAATATCGACTATCAGTTTGGTGCAAAGACCTTCTGGCTCTGGAATGTGCTGGGAAGCCTGATCCTGGTGGGCCCCTTCATCTTTGTCCATAAGCTGATGAAGGCCATGAACCGGATCAACGAAGATTTCAACCGCCGGGGATGATTTCATACATATAACGAAGATTTCAACCGCCGGGGATGATTTCATACATATAAAATAAAGGCGCTGACCCAGCCGGGCCAGCGCCTTTTGCGGTATTTTCTTAGTCCTTGGCAAAGCCCATGGGGTTCTTGCTCTGCCAGTTCCAGGAATCCCGGCACATATCCACCAGATTCTTCTCTGCCTTCCAGCCCAGCTTTTCAGCGGACTTGGCGGGGTCAGCGTAGCAGGTGGCCAGGTCGCCGGGGCGGCGGTCCACGATCTTGTAGGGCAGCTTCAGATTGTTGGCTTCCTCAAAGGCCTTGACCATGTCCAGCACGGAGTAGCCGGTGCCGGTACCCAGGTTGAAGACCTCGCAGCCCAGATTCTGGGCGGCATACTTGACTGCAGCCACATGGCCCTTGGCCAGGTCCACCACATGGATGTAGTCCCGGACGCCGGTGCCGTCGTGGGTGTCGTAGTCATTGCCGTAGACACTGAGGAATTCCCGGCGGCCGATGGCAGTCTGGGTGATGTAGGGCATCAGATTGTTGGGAATGCCCCGGGGATCTTCACCGATGCGGCCGGAAGCGTGGGCGCCGATGGGATTGAAGTAGCGCAGCAGCACGATGGACCATTCCTTGTCAGCATGAGCCATGCCAGACAGGATCTGCTCGGTCATGTACTTGGTCCAGCCGTAGGGGTTGGTGCAGTTGCCGGTTTTGGAGGTTTCGCGCAGGGGCATCTCGTTGTCGCCGGAGTAAACGGTGGCGGAGGAGGAGAAGATGATCTTCTTGCAGCCGGCCTCTTCCATGACCTTGGTCAGCACCAGGGTGGAATTCAGGTTGTTGTCATAGTAGCGCCAGGGCTGGGCAACGGATTCGCCCACGGCCTTCAGACCTGCAAAGTGGATGACGGCATCAATTGCGTTCTCAGCAAAGATCTTCTTCAGCAGGGCTTCGTCACGGACGTCACCTTCGTAGAATTTCACTTCCTTGCCGGTCAGTTCCTTGACCCGGTTCAGACTCTCGGGGTTGGAGTTGCACAGATTGTCGATGACAATAACGTTGTAGCCGCTTTCCAGCAGCTCCACGCAGGTGTGGGAACCGATATAGCCGGCACCGCCGGTAACCAGAATGTTCATAGTATAATCCTCCTAATAGATTTAAGTTTCCGTTTCACGAACCCTCTCCGTCAGCCCTTTCGGGCTGCCACCTCTCCCAAAGGGAGAGGCAAGGCTTGGCTCCCCCCTTTGGGGGAGCTGGCACCGCTTCAGCGGTGACTGAGAGGGTTTCTCAAGCTCTAATTTACTTGGCGTACTTGCGAATCACAGCGGCCATGGCATCAAACTGCTCTTCCATGTCGCGGACCAGCTTGAACTGGGTCCGGCAGCGGTCCAGATTGTGCTCGGGCCGGTGGATGCGGAAGTAGTGGTCGCCGTCCAGGTAGTCGGTCAGGAAGCGGATGCCGCACTCCAGGGTCATGAGTCTTGCACCCCAGGGCAGGTACTCCAGTTCCGCAGGGGTCAGGGAGCCCTGTGCGCCTTCCAGGAAGCCCCGGGCATAGACCTCGTAGAGTTCAATGTCGAAATTGACCTTGCTCAGGTCCTTTTCGTCTTCCTTGGAGTGGTTGGCGCCGAAGCGGATGGAGTCGCCGAAGTCGTTGATGGAAAGACCGGGCATGGTAGTATCCAGGTCGATGACGCAGATGCCCTCGTGGGAATCCCGATCGATGAGGATGTTGTTCAGCTTGGTGTCGTTGTGGGTGACCCGCAGGGGGAGCTTTCCTTCCCGCAGAGCCTGCAGAGCCACGGAGCAGTCGGCCTTCCGGTCCATGACGAATTTGATCTCATCGGCAATATCCTTGGCCCGATCCAGCTTATCCGCGGCCAGAGCAGCTTCAAACTTGGCAAACCGGTCCTCGGTGTTGTGGAAGTTGACGATGGTTTCGTGGAGCGTCTCGGCGGGGTAGCCCTGGAGCATATACTGGAACCGGCCGAAGGAACGGGCGGATGCCTCAAAGAGCTCGGGGGTTGCGGACTGGAAGCAGTCGGTATTTTCAATGAAGGGGGTCAGACGCCAGACCTTGCCGTTGGAGTCGGTATAGAAATCCTTGCCATCCCGGGTTTTGACCAGGCTCAGAGTCTCCCGCAGGGGATCGCCGCCGGCGGCGATGACCTTATCGCGCAGGTAGGAGGTGATGCCGATGAAGTTTTCCATCAGCTCCTCGGGATGGGGGAAGGCGGCAGTGGACAGACCCTGGAGAATGAAGCGGATTGCATCGCCTTCCTGGGGCTGGCAGACCAGGCAGAAGGTGTCGTTAATGTGGCCCTGGCCGTAGCGGACAGCGCCCAGCAGCGTGGCGGGGAAATCGTAGGCACCCAGCACTTCGCTGAGGATGGGGGATTCGTCGGGGATGTAAATTTGGCTCATGGCAGCGCCCTCCTGTAAATTTGGGATGAGAGTATACTTTGGCATTTCGTCTAAAAACAGTATAGCACGGAAGCGGATAATTGGCAACTTGCTTAAGAAAATTTGTGGTATCAAAATTTATTGTGTTTTTGTGATTACGGCTTGACGGGTATGGAAAAGCATTTGATTTTGGATTTTTTTGTGTGGAAAAAACACAGATGGGATGGTATAATGGAAGAAATGAACGTGCTGCGGAATGCAGAAAAGACCGGGATGGGGAGGTGGAAGCGGAATGGAATTGATCAGAAACGACAAAAAAAGAAAAAGGCTTTCCCTGACGGTATTTGTGCTGTGCCTGGGATTGTTTCTGTGTTTGGCAGGACTGCTGATCCCCCGGGACAACACCCGGCGCAGCAACAGCCGGCCGGAGGCATCCGGTTTCCGGGCCTGGCAGCCGGTGGCCCGACAGACAGAGGCACCGGAGGGGCCGGTGGGGGTGGCGCTGGAATGCAGGATCAGCGTGGATGAACAGTGTACCCGGAATACCTGGCTGATGTTTTACACCTACCACCAGTATGTGGATGTATATATCGGGGAGGAATGCGTGTACAGCATCCACCCGGCACCGGAGTATCCTTTCATTGCCACGGTGGGCTGCAACTGGGTGAAGGTACCCCTTTACGACCGGGATGCGGGGAAGGAAATCCGGGTTGTGCTGACGCCGGTGTATGAAGCCGGCCGGGAGCAGATTCCGGAATTTCTCATGGGCTCCGAGCTGGACATTTACAAGCATCAGCTTCGGGAAAACCTGCCCCATCTGGCGATTGGCGGGCTGCTGGTGCTCTTTGGCATCATCATGGCCATACCGGCAGGGATCGTCCGGGAGGAGGGCGCTCTGGCCATGGGAATTTCAGCCGTCATGATCGGCTCCTGGCGGCTGCTGGATTCTCCCTTTGCCGCCTTCGATGCAGAGGGAAAATCGCTGCTGCTCTACTATACCTCTCTGGTGATGCTGATGGGATTCGGAATTCCGGTGGTCTATGCGGTAAAGAACCGGAAGGACCGGCGCAATTCTATGATCTTCGAAATCTACGGCCTCACCGCCGGCCTGATTCTGATCGTGCAGATGCTGCTGCAGCTGCTGGGACTTGTGGATATGCGGCAGAGCCTCTGGGTGACCCATACGGTGCAGCTTGCCGGCGGATTGCTGATCCTGGCCATGCTGCTGCCCCCGGGCAAAACCGGTGCGGCCACCCGTTGGCTGCACAACCGGCGGGTCATATTTTGTATTCTGGCGGTGGCGGCATTTCTGGATCTGACAGTATTCTATCTGACCAACCGGTCGGACCAGCTGCTGATTACGCCGCTGGCCTTTCTGGTGATCGTGCTGGTTTACGGCATCCGTTTCCTGATGAGTTATCTGGAACAAACGCGGCAGCTGAAGGACAAGGAAACCCAGCTGATCCAAAGCCGGACCTCCGCAGCCCTGGGCCAGATCCGGTCCCACTTTATTTTCAATGTGCTCAATGCCATCAGCGGCATGTGCAAATATGATCCGGCAAAGGCGGATGAAACCGTTGTCCGGTTTTCCCGCTATCTGCGGACCAATATCAATATCCTCCAGAGCGATGAGCTGGTGACCTTTCAGGAAGAACTGGAGTATCTGGAGGACTACATCGCCCTGGAGCAGATCCGGTTCGGAGACCGGATCCGGTTTGAAAAGGAGATCGGGCAGGATGATTTTCTGCTGCCGCCGCTGCTTCTGCAGCCCATCGTGGAAAATGCCATCAAGCACGGTCTGACTGCCAGGGAAAACGGCGGCACCGTTTGGCTGGAAACCCGGAAGGAAGGGGACTGGGTGATCATTACCGTCCGGGACAACGGCGTGGGATTTGATCCTGTGGAAATCGAGAAGGAAGACTCGGTGGGTATCCGGAATGTCCGGTTCCGGCTGGAGCACCTGGCCGGCGGCAAGATGACCATAGACAGCGAGCCGGGCGTGGGAACCTGCGTGCGGATGTCGGTCCCCTGGGAGGATGACTGAGAATGTACATAATTTGTGTGGATGACGAGCGGCCGGCTCTGGACAATTTCAGACTGAGCGTGGCTTCCATTTTGAACATCCGGGGACTGGAGCTGTTTCAGAGCGGTGCGGAGGCCCTGGAGTGGGCCCGGCTGCATGTGGTGGATGTGGCATTTCTGGATATGGAAATGCCGGGCATTCACGGACTGAAGCTGGCAAAACTGCTCAAGGAGGTAAACCCGGAGCTGCAGGTGGTGTTTGTTACGGCCTACAGCCAGTATGCGCTGGAGGCCTGGAAAGCGGATGCCAGCGGGTATCTGCTGAAGCCCTACAGCACCGCAGACATTGAAAAAGCGCTGATCAAATGCAGCCGGGGAAAACTGGGCCGGAAGGTCCGGATCACCACGATCCCGACGCTGGAGGTGCTGGTGGGGGGCGAGCCGCTGCATATCCCGGGGAAAAAGACCCGGGAACTGTTTGCCCTGCTGGTGGACCACGGGGACCGGGGAATCACCACCGGCGAAGGCATCGCCTACCTCTGGCCGGACCGGCCCGGCGATGCGGCGACCCAGTCGCTGTTCCGGATGACCTACAAAAGACTGGTGGAAGCGCTGGAAAAGGTGGGCGCAGGGGAAATCATCGAATCCCGGGAGAAGCGGCGCTTCATCCGGACGGATCTGGTGGACTGCGATCTGTACCGGATTTTGCAGGGAGACCGGACGGCGGCCCGGAAATATGACGGCCAGTATATGCGGGAATATTCCTGGGCGGAGGACCGGAACGGACAGATCAGCAGGATTTTAAAAAAATAATGATTATCGGCCTCTGTGTTTTTGCGCAGAGGCCGAAATTGTTACGGTTTTGTTACGACTGGATTTATAGAATAGGCGCAGTATATGTGAAAGTATCGCTGAAAAAGGGGTGGTATCCGTGACGGACCGGGAACTTCAGAGATTATCGCGGGCAGATCTGTTGGAAATGCTGATCGAAGTGAGCGAAGAATTAAACAGTACGAAGGAAAAGCTGCAGCAGGCTGAGGCGGATCTGAAAAAGCGCGAGATCATCATTGACCGTGCCGGATCCATTGCAGAGGCATCGCTTCAGCTCAACGGCGTGTTCGAGGCTGCGGAGGCAGCCGGCGCCCAGTATATGGAGAATATCCGTTCCTTCAGCGACAGACAGGACGAGATCTGCCGCAGAATCGAATTGGAATGCCGGGAAAAAGCCAGACTCCGTCTGGAGGAAGTGGAAAAACGGTGTATGCAGATGGAAGCAGATACCAAGGTCCGCTGCGCAGAAATGCAGGCCCGGGCAAAAGCGGAGGCCCAGGTGGAGTGGAAGGCGCTGGCTACCCGGCTGGATGCTTTCTACGAAGAGCATAAGGGGCTGCGGGAGCTGCTTGCTGCCACGATGCCCGGCTGATTGAGGTTTGCCCATGAAACAAAAGAAAAAGAAACAGCGCCCGGAACTGGAGCAGCTGAAAAAGGAGCTGCGCCGGGAGCGCTATAAAAGCCGCTATGCTGCGGCTTTGGGCAGCACGGTCAACACATTGGTGGTGGCAGCGGCCCTGGCGGTGCTGGTGGCTACCCTCTGGATGCCGGTGCTGCAGATTTACGGCAATTCCATGACCCCGACCCTGCAGGAGGGGCAGATCGTGGTTTCCGTAAAAAACGGAAAAATCGAACGCGGAGATCTGGTGGCCTTTTACATCGGAAACAAGCTCTTGGTCAAGCGGATGATCGCCGGCCCCATGGACATGGTGATCGTTGATGAGGACGGCACGGTGTTCGTCAACGGAAAGGCTCTGGAAGAGCCCTATATTTCGGACAAGGCCCTGGGTGAATGCGATCTGACATTTCCCTATCAGGTGCCGGATTCCCGGTATTTTCTGATGGGAGATCACCGGACCACCTCGGTGGACAGCCGAAGCAGCGTGGTTGGCTGCGTGGCCCAGGAGCAGATCGTGGGAAAGATCCTGTTTTCGGTCTGGCCTTTGGATACGTTTGGAAAAATTGATTAATCGTAACGGAGAATATCAATGGACAACAGGTTGGTTGAAAGCGCAAAACAACTGAATAAGAGAAGGCGCCGCAGACAGGCCTGGACCCGCAGCCTCGTTGCGCTGGGATGCGTGGTGATGCTGAGCACGGTTTATATCATGTCGCTGCCGGCCATTACCAAGGAGCAGAATACCTTCTGCGGAGCAGAAGCCCATGAGCATACAGATGCTTGCTATCAGGAGCGCGAGGGCGAAGCTGCCCGGGTACTGATCTGCGCACCGGAGCATCATGTCCATGAGCAAACCTGCTTTGACGCCCAGGGACTGCCGGTCTGCGGACAGGCGGACTATGTGGCCCACAGCCATGAGGGGCTCTGCTATGACGGAAACGGCAGACTGATCTGTACCCTGCCGGAGCAGCCGGTGCACGTGCATACCGATGAATGCTATGAAACGGCGGGACATACCCATGGGGAAGCCTGCTATGAAGAAGCCGGCGGTCATACCCACAGCGATGGCTGTTATGAAACAGTCGGCGGCCATACCCACGGGGATGGCTGTTACGAAACAGTGGCGGGACATACCCATGGGGAAGCCTGCTACGAAGTGACCGGCGGTCACACCCACGGGGATGCCTGCTACGAAACGGTGGCAGGACATACCCACTCGGAAGGCTGTCTGGCAGAGGACGGACAGCTGATCTGCACCCTGGCGGAAGGAGAAGACCGGCGGGAGCTGCACTGCACCGAGCCGGAAACACCCGGACAGAAGAGCCTCATCTGCACCCTGGAAGAAACGGAAGACGAAAAGCTTCTGATCTGTCCGGAACCGGAAGCAGAGGGAGAACAGGTGCTGACCTGCACCGAGCCTGAAGCTGAAGGAGAACGGCTACTGATCTGCACGGAGCCGGAAACGGAAGAGAAGATCCTCACCTGCCGGGAAGCTAAGGCGGCAGAACATCAGCATACCCAGGACTGCTTCGGCCCGGAGAAGGAAAAAACGCTGACCTGCACCCGGGAAGAAAGCGACGAGCACAAGCATTCAAAGATCTGCTACGGTCTGTGGGATCTGACCTGTACGAAGGAAGAGCACAGCCATATCCTGCAGTGCTATTCGGACCGGAAAGCGGATCTGGAGACACCGGAGCAGTGGAAAAAGACCTTCCGGGATGTGGAGCTTACGGGCCTGCACCGGGATGACCTGCTGGCTATTGCCCGAACCCAGCTGGGCTATCGGGAAAGTGTCCGCAACTATACGGTTAAGGAAGACGGCGAAACCAAGGACGGCTACACCCGCTACGGCGCCTGGTACGGCTATCCCTACGGCGAATGGTGCGCCATGTTTGTCTCCTTCTGCCTGGAGTACGCCGAAGTGCCGGATGTGCCCCACCATGCAGCCTGCCAGGCCTGGATCAAAGTCCTGGAGGAAGAGGAACTGTATCTTCCTGCGGCAGAGCATACGCCCCGGCCCGGTGATATCATATTCTTTGACGGAAACGGCGATGGTTACTCCGATCATGTGGGCATCGTGGAGGAAATCACGGAAGAGGGCATCATCAAAACCATTGAAGGAAACAGCGGACAGCGGGTTTCTCAGAATGAATATGAGCCGGATGATCCCCGGCTGCTGGGCTACGGTCTGGTTCCCGAGGGCGAGCTGATCCAGAAGGAAACGGAATCTGCAGAGCCCACGGAAATGCCGGAAACCACCGAACCGGAGACCACCGAAGAGAGCACCCAGCCGGAAATTGGGGAAATCAAGCAGACCCGGAAGGTTTCCGTATACCGCAACCACAGACGGGACGAACTGCTGCCGGAGGCGGATGAGATTCATGTGGCCGGCAATTATCCGGAGGATGCCGTTGTTTATGCGGTGCCGGCAAAAGTGGAAGCAGACGGGGAAATCCTGTCCGCTTACCAGATCAGCATTCTGCTGCCGGATTATTCTGTGTATCAGCCCACACAGGAGGAAAGCCTCCTGCTGACGGTGAAAAATGAGTCCTTCGAGGGACGGACCCTGGAGGTCCGGGCCTGTCCGACGGAGGGAGCATCCTATGAACTGTCCTCCACGGCCCGGGGAAAGATGGTTGCCTTCCATCTGCCGGAATCGGCACCCTTCGCGGTTGTGGCGGTTCCCGAGGCGCTGACAGAGCAGACCCTGCAGGCTGTGATTTATACGGATGCCACGCTGCAGCAGCAGTCGGCGGATGAAACGGCGATTCTGATTACCGGACTGCTTCCCCAGGGCGCCGGCGCCAGGGCATATCCGGTGGTGCTGGATGAAAACCTGATTGAGGGTGAAGTGGTGCTTCTGGCCTACGATATCACCGTCGTGGACCGGGACGGCAACCCCATCACCCAGGAAGAAGGTCAGGAGCCCTTCACTGTCAGCATCCGGCCTCCCGACTGGGAGCCCAATGAGGACGAAAATTACAAAATTTACTATGTCCCCGAGGACGGAGCTCCTGAAATCATGGACTCTGAGAACCGGGAAGATGCAGTCAGCTTCACCACCGACCACTTCTCCACCTATGTTCTGACAGCAGCCGGAACCTATGACACGGTCTATCTGAACGGCGCAAACGGTGACGACAGCCGGGCGGGAACCAGTGCCAACACTGCGGTGAAGACACTGGACAGAGCGCTGGCTCTGGTCAAGGAAGGCGGTACGATTTACATCAGCGGTACCGTGACCGTCTCCGATGCCCAGGAATGGGAGATGGAGAATGGAATCACCCTGAAGCGGTATTCCTCCTTCACCGGCCCTCTGGTGACGGTTGAGAGCGGCGGCAGTCTGACACTGAAGAATATCACGGTCAACGGCGGCAGCGGTACCCCCAACAGCTCCAAAATTGCAACAACTACCACTTATGCCTCCGGCAGCGCCAAGGCACCTCTGATCGTGGTTGAAAGCGGCGGCAGTCTGAATATCCGCGACGGTGCGGTACTGGAATACAATTCCAACAAGCCGGATATGAGCAACGGTACATTCAGGGAGAACGGTTATGTGGGCCAGGGCGGCGCGGTCTATTGCCAGGGAAATCTGACAATGTCCGGCGGTATCATCCGCTACTGTGAGGCCCAGTCCGGCGGCGGTATCTACGTAGAAAGCGCCGGAACCGGCCGGATCACCTTCAATCTCAGTGGCGGCACCATTACATATAACTATGCCAGAGATATCGTGGCCAGCGGCGACAGAAAGGATACTTATCACAGAAATGCCGGCGGCGGTGTGTATGTAGGCGACTACGTCACCATGAATATGACCGGAGGTACCGTTTCCTACAACCAGACCTCCCGGGAAGGCGGCGGTATTTCCCTGGGCTGGCTGGACCGGAACAAAGGGGCCGCGATCAACGACTTTATTACCACGTTTAATATGTCCGGCGGTGTCCTGGATCACAACGTCGCGACATCCACCGGTGGCGGTCTGAATATCACGGCGGGCCGTGAAGCCTATATCAACGCAGGTGATTTTACAAACAACTCCGCCAACGGCTATGAATACCAGCCGGAATCCGGATACAGCGCACCCTCCCGGGTCTACAGCGGCGGCGGTATCTATCTGGATGCCCAGCAGCTTAACAGCAAGGGCGGATACACGGGCAAACCGGGCTACGCGCTGATCCACCGGGTCCTGATTACCGGGAATTCTTCCTCCAGCTATTGCGGCGGCATCGCAACCTGTAAGACCTCGGATACCTATATTGCGTCCAGTTTGCAGATGGACGGAACGCTGATCTTCGGAAACAAAACCGGCTCATCAACCAACGCCAGTCAGCTGAGTCTTGCCGGCGATGTCAGTCTGGTAGGCAAGACGGCGCTGGGCGGCGTTGCCTATAACTGGACCAGCAGCTATAAAAACAGCCTGTCGGAATCCAACGCGGATGTGAAGCGCGCTATGGAACTGGCAACGGTACGCATCACCGGCAACGATGCCTTTGACGGCGGCGGTATCGGCTGTAACGGTCAGCTGGAAGTTGGCGGCAGCCCCTCCTATGAATCCGTTTCCATTACGAAGGTCTGGAATGATGACGGCACAGTGCCTCATCCGGATTCTGTCACCGTTCAGGTATACCGGGACGGAGAACCCTACGGCGATCCCATCACATTGTATCCTGTGGTGGATGCCGCCGGCAGGGAAACATGGCCCACGGTATTTGTGGACAAGCTTCTCTCCGGCTATACCTACACCATCAAAGAAGTAAAGGTTCCCGGATTTGACTCCCAGGTAACCTCCAGCGGCAACGCTTTCACCATCACCAATACACCCACCGGATTCAAAGTGGTCAAAAAATGGGAGGGCGACACAGAAAGTGACCGTCCCGGTTCCGTTTCGGTGCAGCTTTACCAGGATGGCCAGCCCTATGGAGAAATCGTGGAGCTGAATGCAGCCGGCGGCTGGCAGTACATGTGGATGAACTTGCCGGAGGGCTTTGCCTACACCGCCAGAGAAGTGGAGGTGCCGGACGGCTACTACATTGCCGGAGAAGGCACGCTCCTGGATGAAGACACCTGGCAGATCACCAATATCAAGTGCCCCGTTACCTCCGTTTCCGTGGAGAAACGGTGGGAAGGCGGTGAACCTCTGGACAGCGCAACGGTGTATCTGCTGTCCAACGGGGTGCAGATCGACGAAGTGACCCTGAACGCAGACAGCGGTTGGTTCTACAGGTGGGATAATCTTCCGGCCTGCGGAAAATATGGTGACCCCATCACCTATACCCTCCGGGAGGCAGATGTAAAGGGTTTTGCAAGTTCTATTGAACAGGGGACGCTCCCTGACGAGACGACTTACTTCTGGCAGCCGGTTACCGAACTGGAGACCGGCAAGCCCTACATGCTGGTATCCTCCTCCGATGCGCTGACGGTCAGCGGCAGCAGCCTTACCTGGAATGACGTTTCTGACATTCTTGCATCCGGCGGAGAAGCTGCAGCAGCTGAGCTTTGGTCCATGAGCAACAGCAACCTGAAAAACGGCGACGGCAAATATCTGACATACAGCAACCAGAAGTTTACGATATCTGACAGGGGCAGCACAGTTACCTGGTCTGATGGGAAGATCTCTTTGCGGTCTTCGTGGAGTACTTACTACTTGTCGAAGAGTGGCAGCGGTGTTTCTGTGACAAACAAGGCTTCCAATGCTGTCACCTTTACCGCCTATGAGCGGGTTGCACGCACCGTGGAGGGCAGTGATCTGCACTACATCGTCACCAACACCAAGCTGCCGGATGCCATCACCTTCCGGTTTGCCAAGTATGCGGTGGGTTCTTCCAAGAATCCGACGCTCCTGGCAGGCGCGGGACTGGAGCTTTACATGGTCTCCGGTGACGGGGATACGGTCATTCCCGGCACGGAACTTACCGGCAAGCTGATCAGACGCTGGATATCGGAAGACGGAACTGCTGCCAGCGGCGGGCTTCAGATCGAGGACCTGTACAGCGGCACCTATTACCTGCTTGAAACCCAGACACCCTCCGGTCATATCGGCCTCAGCGGCCCTGTGATCTTTGAGGTTCTGGCGGAAGCAGGACAGGTGAATCTGCTTCAGTGTCCCTACGAGCTGACTCTGGCCGGCGGACAGGAGATCGACTTCCCCATTTATAATCCCGTTGCCTATGAGCTGCCGGAAACCGGCGGCATCGGCACCATCCCGTATACCGTAGGAGGCCTGTTGCTGATGATCATGGCATTGGCGCTCCTGATGTATAGCCACAAACGCAGAAAGGGGGAGCAACCTTCTTTCTGAACGCGCACAGACAGTCAAAAGAAAAAAACCGATAGAAAGGACGAAAACTATGAGAAAGTTCCTGGCACTGATCATGGCTCTGGCCATGGTCCTGTCCCTGGCAACCACCGCATTCGCCGCCGAAGGCGAAACTGCACCCGAAACCTATTCCATCACCATCAACAATTCTGCAGCAGGTCACACCTATGAGGCCTACCAGATCTTTGCCGGTGACCTGAGTGTTGCCACGAAGGAAGACGGCACGGAAGAGAAGGTTCTGTCCAATGTTCAGTGGGGCAGCAATGCAAAGCAGACCGGTGCTGTCGCAGAAGAAATTCTGGAAGGCCTGACCGCTGAAGAGGCTGTTTCCTATGTGAATTTTGCTTCCACTCCTGCCGGTACCAGCGGCGCAACCTCCAATCCCTATGTCATCGAAGGTCTGGCAGCCGGCTACTATCTGGTTAAGGATCAGAACGGTTCTCTGAACGGTGATTATGATTCCTATACCCAGTACATTCTGAAGGTTGTTGCAGACGTCACTGCCACCCCCAAGTCCTCCGTTCCTTCTGTTCAGAAGAAGGTCGACGACAAGAACGACTCCAACAACAAGGAGGATGCAGTTGAGTGGAAGGACTCCGCTGACCATGACATCGGCGATGAAGTTCCCTTCCAGCTGAAGGCTACCCTGGCAAGCAATGTTTCCGCTTATAAGAGCTACAAGATCATTTTCCACGATACCATGTCCAAGGGTCTGACCTATAAGGAAATCACCAAGGTCACTGTGGACGGCAACGAAGTTGAGGGCTACACCGCTGATGCAAAGGTAAATGAGGACGGCACCACGACTCTGACCATCACCTTTAACAATATCAAGAACCAGGGTGCAACAGATAACTCTGTTGTCATTGTTGAGTACACTGCTGTGCTGAACGAGAATGCTGAAATCGGCGCCGCCGGCAACCCCAACGTGGTCTATCTGGAGTACTCCAACAACCCCAACTGGGAAGGCGACCTGGACGGAGACGGCATCCCCAATAACGAAGATGACGACGATGACAACGACGGCACTCCCGACGATAAGGATGACGACGATGACAACGACGGCATTCCCGATGATGAGGATGACGACGATGACAACGACGGTACTCCCGATGCCGAAGAAGATAAGGAACCCACCGGCGAGACCCCCGAGGATAAGGTCATTGTCTTCACCTACAAGCTGACCGTCAACAAGGTCAACGAGCAGGGCGAGGCTCTGCCCGGCGCAGGCTTTACCCTGTACAAGAAGAACGCTGCAGGTGAATATGTGCAGGTCGGAGAAGAAAAGTTTGGCCCCGAGATGACCACCTTCGAATGGATCGGCCTGGACGATGGCGACTACAAGCTGGCAGAAACCACCACCCCCGCCGGCTACAACACCATCCCTCCCATTGAGTTCACCATCACCGCAGAGCATGAACTGGAGTCCGCTGATCCCCGGCTGACCAAGCTGACCGGCGGCGACCTGTTCACCGGCGAAGTTTCCACCGGCAATCTGTCCGCTGACGTGGAGAACAAGTCCGGCATCACCCTGCCTGAAACCGGCGGCATCGGCACCACCATCTTCTACGTCCTGGGCGGCCTGCTGGTCCTGGGCGCAGTGGTCCTGCTGATCACCAAAAAGCGCATGAGCGCTGCTGAATAATCTCTATGCAAATCCGCTGTCCCGGGGAGGGGAAACCCTTCCCCGGGGCCGCAGCGGCAAGGAGAGCCCTGTATGAAAAAGAACTCGTCTACATTTTTGTTAATATTGATCCTTCTTTTAGGGTTGTCCTTGCTGCTGTATCCGACGGTTAGTGAATACTGGAATTCCCTCCATGCATCCCGGGCAATTGCCAGCTATTCCGAGGAAGTATCCAACCTGGATGCAGAAAGCTACGACAGGCTCTGGCAGGAAGCCCGGGCATTCAACGATGGGATCCTCCAGCGGCCCAATGTCTATCTGGTGGAGGAAGAAGAAAAGGAGCGCTACCGGCAGACACTGAATCTGTCCGGAAACGGCATTATGGGATACATTGAGATCCCGGAAATCAGCAGTACCCTGCCCATCTACCACGGCACGGACGATGCGGTGCTGCAGATCGCGGTGGGCCATCTGGACTGGACCAGCCTGCCGGTGGGAGGCGAAGGCACCCACTGTGTGCTGTCCGGACACCGGGGCCTGCCCAGTGCCAAGCTGTTTTCAGATCTGGATAAGATCGCAGAAGGAGATACCTTTATTTTGCGGGTTCTGGATGAAATTCTGACCTATGAGGTGGATCAGATTCTGATCGTGGAGCCCAATGTGACGGAGGATCTGCGGATCGAAGAGGGAAAGGATTACTGCACCCTGGTGACCTGCACGCCCTACGGCATCAATTCCCACCGCCTGCTGGTCCGGGGACACCGGATCGAAAATGCGCCGGAGGCCCGGATCGTCCGGGTGACGGCGGACGCGGTGCAGATCGAGCCCATGCTGGTGGCCCCCGTGGTGGCGGTGCCGGTGCTGGTTATTTTTATGATTCCGCTGATGCTTCCCCGGAGGCGTCGGCGCTGACGAGGAGGTGAATGCGTTGAGAAGATGGATGCGGTTTCTGGCGGTATTTCTGCTGATTGCAGCCCTGGTGCCCGGTTCTGCTTTTGCAGCCCAGACGGATGCGGAAGAACCTGAACTGATCATCTGCAATCAGGTGAACAAGGAAAACCTGGTGGGAGTTGCCTTCGAACTGTACTATGTGGCGCGGTGCGATTCTTCCGGCGCATTCCTGGCTGTAGAGAGATTTGCAGATTTCGGTGATTCCCTGCAGGAGATTTCGGACCCCCGGGGCCTGGCGGCAGCGCTGGAATACGAAGTGGTGAAGTCCGGTATGAATCCGGATAGAAGAGCCATCAGCGATGAAAAGGGCATTGTCCGGTTCCCCCAGGAGGGAGAAACCCTGGAACAGGGACTGTATCTGGTGATGGGAAAGCGCCATGTGCAAAACGGTTATGTCTATGAGATGGATCCCATGCTGGTCAGCTTCCCCCGGTATGATGAAGCGGAAAAACAGTGGACCAACCATTGTACCATCAGACCGAAATACGACCGGGAAGAAATGCCGGATGACGGAAAGACTGACATAAAGGTTCAGAAAACCTGGATCGACAAGGGCTATGAGAACCGCCGGCCCATCAAAATCAAGGTCAAGCTGATGAAGGACGGAGAAGATTACAAAACGGTCTGGCTGACTCGTCTGAACAAGTGGAGCTATACCTGGAAGGACCTGGATGCCGATGCGGAATGGACAGTTGTGGAAGATCCCATCAAGCACTATAAGCCCGCTGTTACGAAGAGGGGCAGCACCTTTCAGCTGACGAATACATACATCGGTCCTACCAACCCCACGGAACCCACAAAACCGCCTATGGATACCAAGCTGCCCCAGACCGGTCAGCTCTGGTGGCCGGTGCCGGTGCTGCTGGTGATGGGACTGCTGGTGATCGCCATCGGCTTCGTGCGCCGCAGAGAGGAATGCTATGAGGAATAAAAAAGGGGATGGCCTGATCCTTTTGGGCATGCTGCTGATCTTTGCAGCCGGCGCGCTGACGGTATGGAATATGTACGATGAGAACCGGGCAAGACAGTCCGCGGAAACGGTGATAGAACAGCTGCAGGAAGAGCTGACGGTCCAGACTCCTCCGGAAACAGTTCCGGAGGAAACCCAGCCGCCGGTTATTCCCGAAGAAACGGAGCCGCCGGAGCCGGTTCCCTATTACCGGCAGGAGCCGGTGGGGGAGATGCCCGCGAAGATGATCAGCGGCCGGCCCTATATCGGCGTGCTGTCCATTCCGGTTCTGGGGCTGGAGCTGCCGGTGATCCAGACCTGGAACTATCAGGACCTGCGCAGATCCCCCTGCCGGTATGTGGGTTCTGCGTACACGGATGACCTGGTGATTGCGGCCCATAATTATCTGTCCCATTTCGGCAATCTGAAGAAACTCCAGACCGGAGATCAGATTCTGTTTACGGATATGGACGGAAATGTATTCACCTATGAGGTTGCGGTGCTGGAAACCCTGCAGCCGACGGCGGTGGAGGAGATGACCTCCGGTGAATGGCCCCTGTCGCTGTTTACCTGCACCATCGGCGGAAAGCTCCGGGTGACGGTACGGTGCGATCTGATCGGAGAAGAAGAAAATCTGAACAGTCCGGCGTAACCTGCCGGTCTGCTGACCAACGGAAAAGGCGGATTTCCGCTTTTTCGGAAAGTACGAGGTAACTGCCATGATCTGCTCATACTGCGGCGCAGAAATTGATCAAAAAAGAGTATACTGCCTTGTCTGCGGCACCAGGCAGGAACCGGAAAGGGAAGTCCCGCAGCCGAAGCCGGTCCCGGAGACTCTGCCTGCAGTGCAGCCTCTTGAGGTAACTCCGGCCGTTCCGGACGCCGAGGAAGCGTTCCCCCGGACCCGGGCGGTGCTGGAGGAGCTTTTTGGACCCTTTGATCCGGAACCGGACAACGAAGTTTCCGGAGCATCGAATCCGGTGTTGCCGGTTACCCAGCCGGAGCAGGAAGAAGCGGAACAGGAAGAGCCGGAGGAACTTCCGGTTTCTCCCAGATATTCTCCGGCCCCGCTGCGGCAGGATGTGAAGCCGCTGCCGCCGTTGGAAGAAGACGAGGCAATTCCGGAGCAAAAGGCCGGGGAGGAACAGCCTGATGGCATTCGGGTGCAGCTTCCCGTGGGCAGAAGCTGGGTGAAGATGCTGCTGCTGGGTCTGATCACGGCAGGAATTTATCCGACGGTGATCTGGTCCAGGATTGTGACGGAGCTGAATATCACCGCCAGCGGAAACGACGGAATGCGAACCATGCCCTATTTCGCCATGATGCTGCTCTCGCCGGTGACGCTGTTCATCTATCCCCTTGTCTGGATGCACCGGTTCTGCCGCCGGGTGGGAGCCCAGCTGCGTTTCCGGAACATCCGTTACCGGTTTGGTGCGAAGGATTTCTGGCTCTGGTGCGTTTTGGGCTGCCTGATCCTGGTGGGCCCGTTGGTCTTTGTCCATAAACTGATGAAATCCATGAATTTCATCAATGCAAACTATAATACCTGCGGTTGATTCAAAAGAACAGGCGGTTTCCTGCCGATCTACGGGGGGAAACCGCTTTTTTATTTTGCGGAAGTCCAGTATAATCCTCCCTTCTTTACAAATAATAGCATCGTAATTCGACTATTAACGAGGAGAGAAGATATATGAAAGCAACTGGTATCGTTCGCCGGGTCGACGACCTGGGCCGTATCGTCATTCCCAAGGAAATCAGAAGGACCCTCCGCATCCGGGAAGGTGACCCGCTGCTGAAAACATTGACAGTGTCAGATGGGTACTTATGGGCTATGGGAGAGCTGGGCAAGCGACTGCATAGTAAATGAGCGAAAAAAGCAACGCGAACCTCGGATTATCTGGGTTTGTGAGCTTTATAATAATGCGTATTGTCGAAACTTTTTGCAATTCTAATATTGCGGGTTGTGAGATTGTGTGCTAGTATAGTAGCGGAGGCGGTGTGATATGATCTTCAAAAGAAAGATTTACAATAGATTTCTGGCATGGAAAGCCGAATCCGGCGGAAAAAAAGCCCTGCTTGTGGAGGGCGCACGCCGAATTGGAAAGTCCACGGTGGTGGAAGAATTTGCAAAGCAGGAATATAAGAGCTATATTTTGATCGACTTTGCAAAAGCATCCGAGGATGAGAAATCCTATTTCCATCTGCACCTGAACGATCTGGATACCTTCTATATGCTGCTATCCGTGCAGTATGGTGTCGAGCTTCATCCCCGGGAAAGCCTGATTATCTTTGACGAAGTCCAGCTGTTCCCCAAGGCCAGGGAGGCAATCAAATATCTTGTGGCAGATGGCCGCTACGACTTCATTGAAACCGGTTCGCTGATCTCCATTAAAGAAAATGTCAAAGACATCGTGATCCCTTCCGAGGAGCGTCACATTAAGATGTATCCTATGGATTTCGAAGAATTCTGCTGGGCTTTGGGAGAGAAGCCTCTGATTCCATACATCCGCAGTTGCTTTGACAAGCGGGAACCGCTGGAGCGGAGCATCCACAACAAGGCTATGCTGCTGTTCAAACAGTATCTGCTGGTTGGCGGTATGCCTAAGGCTGTGGCAGAATTTGTTGAGGGTCAGAAGAACTTCGGTGCGGCGGATATTGAAAAGCGGGATATTCTGGAGCTGTACCGCAGCGATATTATGAAGATCAAAGCGCAGTACCGGGCAAAGGTCCTGGCAATTTTTGATCAGATCCCCGGCCTGCTGTCCCGGCATGAGAAGCGGGTGGTGTTCAACCGCATCGTGGAAGGCTCCAGCGCGGAGCAATACGAGGAGACCTTCTTCTGGCTTTCCGATTCCATGGTCTGCAACGAATGCAGGCGGACCAATGATCCTAATGTGGGCTTGTCACTGAACGAGTCCGATACCTACATCAAATGCTATCTGGGGGATACCGGTCTGCTGGTCAGCCATGCCTTTGATGAAAATGAGCTTCTGGAGGATGAGGTCTACAAACAGATCCTTGCCGGGAAACTGGGACTGAACGAGGGTATGCTCTATGAGAATATGATCGCCCAGATGCTGGCCGCCAACGGACACCGCCTGTTCTTCTACACCCATTATAACGAGGAAAAGAAGCGTAACGATATCGAAATCGATTTCATCATTTCTAACAACAGCAAGACCAAGTACAGGATGTATCCCATCGAGGTCAAGTCCGGCACCAACTATACTACACAGTCCCTTCTGAAATTCCGGGAGAAATACAAGAGCCGGATCGGCGAATGCTATATCATCCATCCGCGCAATCTGACTGTCAAGGATGACATCCTTTGCATCCCGCCCTATATGACGATTTGCCTGTAAAGACCTTACCTATGTGAAAAACGGGGTTTAAAAACGTTACGAGCGTTTCTTTGTTGAGATGTGATTCCTTTCGCACGTGTGAACCAAACGACGAGAACCGGGAAAATTGACGTTGATTGTTCGACTATTGACTATACAGGCTGCTATCAAAACTGGGGAGGCCTAATCCGTACTTCAAGTTTTCCATCGGCTACGAGGAAGCTCAAGAGTATAGAAAAGCCAAGGGTCAGTATTTAAGACCCTCTCAGTGGGAAGATCTCACCTGCGAGGTCTTTATCTGAATAAGTTTTATCCCGGGTTACCATTTGATATACTACCCCCATAAGAGACAGTGAAAAAAGGAACTGTCTTTTATGGGGGTGTTTCAATGTCCAAGAGGAAAAGGATAAAAGCAGAAGAAAAGATAAGTATAGCCCAAGCGTGCATAAGAGGAACAATAAGCATAAATGCAGCAGCAGAGAAGCTAGGTGTTCATCAAAGTGTGGTGGATGATTGGGTTCGCCAGTATGAAGCCGAGGGAGTACAAGCGTTTCTCCCACGGGCAGGAAATCGGCGATATGATCCAGCGCTTAAGGAAACTGCAGTGAAAGACTATCTATCAGGAAGAGGTAGCCTGCGAGAGATTTGCAGAATTTACAAAATTCAATATTCCGGGATACTATGCAAACCGATTGCCGGAACGATCTTTTATGCTGAAGAGTACAGCGTATTTGATGGGATAGGCGTCTGATGAGCAGGCAGTGACCAAGCTCGTTTCTATCTTCCTTTTTCTCTTCGCAAAGATTGTCAGGCTCATATATATTGGTGCTGCACCTACAAATGCTACGATGATGGACCTAACAAAAAGGACAAATGTACACCATGTGCTCTTTTGAGGTTTGAAATTGACAAAAGTATACTTCACTTTACTTGCAGTAAAATGTTCAGTGCGGGCACTCGCCCCTAACAGAGAGTGCCCGCACCTTCAGAGAAAAAAGGAGTATGGCAAATCAGTTTTGTCCGTAATAAGCGTTCTTGCCGTGTTTGCGCAAGTAGTGCTTATCCAGTAGTACCTGCTGCATGGTTTCCTTGCCAGGGGTAATGGTTTCCGTGTGGAATGCCATGAAGGCCAGTTCTTCGAGGACTACCGCATTGTGGACGGCATTGTGAGGGTCAGTTCCCCAAGTAAAGGGGCCATGAGAGTGGACAAGGACAGCAGGGATATCGTCAGGTTGCTTGCCTGTAAATGTCTCGATAATTACATTGCCGGTTTCCTTTTCGTATTCTCCCGCGATTTCCTCGGCAGTCATCTTCCGGGTGCAGGGAATCTCGCCGTAGAAATAGTCGCCATGGGTGGTGCCGTAGGCGGGAATGCCCCGGCCTGCCTGTGCCCAGCTGGTTGCCCAGCGGGAATGAGTATGGACAACACCGCCAATATTGGGGAACGCATTGTACAGCGCCACATGGGTTGCCATATCGGAAGAGGGTTTCCACTTGCCTTCTACCTTTTCGCCGGTGGCAAGGGATACGACAACCATATCCTCGGGCTTCATGTTGTCGTATTCCACACCGCTGGGTTTGATTACCATCAGACCCTTCTCCCGGTCAACACCGGATACATTTCCCCAGGTAAAAGTCACAAGGCCATACTTGGGCAGTTCCAGATTCGCCTTGCAGACGATTTCTTTTAATTCTTCCAGCATAGGATCACCTTATTTCAGCTTCCATGCCAGATCGTTCAGGAACAGTTCCTTCTCCAGAGCGTCCATGGTGGTGTCCTTGGTGATGTGGACGAACTCGATGTCCATCATCTTGGCCCAGTCTTTCATCTGCTCTGCGGTCACGTCGTAAGAAAGAACCGTATGGTGTGCACCGCCTGCGGTGATCCAGCATTCCACGCCATCGGTCAGATTGGGCATGGCCTTCCACATGACTCTTGCAACAGGCAGGTTGGGCATGGGCAGGATGGGCTTGACGCAGACAATGTCCTGCACGATCAAGCGCAGGCGACCGCCCATGTCAATGAGAGAAACAACGATTGCATCGCCTTCCTTGCCCTCGAACACCAGACGGGCAGGGTCTTTTTCATTCATGCCGATGCCCAGATGGTGGGTCTCGATCTTGGGTTTTGCGTTGGGATCAGCCAAACTGGGGCAGACCTCCAGCATGTGAGCGCCCAGGCTATATTCCTGTCCCTCCACCAGATGATAAGTATAGTCCTCCATGAAGGCAGAAGCGCCGTTGCCGCCTTCACCCATAGCCTTCATGATGGCGGTCATGGCGCTAACCTTCCAGTCGCCCTCGCCGCCGTAGCCATAGCCCTGAGCCATCAGGTGCTGAGAGGCAAGGCCGGGCAGCTGCTCCATGCCGTAAAGATCCTGGAAAGTGTTGGAGAAAGCCTTGCAGCCGTTCTCGTCCAGCATCTTCTTCATAGCGATCTCTTCTCTTGCCTGATAGCGGATGGCAGCGATATTATCGGTGGCAATATCGTACTTGGAAGTATACTCGGCCATCAGGGCATCGATTTCTTCCTCAGTGACTTCATTCATAACCTTCACCAAATCGCCAACAGCCCAGGTGTTGACCTGCCAGCCCAGCTTGGTCTGAACTTCTACCTTGTCACCCTCGGTGACGGCAACTTCACGCATGTTATCGCCGAAACGCATGACCTTCAGGTTCTTGGACACAGCCACACCTACAGCGGACTTCATCCAGCTGCCAATGCGGTTCAAAACGTCAGGATTCTGCCAGTAGCCTGCAATGACCTTCCGGGGCATTCTCAGGCGGGCGGCGATGAATCCATGCTCCCGGTCGCCGTGGGCGGCCTGGTTCAGGTTCATGAAGTCCATATCGATCTCGTCATTGGGGATCTCCTTGTTGTACTGGGTAGCGAAGTGGCAGTAGGGCTTCTGCAGGTTTGCCAGACCGTTGATCCACATCTTAGAGGGAGAGAAGGTATGGCACCATGTGATGATACCGGCGCAGGAATCGTCGTAGTTTGCTTCCTTGATGATCTGAGTGATCTGAGCATTGGACATAGCGGTGACCTTATACACCAGAGGATAAGGCAGGGATTCACTCATCTTTGCGGCCATCTCAGCGGCACGTTCCGCCACAGTCTTCAGGACTTCCTCGCCGTACAGGTCCTGAGAGCCGACCACAAACCAGAAATTATATTTGCTCATATTATTTCCTCCTTAAATGACTTCAACAGCCTTGTGCTCCACTTCCAGAAGTTGCTTGTACTGCTTGATATATGTATTGAAACCGGCAACGTCAGCAGCCTCGGGAGCCAGAGTGGTACCCTTGGCATCTGCAAAAACATGGGCATTCAGGTAATCTTCCAGGGTCTCGCTCTCTGCTTTATTCACCATGTAAGCAGCAAGCAGGGCCATACCGTAGGGGCCGCCCTCACCTGCGGTTTCCATGCAGGTGACGGGAGCATTGCAGGCTGCAGCCAGATATTTCTGACCGACAACAGGGGTCTTGAACAGGCCGCCGTGACCAGTAAGAGAATCGATAGCAACCTTCTCCTCCGCCAGAATGTCCATACCGATCTTCAGGGTGGACATGGTAGAATACAGAGTTGCCCGGAAGAAGTTGGCAAGGGTGAATTTGCTGTCAGGCTTACGGACCACCATGGGGCGGCCGGCATCCATATGGGTCACACCCTCACCTGCCATGTAGTTGCAAACGAAGATTCCACCGCAGTCAGGATCGCCCTCAAGGGATTTCTCATACAGCTTGGTGTACAACTCACCAGTAGAAGGTTCTGCACCAAACAGTTCAGCAGTTTCCTTCAGAACGGAAACCCATGCATTGGAGTCGTTGGTGCAGTTGTTGCAGTGAACCATGGCAACGGGTTTGCCGGTGGGTGTAGTCACCAGGTCGATTTCCTCATATACCTTTTCCAGACTCTTTTCCAGAACCACCATGGAGAAGATGGAGGTACCCGCGGACACGTTACCCGTCCGGGGCGCAACGGCATTCGTTGCAGTCATGCCGGTTCCTGCATCGCCTTCAGCAGGAGCAAAGGGAATTCCGGGAGCCAGCTGATTATCCAGCATGGCAGCGCCCTGCTCGGTCAGCTTGCCAGCCTCCTCGCCTGCCACCAGAACTGCGGGCAGAATATCGGTCAGATTCTTCCAAGGCAGGTTTTTATCAGATACCAGATGATCAAACTTCTTGAGCATCCCCTCATCGTAGCAGTTTTTCTCACTGTCAATGGGGAACATACCAGAGGCCTCGCCGATGCCGATGGCATTGACACCGGTCAGCATGTAATGCACATAGCCAGCCAGCGTAGTGATGTGGGCAATCCGTGAAATAAGCTCTTCACCATTCAGAACGGCCTGATACAGGTGCGCAATGCTCCAGCGCTGGGGAATGTTGAAGCCAAACAGTGCGGTCAGTTCCTCTGCTGCCTGTCCGGTGATGGTATTCTGCCAGGTACGAAAAGGCACCAGCAGATTCCAGTCCTTGTCAAAGGCTAAGTAGCCGTGCATCATGGCGCTGATGCCCACAGCCTGGATGTTATCACGGTTCTCAATGCCGGAAACTGCCGTTTTCAGTCCCTGCCAGACTTCCGCAAGATCATAGGTCCAAATGCCGTTTTCGTAGGTGCTCTTCCATGTATAGTCACCGGAAGAAATCGGGATATGCTTTTCGTCAATGGCTACCGCCTTGATCCGGGTGGAACCAAGCTCGATGCCTAAATATGCCTTTTGCAAAGTCATAAATGCTCCTTGTCTTTTAGATTTTGCAAAATCCGCCATGTAAGGATATTACATGGCGGATTGCAGGAATCATATACGTTGTTTATTCTGCGGACTTACGCGCAGTAAGAGTGCTTTCGATCTCGGGCATTTTCTTGTTGAGCTTGCTCAGGAAAATTGCACACACGATCAGCAGAACCATCAGAACCAGAGGAACAATGCTGTAGAGCACGCGGATCATGGTAATCGCGCTTTCCGGCTGTACGGCGGTGCCATCCGTGGAGCTGATGAAGCCGGCAGCAGAGAGCAGGAAGCCAGTCATTGCTCCACCCAGGCCCTGGCCGATCTGGGATGCAAAGTTATTGGAAACCACGGTGGTGGTAGAGTCCAGACGGGGCAGACCCAGATATTCATTGTAAGTGGACAGATCCATCAGAATCAGGCCACCCAGATAGGACAGAGGCAGGGTTACAACAGCGGTCATAATGCCGGCAACCAGCAGCATAGGGATGTTGCTTCCGGCAAAGAAGCACAGGCCATAGCCAACGCAAGCCAGAACTGCAGTAGCAGCAATGATCTGGGGTGCGCTAAACTTCTTCAGCAGCAGAGGCATAAACAGCATCAGAGGCAGGATCATGATGGAGAACACACTGAAGATACCCATGATGGAGGTATTGCCCACCACATAAGTAAAGTAATAGGAAGAAACACCCAGACTGGTGATGCAGTTATAGGCCATCATAACACCGGCATACAGCCAGACATACTTATTACTTGCGATCATCTTAAAAATGGTCTTCAGGCTTACCTTGTCATGCTGGAGACCTGCATCGATGGAGGGATCTTCCTTAATGAACAGGAAACGGGGCAGACCCAGCAGAAGCATGGGCAGGCCATAGATCAGAATCAGCTGACGCCATCCGGCCAAAGAGGTCGCAATGCTGCTCATCAGAACAGGGAAGGTCATGGAAACGACCATGGAGCCTGCCATAGTGATAAAGCCGCCGTAGGAACCCAGCTTACCCACCACTGTGCGGTTGGCGCTGAAAGCGCGGATCATATAGGGCTGCTGAGCCGCAGTACGGAAGGTGTTGAACACGCCGAAAGCAAAGGTGTACATGAAGAACACCCACACGTTTTTCAGTGCACTGTTCCAACCGGCGGGGGTGTAAAACATCAGAATGGTGCAGATCCAAAGGCCAAGAATACCCAGCTCGTAGGGACGAACCTTGCCCCACTTGGTGACCTTGGAATTATCCACCACGTAGCAGCAGATCAGGTCAGTGATCGCATCCACGATGTTGCTCAGCAGCAGAATGGTACCTACGGTTGCCGGATTCATGCCCAGATAGTTGGTGCAGAACAGGGTCAGGTAGCTGTTGACGATGACAAAGCATGCTGCGCTGGAAACATCAGATGCTTTCCATGCCAGCAATCTGCCAAAGCCAAGTTTATTGGGATTTTTTACTTTTGTTTTGCCAAATGCCATGATAAACGCTCCTTTTCTTTTTATAAAGGGTGATTCCATCACCCGAATTTATGTTTTGGATAGGCTGTCCAAGCTTCGAACAATGCTTATTTATGGATGCCGTTCAGCGCGGTGTTTAGCCTGTGAACAAATTCCGGGGTGACCAGTGGGCCCATCTGCTTGATGCTGGCTTCCACACTCATTTTTTCCATCATGGCCAGCATTTCGGGAGGCAGCTGGACATTCTTTGCCACATCACCGTAGGCTTCCAGAATTTTCTCCTGCAAGGGTGCCATCATTTCTTCCAGCACAGCAGCCGCTTCCGGGTTGGCTTTCACATCACCCATGCTGTCTTTGATGGAGAAGAAGCCGTCCTTCACGATCTCATCCTCCCGGTCAAACCAGTTTGTGACAGAGGTACCGGGCTTGATGTAGTCCTGCCGGGGGTTGTCTACCTTCCGGATGGTGACGGAGTCGGTTAGCTCACCGGAGACGGCTGTAACGGTATGCTCGCCGGAGATGGGGACACGGAAGATAAAGATCTTATCTCCCTGCTGTGTGCCCATTTCCTTGCCATCCACGATCAGGGAAACGGACGGCTGATTGGAGTATACCTTGACCTCGGTTTCGTTCTCTGTACGATCTGTATAGCGGCCGCCGCAGACATGGACGAAGGGCTCTTTGCTCAAGTAGGCTTTGTAGATGTAGAAGGCATCCTTCTTTGTCTTACGGTCAAAGGTGACAAGACCCTTCTGGTTCTGACCGGGCTTGCCGCCCTCATCCCGGCCGTCAGCGCCGAAGTCAAACATATTCCAGCAGTGCATTGCCCAGATATAGGGACGCTCAGACCACATTTTCAGCAGATGCTCATGGTAAACAGCCTGATAGGGCTCGCTCCAGTCGCCTTTTTCCGGCTTGCCATTCTGGTGCTGGGGGTTGGCATCCGCACCGTACTCAGACAGACCAATGACGGAATTCGGATGTGCCGCATGGTAGCTGTCGAACCATGCATTGTTCTGCTCTAGCTCGCCCACATACCAGCCGTAGTACAGGTTGAAGCTGCGGATATCGGGCAGCTGCACAAAAGGATCGTCAGCACTCAGCATGAAAGCGTGAGCAGCCGCTGTGGGGCGGGTGCTGTCCAGAGCGTGGCAGAGATCGTTCAGCCGCTGGTGGTTCTTTACCAGATCCTCTGTCACACCGCCGGTGACGGTAATTTCATTGCTCAGCGCCCAACAGATGATAGATGGGTGGTTGTAGTTTTGCTCAATGAGCTCGGTCATCTGAGAAACAGTGTTTTCATTGGCCTCGCTCATGTGCTCTGTGATGTAGGGGATCTCCGCCCAGACGATCAGACCCTTCTCGTCGCACAGATCGTAGACATACTGGTCGTGCTGATAGTGGGCAAGACGAACGGTGTTTGCACCCATTTCCAGCAGCAGTGCAATATCCTCTTCGTGCTCCTGCTTTGTCAGCGCATTACCCAGACCCTGCCGGTCCTGATGCCGGGCAGCACCACAGAGGCGAATGTTTTTCCCGTTCAGGAAAAAGCCCTCATCCGGGGTAAAAGCAATGGTGCGGCAGCCAAAACGGGAGGAAATCGTGTCGTTTCCATCCAGCACCGCCTTGGCAGTGTACAGATAAGGATCCTCCACACCGTTCCAAAGATGCACATTTTCCAGAGTAAATACGGCCCGGGCGCTTCCATTTTTCACGGTGGCGGTCTTCTCGACGCCGTCAACGCTGAATGTAACCTCGTTGCCGCCCGTGACCATGGCTTCTACGGTTACCTCAGCGGATTTCAGATCCTCACTGACCTTGGGTGTCACCCGGATGCCGGGAGCGCCGAAATGATCCAGTACAAAATGATCCTTGGGCACGGTAATCAGATTTACATCCCGATAGAGTCCGCCGTAGAAGGTAAAGTCCGCTTTCTGGGGATATACTTTGCGGGTATAGCTGTTGTCCACGCTGACGGTCAGCAGGTTTTCCTGTCCCACAGGCTTCAGCGCGGGAGTCAGATTTGTCCGGAAGGTGCTGTAACCGCCCTCATGGCGGATGAGCTTCACGCCGTTGAGGAAGACCTCACAGACCATCGCTGCGCCCCGGAATTCGATCCAGAGCTCACTTTTATCCAATCTGGGGGTAACCAGCTTTTTGGCATACCAGCACAATCCCCGGTAATAATCGTTGCCACCGTCCTGCCCGTCCTCGGCATTCCATGTATGGGGAAGCTGAACCGATTGGCCTAAGGAAAGTGCGACCTCTCCGCTGACATTGTTCCGAAGGAAAAACCAGCCATCGTTGATATTCGCGATCGTTCTCATAGCATCACCTCTTTTGTAGCTGATTACATGATATCAGAGGGGATAAAAATGCTGTAGCAAGATTTTTGCTTTTTTTACAAAATTCTGCGACAGTCTGATTACTAAACGAAAAAATGGTTGCCAGAGCGAAAAAACTACTGCATAATAAAGAAAAGGGGGCGCGCATTATGACCATCGATGAAAAGCTTGAATTATACGAAGGAATGCTGCAGTGCGGAAACACGGTTTATGTCTGGCAGTATGATGCCGACGGGCAGCTTTTAAGCTCCAACTGCCCGGATGAAGCTGCTCTCGGCGGTATGTTTCAGGTGTTTGGTTGCAAGGAGGAAATGTACCGCATATGTGACACCGTTTCCGGTCCGGTGATGCTGAGTTCCATTCTGGGGGACAGCTGGTTCGCGGATTTTCTGTGGGAGGATAGGCAGATGAAGCGGGCCGTGGTTGTAGGCCCATTCCTGTCGGACAGCATAAGCCTTCGCAAGCTGGAAGAATCGGTCCAAAAAATCAGTATGGGGAACACGGCGGTTATGAGCCTATCCGCTCAGCGGGAACTGCTGCGGGCGCTGGATAAGATAAATGCCATCATTCCCACCACCCAGATCCAATTTGCTCTGATGCTCCACTACTGCCTGACCGGCGAACAAATCGGCAAAAGCGGCATTGAGTTTGCCGATGCAGAAATCGTGCCGGAGCAAAGCACAGAGCGCATTAAAAAGGATCGGAATAAGGTATGGGCCTATGAGCAGGGCCTGATGCGCATGGTGCGGGAAGGCGATTTGAACTTCAAGCAGGCTGTGGACAATTCCGCATCCATCAGCGACGGCATCGGTATGACCTCCGGATCCGCCATGCGAAAAGGGAAGAATTCCGTGATCGTCTATATTTCCCTGGTATGCCGGGCGGCCATTGAAGGTGGCCTGTCCCCGGAGGTGGCATACCCTCTGGGCGATGCCTATATCCAAAGTGTGGAGAATGTCACTTCCCCCGGAGAGCTGGGTGTCATCAGCAACACGATGTATGCCGATTTTATTCAGCGTGTCCATAACCTGCGGGTGAATCCCAATTACTCCAAACCTATACAGATTGCCTGTGACTACATCGAGCAAAATGCCGAGGGTGACCTGAGTATGGAAGCCATCGCCGCCCGGGCAGGCTACTCAAGTTATTATCTCTCTCGGAAATTCAAAGAAGAGGTGCACACCTCCATCAACGATTACATCAAGATTGTTAAAGTGGAGCGGGCAAAGTTCCTCCTGGGCTGCACCCAGGATAGCATTCAGGAGATTGCCGAAAAGCTACATTTCTGTTCCCGCAGTTATTTTGGCGAAACTTTCCGCAAAATTGTGGGCTGCTCCCCGGTGGAATACCGAGAAAAATACAAAAGAGGATAGTACAATCCCGCCTGTGATTTTTCACAGGCGGGATCACTTTATATAAATTGAATGTCCAGCAGCTCGCAGCGCTCCGCTCCCCGGAAGTGCAGATACAGCGCTCTGTCGCCTTTGGCCGAAAAGGTCAGAGACTCAGTATGCCAATCACCGTTTGCGCAGAAGCTGATCTCGCCCTGCTTTTCGTCATCAGTATACACATCAAAGCAACCGCTGCCGCCGCGGACGGTGACGGTAAGCTTCGTTTCGCCGGTGAAGGCGAAGTACTTAAATCCAATCATGGTGCCATCCATGATATTTGCAATGAACCGCTGGGCATCCTTCCCCTCACCGGAATGGGTGATATAAGGGATATCCGCATTGACCACGCGGTTGGTGGCATGGGGCATATGGCCGTTGGTCAGGTTGCAGGCGATCGCAGCCGGATAGGTGCCCTGAGGGATCAGTGCACGGTCATTCAGACCGCGGCTGGTGCACTCTGCCTGGGCGATGGAGCCGTCGGGGAGAATGGTCACTTTTTCCGCGCAGGCCTGACGGGAATAGGTGGAGTTGTGGGTCTGCCGATGGTAGAAAATGTACCATTGACCGTTCACGCATTCCAGACTGCCGTGGTTGTTGGCGGTCATGTTCAGCCGGTCCTCCGGCTTTCTCCCCTTTAGGCCAACGTCACCGTTGGAGTTCAGGATTCCACGGTATACGAATCCACGATCGGGATATTTGCTTGTGGCATAGCTGAGCATGTTGCTGTTTTCATCGGAGTAAATGAAATAATACAGATCGCCGATCTTTCGGATACTGGCGGCTTCGTAGAACGCATGACCCTCGAAGTCCGTACCGAAGGACATGAACTGTCCCGGGACGATTCGTGTCGGTTCCGAGATGACGGTAAGCATATCATCGGCAAGGACGGCGTGGTTTGCACCCATCACATCCTCCTGATCCGCCAGCAGCTGCTCCGGGGTGCGGTGGAACATCATTTGTTCCACATTCACCAGAAAATGGCGGATCGTCTGCTTATCCAGCTTCTTGAGCTGCGCCAATTGCTCGCTTGCGTTTCTGCCTGCTTCCTCACCGCCATGGGCACCGGCTGCGACCATGGAAAGTGACCAGCCATAGTAAAGGCGAATCACGCCGTCATCATTGATCACCGCGGGGTCAGCCGGCAGGTAGCGAAGGAAGGGTGTTCCGTCGGGGTTGCGCAGAAAGCCGTAGTATTGGTATTTCCCGGCAGGGGTATCACATACTGCTACACCCACAGCGGTATTATGGCCATCGCCGGTATTTCCAATGCCGCCGCTGACGGTATAATACAGGTAGTAACGTCCGTCATTGCCCTGAACCACATCCGGTGCGTAGAGGTCCGCGAAATCGCCTTTGACTCGGGGATCCTGAGCTGCTTCATAAATAATTCCTTCGTAGCGCCAATCGGATAGATCCTCCAGCGGCGCAGACCAGCCTACATAATTCCCCTCGGCACAATATCGCTGCCCGCCTTCGGTATCATGGGAGCCAAACAGATAGAGCCGATCCCCGAATACATGGGGTTCTCCATCAGGAATGTACTCCCAGAGAGGAAGGAAGGGATTAAAGACCTGTTTTTTCATATGGCACACCTCCATTGTTTTGTTTCAGTATATCAGCCAATCCCGGAGGTGAATAGCCAATATTTGGGGTATTTTATCGTTTTTTCGTTTCTTTGCGGTATTCAGCGAAAAAACAGCAAAGAAAGCAAGATTCTTGCTTGCGGCTTTTCCTCCAATGCGGTACTCTTTTATTAGAAATCTATATTGGGAGGTAATATCATGTCCTTTCCGAAAGACTTTTTGATCGGTGCTGCCACCGCTGCCCATCAGGTGGAGGGCAACAACATTCATAGCGACTACTGGGCACAGGAACAGATGCCCCATTCCGGCTTCGCAGAGCCCAGTCTGGACGCCTGCGACCACTATAACCGCTTTGAAGAGGACATTGCCCTGCTGGCAAAGGCGGGATTGAATGCCTACCGCTTCAGCATCGAGTGGGCCCGTATTGAGCCGGAAGAAGGTCGGTTCGATCCGGCGGAGGTGGAGCATTACCGCCAGGTAATCGCCTGCTGCAAGGCAAACGGCGTGGAACCCATCGTAACACTGCACCATTTCTCCAGCCCCGTGTGGCTGATCCGCAAGGGCGGCTGGGAGGCCGAAACTGTGGTGGAGGACTTTGCTCGTTATGCTGCCTTTGTGACAAAAGAGCTGGGCAGCGAACTGCATTATATCTGTACCATCAACGAGGCGAATATGGGTATTCAGGTGGCTGCGGTTGCCAAGCGCTATATGCAGCAGATGATGGCTGCTGCTGCGAAAATGAAAGCCGGGCAGGCAGATTCCAGTGTGCAGGTCGGCATCAATCTGGAACAGCTGATGGCAAACCAGAAGCTTACGGCAGAAGAAAATGTGGCTGCATTCGGTACACCCAACCCCCAGACCTTTGTTTCCGGCCGCACCCCGGAGGGTGACATTTTGGTGATGAAGGCCCATCAGGCTGCGAAGAAGGCGATCAAAGAACGGTTCCCGGATATGAAGGTAGGTCTGACGCTGAGCCTGCACGATATGCAGCCCCTGCCCGGCGGCGAGGCGGCTGCCCAAAAGGAATGGGACGACGAACTGCTGCACTACCTTCCCTACATCGAAAACGACGATTTTCTGGGCGTTCAGAACTACACCCGCACCCGGTTCGATGAAAACGGAACCCTGCCGGCGCCGGACGGGGCGGAAACCACCCAGATGGGCTACGAATACTATCCCGAAGCCATTGGAAATGTCATTCGGGAAGTTTCCAAGGTGTTCCATAACGACCTGATCGTCACCGAAAACGGAGTCGCCACCGCCGACGACACCCGCCGGGTGGAATACATCCGCCGCGCGCTTGACGGTGTGCAGGCCTGTGTGGACGAGGGCATTCCCGTGAAAGGCTACTACTATTGGAGTCTGATGGATAATTTTGAATGGCAGAAGGGCTTTGCGATGCAGTTTGGACTGATTGCCGTGGACCGCAAAAACGGACAGACCCGTATCCCCAAGGAAAGCCTTCGCTTCCTGGGCAGCTACACGAAGGGAGAATAATCTATGAGACGAATGGATATCAATCGGGACTGGACACTCCAACCGGGAGAACCCAGCAACATTCCCGGTATGCCTGCCCAGAAGCGGACGGTGCATCTTCCTCACGACTACATGATCGAAACCGATGTAACGCCCAAGGCCAAAAACGGTGTCAACGGCGGCTGCTATGAAGGCAGCATCGTTTCCTACACCAAGATGCTCGATATTCCCGCCGACTGGGAAGGACAACGGGTACTGATCCGGTTTGACGGCTGCGCCGGTCTGGCAAAAATCGTCGCAAACGGTCATGTTGCAGGTCACCATCACTATGGCTATACCCCTTTTGATGTGGACATCACCCGATTCCTCACCTTTGGAAAACAGAACCGTCTGACAGTCACTGTCGGAACAGATGCCGGCCCCAACAGCCGCTGGTACCCCGGCACCGGACTCTACCGCCATGTGCAGCTGCTGCATGCGCCTAAGGTTCACCTTGCTGTGGAGGGAGTTTATGCCCATGTGGACCATATGGTAAATGGCGATGCCTTTGTCACCGTGGAAACAACAGTCGAAAATCACACCGGCGAGGATGTTTACCGCTGGGTCAGTCTAACTGCTTCTGCGGAAGACGGACAGGCTCCTGCAGCGGAGGGCAGAATCCGAGTCTTCGTCCCTGCGGGTGAAACCGCCGTCTGCCGCACAACCTTGTGCTTTGAGAACGCTGAAATTTGGGACATTGACGATCCCCGGCTTTACACCATCCGGGCGGAATTGACCGACGGCAATGAGATCACGGATGCCGCTGAAACCATTTTCGGTGTCAGGGAGATCACGGTGGATGCCAGAAATGGCTTCCGGCTCAACGGCAGAAGCATAAAGCTGAAAGGCGGCTGCATCCATTCCGACAACGGTATCCTGGGTGCCGCCTCCTTCTATGACAGCGAGTACCGCAAGGTAAAGCTCCATAAGGACAACGGCTTTAATGCCCTGCGCTTTGCCCACAATCCGGTTTCCTCTGAGATGCTGGAAGCCTGCGACCGCTTGGGAATGCTGGTGTTCGATGAAGCCTTCGACACCTGGAATATGCCCAAGAATTTCTATGATTTCAGCCAGTTCTTCGAAAAAGAGGGAATGGTAGAGCTGGAGGCCTTTATCAAGCGCGACCGAAACCACCCCTGTGTCGCCATCTGGAGCATCGGCAATGAACTGCCGGAGCAGGGCGGCCTGTCGGACGGCTATAAAACCAGCGCTGCCCTCGCCGCCAAGGTACGGGATCTGGACGCTACCCGGCCTGTTGCCGGAGCCCTGTGCTCCTTCTTCAATGGTCTGGACGACGAGGATTGCGGCAAATTCTGGCAGTCTCTGATGCAGTCCGCCATGAAGTCCGGCGGCTCCATCAGCAATCTGGACAGCGACTACGGGCGTTCCATCTGGAACGATTACACAGAAGCCTTTGCCGCTCCCTGGGATATTGTGGGTTACAATTACCTCAATTATCACTACGAAGAAGCAGGAAAGCTGTTCCCCAACCGGGTCATTCTCGCTACTGAGAGCAAACCCCGGGAAATTGAGGCATACTGGGCAGATGTGGAAAAGTATCCGTACCTGATCGGCGATTTTGAGTGGACCAGCCACGACTATCTCGGCGAAGCAGGCATTGGAAAGGTAGTTCATGTGGAAAAGGAGCAGGTACAGCAGGCAGCCCAGATGATGAGCTATTCCCAGTATCCCTGGCGCTTGGCTAACTGTGGTGACTTTGATCTTTGTGGCTTCCCGAAACCCCAACTGGCCTTTAAGCGTATTGTCTGGGGCAGCGAGGAAACCTATATTGCAGTAAAAGATCCCCTGCACTACGGCAAAGTGGAACTGGTAGGCCGTTACGGCTGGACAGATTGTGCCCATAGCTGGACATGGCCCATAGAACCGGGCAGCCCCATTGAGGTAGAAGTCTATTCTTCTGCCGACGAGGTGGAACTGCTGCTGAACGGCAAGTCCCTCGGAAAAGAAATGGCCCGCAATACCGCAAAATTCAGTCTGACCTATGAACCCGGTGTGTTGGAAGCCATCAGCTATACGGACGGAAAAGAAGTCAGCCGGGATAAGCTGGAGACCTACGGAAAGCCTGTCGGTCTGAAACTGACCCCGGATAAAACAGTTTTGACTGCGGATGGTGACAGCCTGTGCTTTGTGAAGGTGGAAGCCGTGGACAAAAACGGCAATCCTGTTCCCTATGTGGAAGCCAAGACCACCGTAAAGGCTGAAGGTGCTGCGCAGCTGGTTGCTTTCGGCACCGGCCGGGGCTGTACGGAGGAGAACTATACAAAGGGCGAAATCACGCTGTACAAGGGTACCGCTCTGGCGATCCTGCGATCCGGAACAGAGGCAGGGATTGCCACATTAACCGTGTCCGCAGAAGAACTCGGAACAGATAAAAAAGAATTCCGAGTTCTCTAAAATCGCTTCCCAAAATTGGTGTGCAAATCTTTTTGGTACGATATAGGTCAAATCCTAGCAAATAGCGCACGAAATCCCCATCCATCGGATGGGGATTTTCCATGCGTTGTTATTACTGTACAGGTCAAAATGCGCTTATTCCGTGAAAAAGTCCTGATTGCTTACTTCAGACATAACAGCTTCCACCCGTGCGCCGGTTGCCAGAATATCCTTCATGGGAGTCTTCAGGACGTTCAATATTTGTGACGCGAGTTCTTTTTCTGATTGCCGATAGCCACTGTATTTCCAAACATCCAGAATGCCCTGCATCCCATAAGCAAGGAAAATCAGATACTTGGTATGCTGGTTGTTAAAGTCCAGCTTATAAAAAGAATCGGATAGCTTTCCGTAGAACCGGACAAGCTGGCCAAACAGGATATTGTGCCTGGACTCCTTAAAGACATCCCATAGAGAATCGTTTTCACGATAATATTGTAACCAACAAGTAATACCATCTACCAATTCCATCTCTTGATTGGATTCATATGCGTACATCACCTTTTCCAAAAGGGTATACATAGACTGGTCAAACAGGTATTTCAGGACAGATTCTTTGTCAGCAAAATACCGGTAGAACGTATTTCGGGGAACCCCTGAGCGTTGGCACAGTTCTGTAATGCTGATCTCGTCATAGCTTTTCTCACGAATCAACATCTGAAGACAGTCAGCGATATATGCCTGGCGTTCGGCAGACTGGTTGGATTTGCACTGTTTGTACATAGAATCACCTCGTTTCCTGCATTATAGCATGAAATGACCATTCTATTTGTTTGGTATTTTTCACAAATTCCATTCCGACATTTTGTTGCTTTCCCCGTGTGACAAAACCTCGCTTTTGTCCTGTTGAATTAAGATCCAGTAAAATATAATGATATCATAATTGGGCAGAAATGTTCAGAAAATACGGAAAATAAGAAAGGAAGAAAAACTCTATGGGAAAGAAACCCAAGAACACCACCTCTACCCTGACCCGTAAGCATATCTGGGGTTACGGTATGGGCGATGCCGGTGCATGTATGACCTTTGCCATCGTCAGCATGTATGCAACCCGGTACTACATCAATGTCCTGAAAATTGACACCACCATCATGGCAACCATCCTGCTGATCTGGAACATCTGGGATGCTGTTAACGATCCTCTGATGGGCGCTCTGATGGACAAGGTCTTTGCAAAAAACCGCAACCCCAAGGGCAAGTTCCGCCCCTGGCTGATGCGTTCTACTCCGCTGATTGCAGTTACAGCCATTATCTTCTTCACGGTTCCTACCTTCTTTGAAGGAACCACGATGCTGGTAGTTCTGTTCTTCTGTAAGATCGCATACGAGGCATCCTACACCATGTTCAACATTCCCATGGGCTCCCTGCTGTCCTCCATGGCAAAGAACGATGAAGAGCGTGCCCAGTTGTCCTCTGCCCGTGGCTTCGGATCCACCGTCAGTTCTTTGGTTCCCGTTATGACCGCTCCCCTGATCCTGAGCTACTTCGGCGATACCAATCCCACCGCTTACATGGTCTGCTCCGTGATCTTTGCAGCTGTCGGTTTCGTGATGTGCCTGCTGCATTGCCTGTGGACGGAGGAGCGCAGCGAGCCCGTTGCCGCTTCCCAGTCTGATGCCGATAAGATCAAGGTCACTGATATTCTGGGCGTTTTCAAGAACAACCGGGCATTCCTGGCTCTGTGCCTGCACAGTGTTTGCATCTGCACCCAGCAGTCTGTAGCAACTTCCCTGGGCACCTATATGTACTCCGACGTTCTGGGCAACCTGGCTCTGATGAGCCTGGCCTCCCTGCTGAGCATGCCTCTGGCCTTTGTTTTCCTGGGTCTGGCACCCAAGATGGCCAAAAAGTTTGGCCTGGAAGGCTTCATTCGTCACGGTCTGATGATCGGTACTATTTTGTATGTGGCTCTGTTTGTTATGCATCTGGTAATGAATGTTCCTGCCGTTGTGCACCTGGTCTGGAGCGCAGTTGCAGGTTCCTTCGTGTCCATTTCTACCCAGCAGCAGTATGGTCTGGTGGGCGAGTCCATCGACTACAACGAGTACCTTACCGGCAAGCGTACTGAAGGCTCCATCTACGGCACCTTCAGCCTGTCCCGTCGCGTGGGCACCACCATTGGTAACTCTCTGGGCGTTCTGATGCTGGGCTGGATCGGCTACGATGCCAATCTGGCTGTTCAGGCTGCAAGCACTCTGACTGGTATCAAGGTTCTGTGTGTCCTGCTGCCTGGCATCTTTGCTCTGGGCTCCTGGCTGGCATTCCGCTTCGTGTGGAACATCACCCCCGAAGTCCGTGAAAAGATGCGCGCAGCCGCCGAAGCCAAGAAGGTCGCTGCTGAATAATAACTAATTCTTCCTCTTTAGCCAGAAGGGCGGCGCGGTGATTGCCGTGCCGCCCTTCACTTATCCTTCAACTCGTGAAAGGAGTCAATTTGTATGCGTAATGTTATGAATCTGAATCGCAAGTGGGCATTCAGAAAAGCGGCAGGTGCGGTTCCCGCAGAAGTTCCCAAGGACTGGGATTTTGTCAATCTTCCTCATTCCTGGAATGCCATTGATGGTCAGGACGGCAACGGCGATTACTACCGCGGCACGGCCTTTTATGCCAAGTCCATTGACAAGCTGGACCTTCCCAAGGGAGAAAAGTATTTCCTGGAAATCCGGGGTGCAAACTCCTCCGCCAAGGTCTACTGGAACGGAAAGCTGATGGCAGAGCACCACGGCGGTTATTCCACATGGCGTGTGGATGTTTCCGCCGAGATTGCGGATACGAATCTTATCGTCTTTGAACTGGACAATGCCCCCAACAAGACGGTCTATCCCCAGACTGCAGACTTCACTTTCTATGGCGGATTGTACCGTGATGTCAATCTGATTGCGGTACCTGCCAGCCACTTTGATCTGGAATTTTTCGGTGGCAGCGGTCTGACTGTTACGCCTGTCATGGACGGCGATCATGCCAATGTTGATGTACAAGTCTGGGTCAAGAACAAGCAGGAAAGCCAGAAGCTGAAGTACACCCTGAAGGATGCCGCGGGCCATGTTGTGGCAGAAGCTGTTTCTGACGATACAAAGGCCTCCTTTGTCCTCGAAAATGCCCACAAGTGGCATGGCCGCAAGGATCCTTATCTGTATACCGCCAGTGTTCAGCTGCTGGATGGGGAAGCCGTTTTGGACTGCGTAACGACCCGCTTTGGTTGCCGCAGTTTTGCAGTGGATCCGGAACGTGGCTTCATCCTCAATGGCGAAGAATATCCCCTGCGCGGTGTCGCCCGGCATCAGGACCGGTGGGGAGTCGGCAACGGGCTGCTTCCTGAGCATCATGAAGAAGATATGGATCTGATCTGCGAGGTGGGAGCCAACACCATCCGTCTGGCCCACTATCAGCATGACCAGTATTTCTATGACCTGTGCGATGAGCGGGGCATGGTGATCTGGGCAGAGATTCCCTATATCACCGGGCACCTGACTGACGGTGTGGAAAACACTGTCTCTCAGATGAAAGAGCTGGTGATCCAGAACTACAATCATCCCAGCGTCGTAGTCTGGGGACTTTCCAATGAGATCAATGCAGGAAACGGCATGGATGATCAGGTGGTGCCCAATCATGTGCTGCTGAATGATATCTGCCATGAATTGGACAAGACCCGACTGACCACTCTGGCAGCAGTTTCTGCCTGCGACACCGATCATGAATACCTGCGCATTCCCAACTGCGTCAGCTATAACCAGTATTTCGGTTGGTATGGCGGCGAGTTGAGTGACTATGGTACCTGGTTTGACAAATTCCATGCTGACCACCCTGACATCCCCATTGGTGTCTCCGAATACGGCTGCGAGGCGTTGAACTGGCACAACTCCAGACCGGAACCCGGTGATTACTCCGAAGAGTACCAGGCAATTTACCACGAGGAAGTCATCAAGCAGCTCTTCCCCCGGAAGTACCTGTGGGCCACCCATGTGTGGAATATGTTCGACTTCGGTGCGGACGGACGTAACGAAGGCGGCGAGGATGGCCAGAATCACAAGGGCCTGGTGACCTTTGACCGCAAGTATAAGAAGGACTCCTTCTACGCCTATAAGGCATGGCTGTCCGATGCGCCCTTTGTCCATATCGGCGGCAAGCGCTACGTTGACCGGGTGGAGGATGTGACGAAGGTCACTGTTTATTCCAACCAGCCTTCTGTGGAGCTGTTTGCAAACGGTGTTTCTCTGGGTGTGAAGGTAGCGGAGGACCACTTCTTCCGCTTTGAGGTTCCCAATGTGGGCACCACCCATCTGACTGCCGTCGCAGGCGAATGGAAAGATGAAAGCGTCATCCATAAGGTTCCGGAACCCAATCCTGATTACATCCTGAAGGAAAAGGGCGCGGTGCTGAACTGGTGGGACATTACCGAGGTGGAAGGCTGCTGCAGCCTGAATACGAAGGTTAGAACCGTTATTGCAAGTGCCGGAATGGACGAAACCTGCAATCTGCTCAAACCCATTCTGGGTCCGACCGCTGATCCCAGAGCAATAGGGGTGCTGGATTCCCAGAGTGTTCTGCGTATGGTCAACCTGCTGACCGGCATGCTTCGGATTCCTGTTACAAAGGAACAGCTGATGGAGTTGAATCAGAAACTAAATCGTATTCATCTGAAGGTATAAGATGGATGCGCTTTTGAAGTAATATCCACCTCTTTTTCTCTAAAGGTGAGGGCGCTCCCAATGCTGAGCGTGCCCCCACCGAAGAATGGACAGAAGTTGGAAATGGTGGAGCTGATACGGCTGGACAGGGAGAAGCAGCCGTAACGCTTATCAACTGAACAGCCGCACAGCATTCTTCAACTCGAAAGGAGCACATCGCAATGGCATCTAATTCTGCACAGCAAAATATGGGTACCGGCAGCATCAAAAAGCTGATGGTACAGATGGCCGTCCCAGCAGTTGTCGGACAGCTCATCAACCTCTTATATAACATTGTTGACCGAATCTATATCGGCCATATCCCCGGTATTGGTGGAACTGCTTTGACCGGTGTTGGCTTATTCACGCCGATTTTGATGCTGCTCACTGCTTTTGCTATGATGCCCGGTGCCGGTGGTGCACCACGGGCTGCGATTTCTATGGGTAAAGGGGATCAGGAAGACGCAGAAAAAATCATCGGCAACTGTTTTACTGTTCTGGTGGCCTTTTCCATTGTGCTGACAGTGATCCTTTATGCTGCTGCACCAGCACTCCAGAAGTTGTTTGGTGCAAGTGACAGCACACTGCCTTATGCATTGGAGTATGGCAGAATTTATATTCTGGGAAGTATTTTCGTGCTGATTGTGATGGGTATGAATCCCTTTATCACAACCCAGGGCTTTGCCAAGACCAGCATGCTGACCACCATTATTGGCGCGGTCATCAATATCGTACTGGACCCCATTCTTATTTTCGGATTTGATATGGGCGTTGCAGGCGCAGCGATTGCAACAGTACTCAGTCAGGCAGTCAGCGCTATTTGGATTCTCTGTTTCCTCTCAGGCAAGAAGACAATTTTGAAGCTGAAGCCTGCCAATATGAAGTTGGTTCCCAGCGTGATCCTGCCCTGTCTTGCTTTGGGCATTTCTTCCTTTGTGATGACATCCACAGAGAGCCTGCTGTCTGTCAGCTTCTCTTCCAGCCTGTCCCGGTATGGTGGTGACTTGGCTGTTGGTGCTATGACAGTGCTCACCAGCATCAACCAACTGGTAACCATGCCAATGTCCGGAATTTGCCAGGGTGGACAGCCTCTGATCAGCTACAATTATGGTGCTAAGAAATTTGACCGGGTCAAAGAAGCGTTCTACTGCCAGTTTTTCGTCTGTGTTGGTTATGCCACCGTATTCTGGCTTCTGTTAATGGCCGCACCCCATGTATTTGCCGGTGTCTTTACCAGTGATACCGCGCTGGTCGAGTACACCACTTGGGCAATCCGTATCTTTGCGGCATGTGTTTTCTCCATTGGTTTCCAGCTCAGCTGCCAGCAGGCATTTATGGCTCTGGGACAGGCAAAAGCAAGTCTGTTCCTTGCATGTCTGCGTAAATTGCTGTTGCTGATTCCGTTGATCTTTATTCTGCCTAATTTCTTTGAGGATAAAGTATTTGCGGTGTTCCTTGCGGAGCCGGTCAGTGATTTTGTTGCTGCAGCGATCACAACCATTACTTTCTTTGTGTTCTTCCGTAAAATGATGAAGCGGAGTCAGAGTGACTTGTAATTTTCATTCCGCGTAATCGAGCGCTCTATTAAATCTTTGGCCGCAGCCATAGTGTGACGCTTGAATTTCTCCCGCTACCGCTTCGAGTTACGGAGCAGCGCTGCCTTTTTGCTTTGGTGCAGTATGAGAGGCTGTTGCGGTCCTGGAAGAAACACTATGCACCCCAAAAGCCTAAGGAACCTTTCCACGATAGATTCGTGGAAGGGTGTCAGCGGGAAAGCTTCATCGCTCATCTGATTGATGAAATGATGGATGCGGATCCCTGGCGGCGCAAGCAGGCAGTGGAGCTTCTATTAGAAGATGACCGAATCCATCGCCTGCAAAATTACGTGTTACAAAATCAAGAGGAGGTAACAAAAATGAACGTCTGTAAAAGAAATGAGGAATCCGGAAATGGCGGACATTGTTCTTGAGAGTCCCTTTGGCCCTGAATGGCTCGCAGGGGATAAGATCAATGAACTGGAATTCTGCAAAGCTTTTCTGGAGCAGCACCCGATGATCTGTATCCACGGGACGTTCTTCACCACCGACGGGCGGGTGACCGATGAAAACAAGCTGAAGAAAAAGATTCTCGAATGGATCTCACCTTATGTATTTGCCGGGATCCCCAAGAAGATCACCAATCTGCTGGATACCATGCGGGTACTGGCCTACTCGGAGCCTCTGCCCACCTATACGGACCGAATCTTCCTTGCCAACGGTACCTATTACCTGTCCGGTGAGTTTGAAGAATCCAGGGATTTCTGCATGAACCGCTTGCCGGTTGCCTATAACCCCGATGCACCGGAGCCGGTACAGTGGCTGAAGTTTGTGAGCCAGCTGCTGCATGAGGACGATATCCCCACGCTGCAGGAATACATGGGGTACTGTCTGATTCCCTCCAATAAGGGGCAGCAGATGCTGTTTCTGGTCGGTAAGGGCGGCGAGGGAAAATCCAGAGTGGGCCTTGTGATGCGGGCACTGCTGGGTGACAACATGTGCAACGGCTCCATTCAGAAGGTAGAGACCAATCCCTTTGCCAGAGCAGATCTGGAGCATCTGCTTGCCATGGTGGATGATGATATGAAGCTGGAGGCCCTGCCCCAGACCAACTACATCAAAACTATCGTCACAGCAGAGCAGCCTCTGGATCTGGAGAAAAAAGGAAAGCAGAGCTACCAGGGCTGGCTGTACTCCCGGTTTATGGTGTTTGGAAACGGTGTGATGAAATCCCTCTATGACCGGAGCGAGGGCTTTTTCCGGCGCCAGCTGATTCTCTCCGTAAAGGAAAAGGAGAAAGACCGATATGACGATCCCTTTATCGCAGAAAAGATGTGCGCGGAAGCCGAGGGTATCCTCCTGTGGGCGCTGGAAGGTCTTAGACGGTTGATTCAGCAGAATTTCCACTTTACCACCAGTGAGCGAACCAAGGCAAATCGGGAGGAAGCGATCCGGGACGGCAACAACATTGTGGAATTCATGGAGTCAGAAGGCTATTTTCGATTCAAGTCAGATGCCGAGATCTCATCCACTGACTTCTATGCAATTTATACCCTGTGGTGCAGCGAGAATTCGGAAAAGCCCCTGGCACCCCGAAGCTTCAGCAGCTACCTCATCCAACATGAGAAGGACTACAATCTGGAATACAGCAACAATGTGATGAATCAGGGAAATCGCAGAGTCAGAGGTTTTTGGGGGATTGAACCGCTCGTAAAGGTTTTTACGTAAGAACCCGCAATTATGTGTACCGTGCGTACAAGCGTACCGGGCTGGCTTCGTACGTACGGTACACATGTTTCAAAGTAGCTGTCAATTTTCCGGAAAGTGAGCTACCCCGAAAATATACAGTATTGCAGTATCGGGAGGCTCTGTGTGTTTATACCCCTGCGGATTTTTTCGGCCCTTACAGAGGTGAAAAACACCGGAAATGACACCGAAACACAACAGCAATTTGAAAGGAGGGCCGCAATGCCCCGAATGTCAAAAAAGAGGAAACAGGAACTATCCCTGTTCCTGAACGAACGAGGCCGTGTGGAATACAACATCCTTTGCCGCCGATGTGTACATAACTGCAAGCAGGCGTACAGGGTACTGGTGATTGAATGCGGCCGGTATTTATCGAAACGAGCCAAGGAGGTACAAGAAAAGGAATGAAAGCACAATATGCGATCCTGCGGTTCGCCAAGTATAAAGGTCCCACTGTGAGTCGGATCGAAGCGCATAACGAGAGAACCAAGGAAACCTACGCCAGCAATCCGGATATTAAGACGGAACTGAGCAAGCACAATTTCCACCCTGTCACCCCTGATGGTAAATACCGTGATATTTCCAACCGGATTATCCGGGAGAATGGTTGCCGGGTCCGGAAGGACAGTGTCACCGCTGTGGAGGTACTGATTACCGCTAGCCCGGAATTCTTTGAGAAAAAGAATCGCAAGGAAATCCGGGAGTTCTTCTCCTATGCGGTGGATTTTATGAAATCCAAGCAGAACCCCGATACTTATATTTCTGCCGTGGTGCATGTGGACGAGAAGACTCCCCACATGCACCTTTGCTTTGTCCCCATCACTCCCGATGGACGGCTCAGCGCAAAGGAAATCGTGGGAAACAAGAAGCGTCTGACCCAATGGCAGGATGAATTCTGGAGCTACATGGTGAAGAAATACCCCGATTTTGAACGGGGAGAATCTGCCAGGCTTACCGGAAGAACCCATATCCCGCCCCGAATGTTCAAGCAGGCTGCCCGGTTGAACCGGCAGAAGGACAAGCTGATGCAGCTTCTGTCTGAGATGAATCCCCTCAACGCCAAAGCCAAATCCAAGGAAATTGCCACTTTGCTGGATGAATATGTCCCCGGGGTGGAGGAGCTGATGACCAAGCTGAAGAAAACTAGCAAAGCTGCCAAGGAGATGCGCAGTGAGATTGCGGATCTGAAGAAAGAGGTCAACAGCAGCAAGGCCAGTGCCCTTCGCCAGCTGGAGCTGGAGAAGAAAGTGCAGGAACTGGATGACCTGCAGCACATGGTGGAAACACTCCGGCAGACCATGGATGCGATTCCTAAAGAAATTGTCGCGCAGTACCGTACTGCTGAAAAAGGAGAGAACGCTTATTCGCATCAAAAGTAAAAAGATTGGAAATACTATCCAGAGAAAAGGAGGCGGTTTCCATGGAGATTGAGCGTAACGAGGAAAAGAAGATCATTTCCGTCTGGCTGACAAAGGCGGAATCCCAGGATCAGGAGCTCCAGCGCCGCCTGAAAGCCTTGTATCCCAAATGGAAGAAGGAAAAATACTTGGTTGCCGTCTATCACTCCGGTAAGGAGGATTTGTTTGAAAGCACATTGGCGTTGCTGGCATATAACAAGAAGCGCTGTGCGGAGTTGGCCGTTCAGAGAGAACGGGAGCAGAAAACGAAAGTGTCTGTCCAGCCGGAACGGTGAGAGAAGCGAAAATGCGGAAGATTGTTACGATCTTCCGCATTTTTCCTCTTGCAATCTCAAAATGCATATTGTACAATGTTGTCTATAAGAGATATACAATAGACAGATAAGATTGAATGGAGGCCAATATGACTTCAATTTACAACATAGCGGGCTACACCCGCATCTCGGTGGACGATGAACAAACCAAAGATAATGTCTCCATTGAAAACCAAAAGGCGATCATAGAGGACTTTGTAAAAAGCAAATTTCCCGGCAGCAGCCTTACCTTCTTTGAAGACAGGGACCGCTCCGGCTACACCTTTGAGCAGCGGGAAGGCTATCAGACCATGCGCAAAGCGCTGATCAGCCACGAATATGACATTCTGGTAGTCAAGGATTTCTCCCGTTTCTCCCGCCGAAACTCCCGTGGTTTGGTGGAGCTGGAGGATCTGAGAGATGCCGGTGTCCGCATAATCTCTATTGGCGATGGCATCGACTTTCCCAACGATGACGACTGGCTGAAGATTCAGTTCCAGTTCCTTATCAACGAAATGCCCGTCACAGACACCTCCAAGAAAGTCAAGAATGTGATCCGCCGCCGTCAGCTGGATGGAAAATGGATCTGTGCCGCTCCCTATGGCTACATCATCAACGACTGCAATGAGTTTGAGGTTGTCCCCACAGAAGCGGACATCGTCCGTAAAATCTTCCATCTATACAATGTGGAAGGCTGGGGCTACAAGAAGATTTCCAACTATCTGACGGAGCAGGGCATCCCCACACCCCGTATGTGTGAGCAGATGCGGAAAGAGACAAAAAATAAGCCCTATAACCGCAAGGTAAATGCCGCGTGGGCAATCGTTACGGTTCAGGGCATTCTGGACAATGATTTTTACATTGGAACCTTCCGGCAGGCTAAATACACCCGGGCCAAGATCAACGGCAAGGATGTGAAGCGGGATGAGGGTGAGCACATCGTCATTGAGAATCACCATCAGCCCATCATCGACTACCGCACCTTTGCCGTGACCCGGGATCTACGGGAAAAGCGCACCCGTTCCAATTACCGGGGCGTGAAAAAATACGACAATGTGTACTCCGGATTTCTGGAATGCGGTGACTGCGGCAGTCCCATGTTTGCCATGAGCCGTGGGGATCTGAAGCCTGCGTACACCTGCGGCACTTATCACCGTCGGGGTCTGGCAGGCTGCACTAGCCACCACATCCGGGTGGACGTTCTGGACGATCTGCTTCGGGCCTATATCCGAAGGGTAATGGAAAACTCTGCTGCCATGCTGGAAAAGCTGAATGCTGAGCTCAGCCACGAAAACGACGATATTGCAGAAACCGAGCAATCCGCCGATCATCTGGCTGAAATTCTGGAGCAGCTGCAGGAGGAACTGAAAACCACCAAGCGGCAGCGCATCCGGGAGATCATGAAAAAGCCGGAACAGGAAGCTGTTCTGGAAGAGCTGTACGATGAGCTGGAAGCGGAGCTGATGCAGAAAATTGACGGATTGAATCATCAGATTGAAATGCTCTCCGACAAGCGAAACACCATTATTCTGGTGAACCGCTCCGCCAAGACTACCATGGATGTGTTCCGGGATGTTCTGGAAAAGCAGACACTGGAGCGGAATGATCTGGAGCTGATCATCGACCGCATCAAGGTTTACGAAGATCACCTGGACATTCAGCTGAAACCGGATATCGACATTCTCTTAAAATGCGGTTTGGAGGGACTTGCCGCAAATTTTAAGTCAGGCATCGAGGATATCTCATTGACCCGTATCGTCCAGAAGGCAACCCACCAGAAGGACAAGGTCTTCGATGTCAATGTTATCAGTGAGGGCGACCCCCTGGAGATCTATACGGAAAAGGACGGGGGCGTGATCTTCCGGAAGTACTCCCCCATGGGGGATCTGCAGGAATTTGCTTCCCATATGTGCGAGGCCATCGGCGGAGCAACGGGGTGCATCGCGGCGGTTTCCGACCGGGATTCCATCATTGCCCTCAGCGGTGCGCCCAAGCGGGAGCTGATGGACAAGCCAAACTCGGCGGAGCTGGACCGGCTGATGGAACAGCGGAAATACTACCGCTACCAGGAGGGAGAGACCCCCATCCGGGCCTCTGAGGCGACGGAAAAGTACCATCTGGGGGTGGCTGCGCCGATTCTGTCCCAGGGTGATTTGATGGGCTGCGTGATGCTGCTGCTCCAGGAGCACGATAAGCCCCTGTCCGAATCCGACCAGGTCCTGGCCCAGACAGCGGCAAGATTCCTGGGCAAACAGATGGAAAGCTAATCGGCAAATTGGAATTTGCCGGGATGCCCCGGCAGGCAGAGGCGTGACTTTGGATTGTGCTGAATCCGGGGTTTCTTCCCGATACGAGGGTGCGGAATTCAAATTGGGAGTTATCGGGCAGTGCGAACTGTCCGCCAAACTGTAATTTGACCACCGCAGGGATTATACCGGCTGACGAATTCCATGCGCCGAGCGGAAACAAGCGACCGGTCGAGGGGCCCAAAGGATGTTATTTGACCGGGGCAGTCCGTAACGCATTGCCCGTCGGGGCATCCCGACAAACTGTAATTTGATCGGTTGTAAGATGAAAAGAAGCAGGCTCCCGAGGGAGCCTGCTTCTTATATTTCATAAACTTTGACCACTTCCGTGGGGCCCTCCAGCAAGATGGAGGTGATTGCATCGCCGCTGCATGCTGCGGTGACAGTCAGATCGCCGCCCCGGTTGTGGGCCAGCAGCCGTCCTCCGGGAAGCTTGCCCTCCAGACACAGCACGGAGGCGATGGAGCCGCAGCCGGTGCCGCAGGCCAGGGTGTAATCTTCCACACCCCGCTCAAAGGTCAGCACCCGGATTTCTCCTTCTCCGACCCACTGGTAGAAATTCACATTGGCACCCTTGGGAAATGCCGGATCATGGCGAAGCTGCATCATGTGGTCCCAGATGCAGTCCGCATCGGCCCAGAGATCCCCCTTGTATTCTGCCACCGCGTGGGGCACACCGGGATTACCCAGCTCCACATAGGCAATATTGCCTTTGCGATGCAGATCCAGAATGCCGGGGTTATTCAGCTTCACCCGGAACTGACTTTCAGAGATCCGCCAGCCGGGCACCGGGCCCGCATCGGTCTCCACAGTCATTTCGTCTCCGACGATGCCAAGATCCGAGGCGAACCGGCAGATGCATCGGGCGCCGTTGCCGCACATTTCGCCCCGGCTTCCGTCGGAGTTGTAGAAATGGAGCTTGAAGTCCGCAATTTCCGAGTGATCGATGGCCATAAAGCCGTCGGCTCCGGTAAGTTTACATAACTCTAAGGACAGCCGGTGGAAATCATATTTCCCGCCCCGGGCATCCATGACCATAAAGTCATTTCCTGCGCCGTTCATGTGATAGACCTGCATGGTTATCCCTCCAGAATGGACTCCATATTGTATAATCCGGTGGGCTTGCCCACCATAAACCGGGCGGCATCCACCGCGCCGTCGGCAAGCATGGCCCGGGTGACAGCCTCATGCTTCAGTGTCAGGCACTGGCTTCCCGTGTGGATGTAGACCTCATGAACACCCACCACATTGCCCATGCGCAGAGCGGAAATGCCGATTTCATCCTTTGTCCGCTTGCCTTCTCCGGCACGGCCGCAGTTTTCGTAAGCGTTGGGCCGGACCTCCTTGATGGCATTGAAGAGCATATGGGCGGTGCCGCTGGGGGCATCAACCTTGCGGGTATGGTGGACTTCCACAATCTCAATGTCCGCATCGGGGAAGTAGGCGGCAGCCTGCTTTGCCAGGCGGCAGAGCACCGCGATGCCCAGACTCATATTGCCGGAGAAAAACACGGGGATTTCTTTGGCGGCTTCGAAAATCAGCGCCTTTTCTTCGGGAGTATGGCCGGTGGTGCCGATGACGGCGGCACAGCCGATCTTTTTGGCGTAGTCCAGCACATCGGAAACTGCACTGTGGTGGGAAAAGTCGATGAGCACATCCGCTTCCACAATTCCCAGTTCGGCAAAGGTCCTGGGGACATTGTTCTCGCCGTCAATGCTGACCCGGCCCACGACCTCATTTCCCAGGGCAGCATCGATCAGCTTTCCCATGGCGCCGTTGGCACCGCACAGAATCGCTCTCATACGTTCACACCCAGCTTTCTCATTTCCTCCAGGAGGACAGCCCGGGGACCCTCTTCCATGGGGGTCAGCGGCATCCGCAGATGCTCCCGGCCGAAGCCCATGGCGGACACGGCGGCCTTGGCGGGGATGGGATTGACCTCGCTGAAGAGGGCATTGATCAGCGGCAGCAGATCGCACTGCATTTTGGCAGCGGTTTTGTAATCACCGGCGATGCAGGCATCGGTCATGGCAACGGCCTCTTTGGGCACCACATTGGACAGCACGCTGATGGTGCCGGAGCCGCCCATGGCCATCATGGGAACGGTCAGGGCATCCTCACCGGAGTAGATGTCAATCTTGTCGCCGCAAAGATGCATCAGCTCCACCATCTGGCTCATGTTGCCGGTGGCTTCCTTCAGTCCCACGATGTTGGGATGCTCGGCAAGCTTGGCAACGGTTCTGGGCTGCAGGGCGCAGCCGGTTCGGCCGGGGACATTGTAGAGGATCACAGGAACGGTGGAAGCATCGGCGATGGCGGTGAAATGCTTGATCAGACCGCTCTGGGTGGCCTTATTGTAGTAGGGAGTGACCACCAGAATGGCATCGGCGCCCACCTCGCAGGCATTTTTGGTATTGTGCAGCACGTGGTCGGTGTTGTTGGTGCCGGTGCCGGCGATGACGGGGACCCGCTTGGCCACCTTTTCCACGGTGAAGCGGATCACTTCCTTCTGATCCTCCGGCTCGATGGTGGCGTTTTCGCCGGTGGTGCCCATGACCACGATGGCATTGATGCCGTTTTCAATCTGGAATTCGATGAAACGGCCCAGAGCCTCGTAATCGATGCCGGTTTCGGTCATGGGGGTGACGATGGCGGTGGCCATGCCGGTAAAGACGGTGTTTTTCATGGTGTATCTCTCCTAACGGTTGGAATCAGACTTTGTATCTGTTAAAGAAATCGTACAGGGGCGTCAGCTTGTCAAAAAGATCCCCCACCCGGACAGCCAGGCCCGGACCGAAGACCTCCTCGGAGAAGGGCTCATGGACGGTGCAGCCGATCTGGCCTTTCCAGCCGTAGAACCGCTCCAGCCGGGGATCGTCGCATTTTTCCGGCCGCTTGTAGGTATCGGCGGTGATGGTGATGCCGGTGTCCCGCTCCACCTTTTCAATCATAGCCAGGAATTCATCGGGCTTTGCGGCGATATCCCGGCGGAACTGCTTCATCACCGCAGGCCGGGCCCGCCAGAGGAAGAAGCCGTAGTGCACTTCGTCGGGGTTGATCTCAAAGTACAGACAGGGATTTTCCGCCCACCACTCCACATCCTGCCGGATGCAGATCCACAGACTCTCCTTGTAGGGCACCGGATGGTGCATCCGGGCATCCCGGTAGATTCTGGAAACCTTCAGCAGTTCACCGCTCTTTTCGATGAAGGGCTGAAACAGCTCCCTGCCCAGGGCCTTGGTGGGCTCATACAGATAGTTTACATAATCTTTCTTGTGTTCCAGGAACCATTCCCGGTTGTTGTTCAGCCGGATGCCCCAGAGAAAATCCACAGTCTCGGGGGAATAACCTTCAAACATAGGTGTTTGCCTCTTTCTTATTCGTCTAAATAGCTGGGATGATAGTGGGTTTTGTAGATCACCTGGCCATGGTCCCTGGGCCGGTGGGGTTTTTCGGGGATCTCAATGATGTAGCGCTCAAAGGCATTGATGACCCGGGTGCCGTTATAGTTGATTTCCCGGGGTACATTCTGCCCGTAGGTCACATGGACATGGCCGTGGAGCAGGAAGGCCGGACGGTATTTGTCCAGAAAATCCGTCAGGGCCTGGAAGCCCCAGTGGGCCGGATCCTCCGCATCTCCCAGACCGGCGGGGGCCGCGTGGGTCACCACGATGTCCACGCCTTTATGCCGCCAGAGCCGGAACCGGAGCTTGCGGATCCGGTGGCGCATCTGCCATTCCGTATACTGGTAGGGACCGGGATGATATTTCCGGCAGCCCCCAAGACCGATGATCCGGACACCGTTGAACATGACAAAATGGTCATCGATGGGATCGCAGCCCTCAGGGGGATTGATCTGGTAGCGCACATCGTGATTTCCTGCCACATAAAGCACCGGGCATTTGGCCACGGTGACCAGAAAAGACAGGTAGGCGGCATTGAGATCGCCGCAGGAGATGATCAGATCGATGTCATCCAGCTTTCCGGGGGTATAGTAGTCCCACAGGGCAGCGCATTCTTCGTCGGAAACAGCCAGAATTTTCATCACACCGGCTCCTTTACAGCAGGGATGGAATCCCGGTAAATACCCAGTTCCCGGACGATGGACTGACTGATGGGCAGAATTTCGTCAAAGGAGGGGATGGAGCCGATGACATTGGAGCAGAGCCAGTCCATATGCAGCAGCTCATCGGGGGTAAAGGTGGCGGTGCCGTCATTTTTCACGGTGCCGTCCTGGGCTACGATCTTCCGGGCGAAGGGATCCAGGGTGTGGTTGATGATACTCTTTTCCAGAAGATGGGCCAGGGCTTTTACACCCTCCGGCAGCCGGTCGGACATATTCAGACCGATGACGCCGGAGTCCATGCCCAGCCAGTAGTTGACAGCCGTGGGGTTCTTTTCGTCCTTTTTCATGCCGGACAGGATGGCCCGGACCACTTTTTCATAGAATCCGCCCCAGAGCCATACCGGAGAAGCCAGGGCGATCAGACCGCCCCGGTCATCCATCAGATAGGTGCCGTAGTTGCAGAATTCCAGGTAAATTTTATTGAGGGTGGGCACATCCCGGTTGGAGATGACCCGGATGCCGTCCCGGAAGAAGTCTGCCTGGGGACTTCCCTCGCAGCAGGACCAGCGCAGTTCGATCTGGGCCCGGGGATTGGTCATCTGGGCACCCAGGGCGAAGGCGTTGATGGAGGCGGGAACGCCGAAAATGGGATTGGAGGCCACATAGCCGATTCGGTCGTTCTGAGCCATGGCACCGGCAATGGCTCCGGTGATGAACTTGGCCTCGTAGATCCGGCCGTAATAGGTCCGGACCGAGGAATAGGGCTGATCCACGGAGCAGTTGAAGAACTGGACCTTGGGATATTTGACTGCGAATTTTAAGGTGGCCCGGCTGAGCTTGGGGGCGGTGGTGAAGACCACCTGGGCGCCGTCGGCCACAGCCTGCTCCAGAGCCTGGTCCATTTCCTCGGGGGTGTTGGCGTCAAAATAGCTCTTGCAGACGATCTTGTCGCCGAAGGTCTCTTCCAGATACCGGCGGGCATCCTCATGGCCCAGGACCCAGGCGCTGGCCTTGGGGTCCAGCTGATGGACGAAGGCCAGGTGGACATGGTCCGGCACGGAGGAGATGATCCGGGTGATGATGCCGGGCTTGGTTTCCGGCACCGGATCGGGATCGGTCTTGACCTCGGACTGCCGGGTGCTGGAGATCACATCCGGCCAAAGGGCACCCAGGGATTTTTTCAGCTCCGTGGCGGTCATCCGGCCCAGATCCTTATACGGATGCACCTGCAGCCACAGCAGCAGGGCCTCCTCCGGCAGAATATCCGTATGATCCGTATTCACTGCCTGGAAGGCTTCCTGGAAATAGAGGAAGTAGGCATTGAGGGTACGGCGCTCGTCTTCGGTCCAGACTTCGCCGGGCTCCTTGCCCATGCAGGCCAGCAGCTTTGCATAGTCGCCGGGACGGCGGAACTGGACGGAGTAGAGCTTGGATACCTTATAGAAGTCCAGAAATTCGTAGTAGGCTTTGATACGGGGATCGTCGCTCATGGGCGGAAGGATCCGCTTGACGGTTCCGGGAATCCGGGGGGCGTCAAAATAGCGCAGGACAGAAACCCGCTTGTTGCCCTCCTGGACATAGAAATCGCCCAGATACTCATAGCAGAGGATGGGCTCCCGGATGCCGGTTTCGCCCAGATGGTCCCGGCAGAGGGTGTACCACTTTATGGCGAACTCGCTGTCCGGGCCCAGCAGGGGCAGGAAGGAGGCGGTGAAGGCGGTGATCCGGCCGGCAGATTTGGTGCCCACGATCCGGTTGCTGGGAATATCCACCAGACCCAGTTCCTGGATCACGTCACCCTCTCTTCCGCCCAGAATATCATCAAGAACGGCAGGATGGGGGGACTTTCCTTCTGCGGTCAGTTCCTTGAACTCTTTCTTTCCGCGGCTCAGCGCGGTCATGTATTCTTCTTTTGCAATTTGAAAATCCATGGCGCCCTCCGTTGATTCCATAATTTCACACCTATATCATACCCGCTTTTGTCCGGATTTGCAATACCCAACTGACCGGAGGGGGAAAAGGGGCTTTCCGGTGGCGGGAGGGGAGCGGTCAACAAACTTGAAAAAACTGTCGAATTATATCGATAGGACTGTATTTTTTGTCCCGTAATTTGTATAAAATGCTGAAAAGCCTATGGACAAAATCAATAATTTGCGTTATTATATCAGCATACAATGCGGTCAATCTGCCGCGATATTTGAAAGAGGTGACAGTTATGGCGTTTTCCTTTTTCGGAGGGATTCATCCCAAAGAAAATAAATGGTACGCTGAAGAGCAGAAGATCATGGAATTCCCGGAACCCGATATTCTGGTGATTCCTATGTCCCAGCACATCGGCGCTCCCTGCAAGCCCCTGGTCAAGAAGAATGATCTGGTCAAGGTCGGTCAGAAGATCGGCGACAATCAGGGCCTGTGCGTCCCTGTGCACGCATCCGTTTCCGGTAAGGTCAAGGCTGTGGAAGCCCGTGCCCACTCCAGCGGCACCACCATGATGAGCGTGGTCATCGAGAATGACCATCAGCATACCCTGTGTGAGGACATTAAGCCCAGAACTCAGGAAGAAGTGGATGCCCTGACCCCTGAGGAACTGATGAACATCATCCGCGAGGGCGGTATCGTCGGTATGGGCGGCGCAACCTTCCCCACCCACGTCAAGCTCTCCTCCGGCATCGGCAAGGTGGATACCATCATTGTCAACGCCGGCGAGTGCGAGCCCTACATCGTTTCCGACGACCGGATCTGCCAGGAGTATCCTGAGAAGATCATCTCCGGTCTGCGGGTCATCATGAAGATCTTCGGCCTGAATGAAGCCCACATCGGCATCGAGGACAACAAGCCCACCGCTGCCAAGATCCTCCGCCGGACCATCGGTCCCGACGGCGGCATCACCGTGGATGTGCTGCCTGCCAAGTACCCCCAGGGCGCTGAAAAGCAGCTGATCTATGCTGTCACCGGCCGGGAAGTTCCCTCCGGCGGCCTGCCCGCTGCCGTTGGCTGCGCCGTGTTCAATGCTGCCACCTGTATGGCCATCCATGACGTGGTCTATGAGGGCATGCCTCTGATTAAGCGCGTGGTCACCGTTTCCGGCGACATCACCATGGAGCCTAAGAACCTGATGGTTCCCATCGGCACCGCTTACAACGACCTGCTGGAAGCTGTGGGTCATTCCGAGAACCCCTACAAGGTCATCTCCGGCGGCCCCATGATGGGCGTCACCCAGTACGACCTGAGCGTGCCCACCACCAAGGGCACCAACGCCATCACCATCCTGGGCCATGCCAACAAGTTCAGCGTGGAAGATTCCCGCTGCATCCGCTGCGGCAAGTGTATCGACGCCTGCCCCATGAAGCTGATGCCCGTTCTGATGTACAAGGCTCTGTACACCGGTGATGTGGAAGAAATGAAGGCTACCAACATTATGGACTGCATCGAGTGCGGCAGCTGCGCTTACACCTGCCCCGCCTGCGTGCCTCTGGTTCTGGCCTTCCGCTCCGGCAAGCAGCAGATCCGTATGGCCGCTGCAGCCGCAGCCAAGAAATAAGGAGGTGGAAGTCAAATGGCACAGATGAAATATTACTATGAGCTGACGATTTCCAGCTCTCCCCACGTACATTCCCCCGTTACCACCCAGACCATCATGCGCGATGTGCTGATCGCTCTGGCTCCCGCGCTGATCGGCTCCGTTTACTTCTTCGGCCTCCGGGCGCTGACCGTCACCATGGTTTCCGCCATTGCCGCATTCTTCTTCGAGAAGCTGTACTGCTATCTGATGAAGCAGAACGACAAGACCTACGATCTGTCCTGCATCGTCACCGGCGTGCTGCTGGCTTTCGTCTGCCCTCCCACCATTCCCTACTGGATGATCATCGTCGGCGATGCCTTCGCCATCATCCTGGTGAAGATGCTCTTCGGCGGCATCGGCAAGAACATCGTCAACCCCGCTCTGGCCGGCCGTGCCTTCATGTTCAGCTGGCCCGTGGCCATGTCCACCTGGGTCAAGGTCGGCTTCGAGAATGCTGCCAACCCCCTGAATGCAGCTGACGCTGTCACCGCTGCCACCCCCCTGGCCAATATGCACCAGGGCCTGCTGCCCGAGGCATCCGTTATGGATGCATTCCTGGGCAACGTGGGCGGCTGCATCGGCGAAACTTCCGCCTTGCTGCTTCTGATCGGCTTTGCATACCTGCTGTACCGCAAGGTCATCACTGCCCGGATCCCCCTGGCTTACATCGGCACCGTGGCAGTTCTGAGCTTCCTGTTCCCCATGGGCCAGGACCGGATCACCTGGATGGCTTACCAGCTGTTCACCGGCGGCCTGATGCTGGGCGCCATCTTCATGGCAACCGACTATGTCACCTCTCCTCTGACCAAGCTGGGCCAGACCGTCTACGGCATCGGCTGCGGCGTTCTGACCATCATGATCCGCTACTTCGGCGGCTATAACGAGGGTGTTTCCTACGCCATTCTGATCATGAACTGCTGCGTGGTCCTGCTGGACCGCATCGGCCGTCCCGTGAAGTTCGGCGCACCCAAGAAGGAGGCGGCTAAGAAATGAAAACTGAAAATACCGCACTGTACATTCTGCGTCTGGCGCTGACTCTGTTCATCATCGCAGCCGTCGTGGCTGCTGCTCTGGCAGGCGTCAACTCCATCACCAAGCCCGTTATCGATCAGCTGAATGCCGAAAAGACCCAGAAGGCCATCGAGGCAGTTCTGCCCGGCGGCTTTGATGAGGAGCTGGCAAACTTCGACAACCAGGGCGGCCTGGTTTCCAAGGTCTACAAGGGCGCAAACGGCTATGCGCTGGAAGTGCTCCCCTCCGGCTTCGACAACACCATCACCATGATGGTTGGCGTTGACACCGAGGGCAAGGTCCTGGGCATCAGCATTGTGTCCCACACCGAAACTGCCGGTCTGGGCGCCGTCGCTGCTGCACAGACTTCCGCCGGTGAAGCTTTCCGGGGCCAGTTCGTGGGCCAGTCCGGCTCCGTCGGTGTTACCAAGGACGGCGGCACGCTGGATGCCATCACCGGTGCTACCATCACTTCCCGGGCCATCTGTGTCGGCGTCAATGCCGCGCTGGCTTGCGTGGCCGGTCTGGGTTAAGGAGGTAACGTAAATGAATTTCAAGAAACAGTTCAAAGACGGCCTGCTGGATAAGAACCCCGTGTTCGTTCAGCTGCTGGGTATGTGCTCCACCCTGGCCATCACCACCAGCCTCTTCAACGGCATTGGCATGGGCCTGGCCGTTACCATCATCACCATCTGCTCCAACGTGCTGATCTCTGCCCTGCGGAAGGTCATCCCCAATCAGATCCGCATCGCTGCCTACATCACCATCATCGCCGGCTTCGTCACCGTTGTCGACCTGCTGCTGAAGGCATACATTCCCGCACTGTCCGAATCTCTGGGCGTGTTCATCCCCCTGATCGTTGTTAACTGTATGGTCCTGGGCCGTGCGGAAGCATTTGCTTCCAAGAACGGCGTCCTGGCTTCCGCAGTGGACGGCCTGTGCCAGGGCATCGGCTACACCGTGGCGCTGGTCATCGTCTGCGTGGTCCGTGAGTTCCTGGGCTCCGGCACCTTCGGCGGCGGCCTGCTCAATGGCGGCGAGGGCATCCGGATCCTGCCCGAGGGCGTTCCGGCCATGCAGATGGTCATGCCCGTGGGCGGCTTCCTGGCAATGGGCTGCATCCTGGCCGGCTTCCAGTACATGACCCGGAAGATGGAAAATGCTAGAAAAGATAAGGAGGCTGCTAAGTAATGACTGCCAATGCAATTCTCGGTATTATTATCGCGGCTCTCCTGAGCCAGAACTTCATTCTGGTGAAGTTCTACGGCATCTGCCCCTTCATGGGCGTTTCCAAGAAGATCGACACCGCCCTGGGCATGGGCATGGCTGTTACCTTCGTTATGGCCCTGGCCTCCGCTGCCTGCTTCGTGGTCAATAAGCTGCTGGTGGCACTGGGTCTGAGCTACATGCAGACCGTGGCCTTCATCCTGGTCATCGCTTCCATCGTGCAGGTGGTGGAGATGTTCCTGAAGAAGGCTGTTCCCGCCCTGTACAAGGCTCTGGGCGTCTTCCTGCCTCTGATCACCACCAACTGCGCCGTTCTGGGTGTGGTGCTGGTGAACGTGCAGAATAACTACAATTTCCTGATCAGCGTCATCAACGGCGCTGCCGGCGGTCTGGGCTTTACCCTGGCCATCGTCCTGTTTGCTTCCGTCCGGGAGCGGGTGGACAAGGCTGAGAGCCCCGAGTCCTTCAAGGGCTATCCTCTGGCACTGATCGCAGCCGGTTTCCTGGCCCTGGCATTCATGGGCTTCTCCGGCCTGAGCATTTCCTAAGGAGGGCAAAATCATGGGTGAAATTTTAATTGCAGTTGCAATTCTGGGCGGTCTGGGTGTCGCCTTCGGCGCCGTTCTGGCTGCCGCCTCCAAGGTGTTCTATGTGGAGACCGACCCCCGCCTGGACAAGCTGAATGAGTGCCTGCCCGGTGCAAACTGCGGCGGCTGCGGCTATGCCGGCTGTGCAGGTTATGCAGAGGCTGTTCTCAAAGGCGAAGCTCCCATCGGCAAGTGTGCCTCCGGCGGCAATGAGTGCGCCCAGGCCATGGCTGAGATCATGGGTGTGGAGGCCGGCGAAGTGACCCGCAAGGTGGCTCTGGTCCGCTGCTCCGGCGAGAAGATCTACGATAAGGACGGCAATCTGGTTCGCGGTGCAAAGAGCAAGGCTACTTACGAAGGCTTCAAGGACTGTGTCGCAGCTTCCAAGGTCGGCGGTAACGGCCCCATCTCCTGCAAGTACGGCTGCCTGGGCTTCGGCACCTGTGTCAAGGCCTGTAAGTACGATGCCATTTCCGTTGTCAACGGCGTTGCCAAGGTCAACGAGGACCGCTGCGTGGGCTGTCTGGCCTGTGCCGCTGTCTGCCCCCGCCAGCTGATCGTTCCCGTGGAGCCCCACCGGAACGTGGTCATCGCCTGTAACTCCATGGCCAAGGGCGCTGTGACTACCCGCGGCTGTACCGTCGGCTGCATCGGCTGCGGTCTGTGTAAGAAGATCTGCCCCGAGGGTGCCATCACCGTCACCAACAACCTGGCAGTCATCGACTACTCCAAGTGCACCAACTGCGGTCTGTGTGCAACCGTCTGCCCCAAGCATCTGATCAAGGACTCCAACGTGGAGAACCTGCCCGATCCCAGTGTTGTCGTTTCCATGAACGGCCCTGCTGTGAAGTAATCCTTTTCAAACAGAAATCCCCTCCCGAATCGGGAGGGGATTTTTTTGTGTGCAGGGATCAGTCTTCGATGATACAGAAGCCTCTGGGGCCCAGGGTCAGATGGTCCGGGGCTACGATCTGCAGATTGTAGCCCAGCAGGATCCTGCCGGTGGGGATATCCCAGGGATCGCCGCTGCGGTTGGCAAAGACCTTCACGGTGCGGCCTGCGTAGCTTCTGGAATAGCCCAGGTGCTTGTCGCCGGCCTCGAAGAACTGAATATCGCCCAGCCGCAGGCAGGCGCAGCTTTTGCGCAGCTGGCCCAGCCGCTTGTAGTGCTCCAGCAGATCCCGGTCCTCCCGGCCCCAGGGGTAGGGGCGGCGGTTGAAGGGATCCTTGTAGCCTTCCATGCCGGCTTCGTCGGCGTAGTAGATGCTGGGGCTGCCGGGGAGGGTGTACTGGAGGAAGGAGGCCATCAGAAGCCGCTCATGGGCTACCTCCAGCTGATTCCGGGACAGGCGGCGCTTGGCCTTCTCCTCCCGGCTGCCGTCAAAATCGTCCACCAGCGCCGTGAGAATCCGGGGCGTATCGTGGGTGCCCAGCAGATTCATGTTGCAGGCAACCACCTGGGGCGGATAGTTCTCTGCGATGGACATGACGGTTTCCTTCAGCTTGGCGCCGCTGTCGAAACCCCGCATAAAGTTCAGAATGGCGGTGCGGTAGGGATAGTTCATCACGGAGTCCAGCTCCGCATTTGTAAAATAGGTCCGGCGGCGGCCGTAGGCTTTTTTGTTGGAGGCATCCTCCCATACTTCGCCCAGCACCAGCGCATCGGGCTTCAGCTGCTTGACCCGGTCGTACAGCAGCTTCAGGAATTCATCGGGCAGCTCATCGGCCACATCCAGCCGGAAACCGTCGGCACCCAGCTTCAGCCAGTGGGCAACCACGCTGTCCTCGTCGGTAATGATGAATTTGATGAAGTCCGGATCCATCTTGTTGATGGTGGGCAGGGTGTCGAAATTCCACCAGGAGTGGTAATTGCCGGGCCACTGGTAGAAGGTGTACCAGTTCCGGAAGGGAGAATCCGGGGACTGGTAGGCGCCGGGTCCCGGGAAGGTGCCGTTCTTGTTGAAGTACAGGCTGTCGGAGCCGGTGTGGGAATACACACCGTCCAGGATCACCTTGATGCCCCGCTCATGGGCGGCATCGCAGAGCTCCCTGAAATCCTCAACGGTTCCCAGCATGGGGTCGGGGACCTTGTAATCGCCGGTGTCGTAGCGATGGTTGGAAAAACTCTTGGAAATGGGATTCAGGTACAGAATCGTGGTGCCGAGAGAGGCAATATAGTCCATTTCGGCGGTGATGCCCTTGAAATTGCCGCCGTAGAAATCGTTGTTCAGCACGATTCCTTCGGGGGTGGGCTTCCACTGGACGTCCTCATGCCAGTATTTATGGACCGTGTAGGGCTCCAGCTTGCCGGTTAAGTCCACGCTGCCGGCCCGGTTGAACCGGTCGGGGAAAATCTGATAGATCACCGCGCCCTTGGCCCAGTCGGGGGTGCGGAAATCCCCGGGGATGCAGCTGAGCTGCCACATATCGCCGGCTTCCATGTTGGTCTGATCCCCCTGCTTGAACAGGCGGAAGCCGCCGAGGTTGTGGGAAATATAGAAATAATAAAAGAACAGACCCGGATCGTACAGCTCGAAGCTGCCCTGGAACACATCGTAGGGGCCCTGCTTTTCCTTGAAGGGCAGGTCCGCGTTTCGCTGATGGTGGCCGTTTTCCCGGTTGATGATGCAGCTGACCATGGTGGCGCCCACGGTGGAAGGTACGTACATGGTCATGGTGCAGACCTGGCCGGGGGTCAGGGTGCCGAAGGGGGTCTTGTGCTTCAGTTGCTTGCTGTCGTAAAGAATTCTCATGGTAGTCTCCTGTATTCGTAATCGTTTAAGGGGGCTTGCCATGGGTATTATAGCCTATTTTCTTCCAAATTGGAAGAAGAAAGTTTCATAAAGTCAAGTTCAAGTTTATCGAGGAGAACGGATTGCCACGTCGCACTACGTGCTCCTCGCAATGACAGTAGTATTCGACACATTCCGCACCATTTTTAGCGCAGCCAGCCACCAAGTTTCCATGTCATTGCGAGGAGGCCTGAAAGGCCGACGTGGCAATCCGCATCCCTACAAACTGAAATTTGACCCATGCAGTCCGTAACGCACTGCCCGCCGGGGCGTCCCGGCGAATTCCATACGCCGAGCGGGCAATAGCGACCGGTCGAGGGGCCCGAAGGCTGTTATTTGACCGGGGCAGTTCGTAACGCATTGGCTGTCGGCCCATGCCGACAAAAAAGGGCACCGCCGAAAGGCGGTGCCCCAAAAATATGGAATTACATAGACAGCATCCGATGGAACAGTTCCATGTAACGGCCGGCAGGCACGTTCCAGCTGAAGTCCTGACTCATGTCCTTCTTGACCAGGGCATTGAATGCTTCCCGGTTGTTGTTGTACAGATTCAGGCAGCGCTTGATGGATGCCAGGAAGTCGTCGGCATTGTAGCTCTGGAAGGTGAAGCCCAGGCCGCCCTCGCCGTTTTCGTCGCAGGGAGGCACAGTGTCCTTCAGACCGCCGGTGGCATGGACCACGGGAATGGTGCCGTAGCGCATGGCGTTCATCTGGCTTAAGCCGCAGGGCTCGCTCTTGGAGGGCATCAGATACACATCGCCGCCGGCATAGATCCGGGCAGCCAGACCCAGATTGAAAGTGATCTTGGCAGCGCACTGGTTGGGATACTCAGCAGCCAGATCCTTGAAGAAGGTCTCGTACTGAGGCTCGCCGGTGCCCAGGATCAGCAGCTGGCACTTCTCTTCCCACAGGAGTCTGCGGGCGATGTAGCACAGCAGGTCCAGACCCTTGTGGCCGGCCAGGCGGGTGACCATGACCATCAGAGGCACATCGGGGTCAACGGGCAGGCCAACTTCCTTCTGCAGGGCAGCCTTGCATTCTGCCTTGCCGACGGAGAAGGTCTCAGCATTGAAGTGAGCGGGCAGAGCAGCATCGGTTTCGGGGTTAAAGGTATTGGTGTCAATACCGTTGGTGATACCGGTGAGCTTCCATGCAGCGCTGGACAGGATGCCGTCCAGGCCGTGGGCATAGTAAGGATACATCAGTTCCCGGGCATAGGTCTCGGAAACGGTGGTGACCAGATCGGCAGTCTCAATGGCGCCCTTCATCATGTTCACGCTGCCGCCCATGTCCAGAGTGCCGCGGTATTCCCAGGGCAGACCCAGAACATCGTCAAAGAAGGAGCCACCGGCCCAACCCTGGTACTCGATGTTGTGGATGGTGTACATGCAGCGGGTGTTGGGGAACAGATTGCGGTAAACGCTCTTGAGGTAGGTGGGGATCAGAGCGGTCTGCCAGTCGTTGCACTGGATCACATCGGGGATGTAGCCGATGATGGCCATGGCATCCAGGCAGGCTCTGGAGAAGAAGGCGTAACGCTCGCCGTCGTCCAGATCGCCGTAGATGGCGCCGGTACGGCCGCCGAAATAGTACTCATTGTCGATGAAGTAGACCTGAACACCGTCGTTGCGGTTCGTCAGCTTCATCAGACCTGCGTACTGCTGACGCCAGCCCAGACCCACGCGGAACTGGGCAACCAGCTCCACGGGATACTTTTCGCTCTGCTTGATCTTGTTGTAGTAAGGCAGGAACAGCGCAACCTCATTGCCCTCGATCCGGGCCAATGCGGCAGGCAGTGCCTCCATTACGTCGCCCAGACCGCCGGATTTGGCGTAGGGTGCGCCTTCGGAAGCGCAGACTGCGATTCTCATACGATTTCACCCCGCTTGACGATGATGGGATTCTTGGCAGTGCCGTAGAGCTTTGCGCCGGGACGGACGGTGACGTTCTTGTCCAGGATGACGTACTTCAGCTTGGCGCCTTCGCCGATGACGGAGTCGTTCATGATGATGCAGTCTTCCACTTCAGCACCTTCGCAGACGGTGACCTGACGGAACAGGATGGAGTTCTCCACCTCGCCGTCCAGCATGCAGCCGTCAGCAATGATGCAGTCTTCGATGTCGCAGTTCTCGCCGTAGTAGGTGGGAACGCGGTCGCGGACCTTGGTATAGACGGGATGTGCGCCGGCGAACAGATCGCGGCGGACTTCCTTCTTGATCAGGGACAGGGAGTTGTAGAAGTACTCTTCCACAGACTCGTTGAACATGGCGATGCCCTCAAACTCGTAGATGTTGATGGACTCGGGGTTGCGCTGCCACAGGCCCATGACCAGGTCACGGTCCATGTGGTACATGTTGTGGGCAACATGCTCCTTGACCTGCTCCATCAGCCATGCCTTGCTCATAATGAACAGGTCCATGGATGCAACATAGTCGGCTGCTGCCACATAGTCAACGGCCATGTCAGCGATGGCGCCGTTCTCGCCCAGCTTCAGAGCCAGGTCGATCTGCTTCTCGCCGTTGCAGATGCCGGCCTTGGTGACGATGGTCAGTTCCTTGCCGGAAGCGACGTGGGCAGCCAGGATCTTGTTCAGATCCAGGTTTGCCAGAACTGCGGAGTCAGCCATGACAACCAGCTCATCTTCGGGACCGTAGTGCAGGAAGTTGATGGCGTAGTACAGGTTCTCCAGCTTGCCGCGGTAGGAAGCGGAGGTGGACATGGCAAAGGGAGTCAGGAATTCCAGACCGGCCTCTTCCAGCTCCAGGCCCCATTCTTCACCGGAACCAATGTGGTTCATCAGGGACTGATAGGAATGGCGGGAGATGATGCCGACGTGGCGGATACCGGCGTGAGCCATGTTGCTCAGATGGAAGTCCACCTGGCGGTAGCGGCCGGCGAAGGGCAGGGAAGCCATGGTGCGCTTGCTGGTCAGCTCGCCCATGGTTGCGTCATTGGCAAAAATGATACCCATTACGTTCATAGTGGTGTTCCTCCTTACAGCATCTCACCGGGCAGGAGCACGGTGTTGGCTTCGACAACAGCATCCTTGGAAGTGACGCTGATTTGCTTCTTGTCGTCGGGACCGAATGCGCCGCCGACAACGGCATTCTTGCAGACCTTGGTGCCCTCACCCAGAATGGCGTGACGGACAATGGCGCCGGACTCGATGACGCAGTCGGGCATCACCACGGAGTCCTCAACCAGAGCATCCTCGCCGATGGTGCAGCCGACGGAGATGACGGAGTGCTTGACGGTGCCGTAAACTTCACAGCCTTCAGCCACGAATGCATCAGCAATCTTGGCATCCTCATCGATGTAGGAAGAGGGATGTGCATCGTTGCGGGCGTAGATGGTGGAGCGCTTGTCGCCGCGGATCTGGAATTCGGGGTTCTTGCCCAGAACTTCCATGTTGGCTTCCCACAGGGAGTCGATGGTGCCGACGTCCTTCCAGTAGCCGTCGAAGTTGTAGGCCATCATCTTGTGGCCGGCGTTCAGCATGTTGGGGATGATGTTCTTACCGAAGTCCTTGGAGGAGTTGGGATCAGCCTCGTCAGCGATCAGAGCCTCACGCAGGTCCTTCCAGTTGAAGCAGTAGATACCCATGGAGGCGTTGGTGGACTTGGGCTTTGCGGGCTTCTCTTCGAACTCATAGATGGAGTTGTCGGGGTTGGTGTTCAGAATGCCGAAGCGGGAAGCCTCTGCCAGAGGAACATTACGGACAGCGATGGTGCAGGAGGCGTTGTTGGCCACATGATACTCCACCATTGCGTTGTAGTCCATCTTGTAGATATGGTCGCCGGACAGGACAACGACGTAGTCGGGATCGAAGCGGTCCACGAAGTCGATGTTCTTGTAGATGGCGTTGGCGGTGCCTTCGTACCAGCCGGACTTCTTGTCGTTGCGCTCGTAGGGGGGCAGAACCTGTGCGCAGCTCTGAGTCTTGTTCAGACCCCAGGGCTGGCCGTTGCCGATGTACTCATTCAGCTCCAGAGGCTGATACTGAGTCAGAATACCCACGGTGTCGATGCCGGAGTTCACGCAGTTGGACAGGGGGAAGTCGATGATGCGGTACTTGCCGCCGAAGGGAACCGCAGGCTTGGCGGTTTTCCGGGTCAGGACATGCAGGCGGCTGCCCTGGCCACCGGCCAGAAGCATAGCGATTACGCGTTTCTTGTGAAAGTACATGGTCACAGCTCCTTATAAAAAGTGTTTTGGGCACATTGCTTATATCCATACAGCGGGAAAAATCCGCAGACAGACGTAACCGGGGGCAATGGGTCGCCAAAATGGGCGCATTCACCCCCACGCATAACATACCATATTTTTGCTCTTTAGAAAAGGGACAAAATATCTAAAATATCAGAAAAACTTTGTTTACAGTGCATAATTGCGGGCCAGGGTGTGGGAAAATTACTGGGATAATCGACAAAAGAAGCGCATTTGTCCATCCAAACAACGCCGATATTTCTGCCGAATTTATATCCCGCCCCGGGAAGCTCTCCCCGGAGGGTATAGCCCAGTTTTTTGTGGAATGCGATGGATTTGTCATTTTCTGCGGTGATCAGCGCATAGATCCGCCGGTATCCCTGGTAAAACAGCACTTTTTCCAGGGCCAGGCACAGCCTGGTGCCGATGCCCCTTCCCTGAGCCTCCGGCAGCAGGTAGACAGAGTCCTCGGCGCACCACCGGTAGGCATCCCGCTGGAAGGGGGCACTGCCGTAGGCATAGCCCAGGATTTTCCCCTTTTGCTCCCACACCAGCCAGGGAAACTGCTCCGTCAGACCGCGGAACCGGGCAAGAAATTCCGCCTCCGTGGGAACGGTGTATTCGAAGGTGATGGTGGTGTTTTCAATATAGGGGGCATAGATGGCCAGCATTTCCGGCACATCCGCTTCTGTCGCAATTCGGATCATAAGGTGACCTCCCGGAACATCAATTTGGAGTTTAGCGTTCTGTTGCTATGGCGCGGGAGCGCCCCCAAGGCTCCCCTTGTCAGGGGAGCTGTCAGCCGAACAGGCTGACTGAGGGGTAGTGTTCTCTCCCTCCGTCAAAAATCAAAGATTTTTGCCACCTCCCTCATCAGAGGGAGGCTTTGGCTGGGTGCGAACCCGGAGCAACAAACTCTAATCTGAAGCTGTTTGATACATCCATTTTACGCGCTCATATATTTTCCGTCAAGGTTGACATTTTCAGGAAACGGGGGTAAAATAATCGTAACTATGACCACAAAAGGAGGGAAAACCATGGATGCTGGCAGTAGTGGCAATATACCCGGCCGAAGTAGCCTGACGGGCCGGCACCCGGTGTGCCCTTAAGACTTTGGCTGCCGTATCATTGCTCCGGAAATCGTAAAGAATACGAAAAGGAGAGGATATTATGGCAGAACGATTTGAGATCGTGCAGAAGGCCCTCGTGAAAATGCTCGAGGACAAAAAATATGCAACCCTCCGGGATATCCTGATCACCATGAACCCCATTGATATCGCCGGAATTTTCGAGGATCTGGAGGACAAGCAGATCCCCATCCTCTTCCGCCTGCTGACCAAGGAACAGGCGGCGGAGACCTTTGTCGAAATGGAACCCGATGCCCAGGAACTGCTGATCCGGGGCTTCTCTGACAATGAGCTGAAAGAAGTTCTGGATGAGCTGTACGTGGACGATGCGGCGGACCTGGTAGAGGAAATGCCCGCCAACGTGGTCAAGCGGATCTTAAAGGCCGCGGACCCGGAGATGCGCTCCTCCATCAATCAGATTCTGCGCTACCCCGAATACTCCGCCGGCTCCATCATGACCACGGAGTATGTTTCCCTCCGGCCCAATATGACGGTGGAAGAGGCCATCCTGCGGATCCGCCGACAGGGCGTGGACAAGGAGACCATCTACACCTGCTATGTCACCGCCAAGGACCGTCAGCTTCTGGGTATCGTCACCGTCAAGGACCTGCTCCTTGCCGACGATGACGAGATGACCATCGAAGAGCTGATGCTGACCAACCTGATTTTCGTCACCACCCAGACCGACCAGGAAGACGTGGCCCGGATGTTCAGCAAGTATAATTTCCTGGCGCTGCCCGTTGTGGACGGCGAGGGAAGAATGGTTGGTATCGTGACCTTCGACGACGCCATGGACGTCATGGAAGAAGAGGCCACGGAGGATATGGAGCTGATGAGCGGTATGACGCCCTCTGAAAAGCCCTATCTTCGCTCCTCCCCCTTTGAGCTGTTCAAGAACCGGATCCCCTGGCTGATGCTGCTGATGGTGTCCGCTACCTTCACGGGACTGATCATGACCTCCTTCGAGGATGCCCTGGCAGCCCAGATCGCCCTGTCTGCCTTTATCCCCATGCTGATGGGTACCGGCGGCAACTCCGGATCCCAGTCCTCCGTCACCGTCATCCGCGGTCTGAGCCTGGGAGAACTGGAATTTCGGGATGTGGGTACGGTGCTGCTCAAGGAGCTGTGCACCGCGCTGATGTGCGGCGTGACGCTGGCGGTTGTCTGCTTTGCCAAGATCTGGCTGGTGGACCACCTGCTCTTCGGCAATGAGAATATTACCCTGATGGTGGATCTGGTGGTCTGCTGCGCCCTGTGTGTTACCGTTGTGCTGGCAAAGCTGGTGGGCTGCCTGCTTCCCATCGGCGCCAAGGCCATCAAGCTGGACCCTGCCGTTATGGCAAGCCCCTTCATCACCACCATCGTGGATGCCCTGAGCCTGCTGATTTACTTCCTGTTTGCGAAAATGCTCCTGGGTGTATAAAGGATAAGTGCCTGTCTTTCGACAGGCACTTTTTGCTTCGTTCGGTTTGATAGCTCTGGCATTCAAATTACAGTTTGTCGCGCTGATGCGCGAAATGCAGAATTCAGAATGCAGAATGCAAAATTGCGGTATTTCCTTCGGAAATGATTAAAATAGTCGGCGTAGCCGACACCATAATTCTGCATTTTGCATTTTACATTTTGCATTGGGCAGCCCAAGCTGCCCGACAAACTCCAATTTAAACTTCTGCAGAAAAAGGAAAAGCACCCCAGGTGGGGTGCTTTCAGCTTTACTCAGTTACCTCAACCAGCTCCGGATGAGCGGCATACATCTTCTTTTTCCATTTGCCGAGGGAATAGACAATGATGGACATCACCATGCCCAGAACCCAGGAGATCATCAGGGAACCGAAGAGTGCCACGGGGTTGCCGTGGGGGAATTCGGGACTTCTGGTCAGATAGGCCAGCAGGTATGCAATGGGAACCCGGATGATGATGGTGGAGATGATGGAAATCCACATGGGGCTCACCGTATCGCCGGCACCGCGCATCACGCCGCCCAGCACCTGGGTCACGGAAATGCAGATATAGCCCACGGCCATGATCCGGATCATCCGGGTGGCCAGATCGATGAGGGCCTCGGTATCGGTAAAGAAGTGGAAGAGCACGGGACTGAAGAACAGCAGGATGATCGTGATGACGGTGGCAAAGGAGAATGCCAGCGCGCCGCCCTGCTTCACGCCCTGGTGGACCCGGTCAAATTTGCCGGCACCCACATTCTGGCCGGTGTAAACGGACATGGCCTGGCCGAAGGTGAAGTTGGGCATCATGGCGAAGCCGTCGACCCGCATGATGATCACGTTGCAGGCGATGACCGTTTCGCCCATGGCGTTGGTCAGATTCAGCACCACCATGCCGGCGGTGGCCATGATGGCCTGAGTGATGCCGGAGGGAATGCCGATTTTCAGAATCCGGCCAGCCATGGCTGGGATCAGACGCATGGTCTTGAAGGAGAGATCAAAGATGTCGCTCATCCGGGACAGCTTGATATAGCAGAATACGGCGGAGATGGCCTGGGCAATGACCGTAGCCAGGGCAACGCCTGCAACACCCATGTTCCGAACGAACCACAGGTCCAGCACCACATTCAGCGCGGCGGCCAGCAGCAAAAAACCCAGGGCGGAAACGGAGTCGCCCAGACCCCGGAGCACACCGGAGAGCATATTATAGAAGAAGAAACCGATGATGCCCAGGAAATAGATATTTAAGTACTCTGCGCACCAGCCGATGATGGAGTCGGGGGTGCCCAGAAGGGTAAGCAGGGGCATAGTCACCAGCGGACCTACGATCATGATGACGATGGTTGCGATGAAGCTGAGGGCGATGCAGTTGCCGATGGCTTTGGTCAGTCCCTCCCGGTCCCGGGCGCCGAAGCTCTGGGAGACCACGATGCCGGCACCGGTGGCGATGCCCACGAAGAGGGCCAGCAGCAGATTCAGAATGGGGCTGGCGCTGCCCACGGCAGCCAGGGCATTATCGCCGACGAATTTGCCGACGATGACGGAGTCGGCGGTGTTATACAGCTGCTGCGCCAGGTTGCCCAGGAGCATGGGGATGGAGAATTCCATGATCCGGGCGGCGGGGCTTCCAAGGGTCATATCCTTTGCGGAAAAGAGACTTTTCAGACTCACAGTATCGATCTCCTTTTCTTTCTCTTTGTCAAATTGGAGTTTGTCTTACAGATTAGCGACGCACCGATGAAGGCCCCCTCTGACGAGGGGGCTGTCAGCGAAGCTGACTGGGGGAGAGAAAAATGAGGATTTGCAATATGTTTCTCTCCCTCCGGCCCTGCGGGCCACCTCCCTCGTCAGAGGGAGGCAGGGCGCTCCCGCGCCAGTGCGCAGAGCGATAAACTGAAATTTGACATTATACCAACACAATTATAGCACGAAATGGTTGCTTCTGCAACAAAAAACCGCACAGAGGAGGCCCCTGTGCGGTATGTTTTTATTCTGCGAAGATCACATGAGCACCCTCAAATTCCACGTGCAGCGGCAGCATCTGCCAGTTGGCAGTGGTGATGGAGTCCAGCTTTTTGGCAAGCTTTTCCTCCAGCTTGGGATCCTGGGTGATGCACAGCAGGGTGGGGCCGGCGCCGGACAGACAGAAGGCAGCGCCGGTGGTCCGGACCAGGCTTTCGATGGCTTCGTAGTCCGGGATCAGCTTCTTGCGGTAGTTCTGGTGAAGCTTATCCTGCATGGCGTTGCGCAGCAGCTTCTCGTCGCCCAGCTCCAGGGCTTTCAGCACCAGCGCGCCGTGGGAGATGTTGTAGATGGCATCGGCCCGGCTGACCTGCTCCGGAAGCACCGCCCGGGCCTTGGTGGTGGGCAGGTTGAAGTCCGGGATCAGGGCCAGGAATTCCCAGTCCGGGTGGAGGGGGAAGCTGACGCATACAGGCAGGCCGCTGTCCACCATGGAGGCAGTCAGACCGCCCAGGAAGGCGGGAGCCAGGTTGTCCGGGTGGCCTTCCATGGCATTGGTGATGTTTAAGAGGCCCTGGGTGGAGAGCTTGTTGCCCCGAAGGACATTGGCACCCATGGCGCCGGCCACCAGCAGCGCGGCGGAGGAGCCCAGGCCCCGGCAGACGGGGATATGGGCATCGATGTGGATTTTCACACCCCGCAGCTCCTCGCTCATGGTGGCAAGGGCGGCGCAGTAGGACGTGTAGGCCAGATTGTCGGGGCCCGTAAATTCTTCCGGGCAGCCGGTGATTTCCAGACCGGCTTCGGTTTCTTCAAAGGTAACGTCGGTATAAAGACTCAGGGCGCAGCCGAAGGCATCGAAGCCCGGGCCCAGGTTGGCCGTGGTGGCCGGCACCCGAATGGTAACTCTTTTCATGTTCTCTCTCCAAAATAAATAGTGTGCGATGCTTGCTTACAGCCCCAGCACAAACTCCAGCATTTCTTCCTTATCAATCACGCCGGTATGGCGCTCCTCCTTGCCCCGGAGGGTGGCCAGATTCTTCGGGATGGGCACACCGGTGATTTCGGAAAGACGCTCCATCTGGTCGAATTCGTCGCCGGATTCATCGCCGCCGATGGCAGACAGGACGGCAGCCGGGAATTTGTAGGGGGAGGCGGTGGACAGCACCACCATGGGCCGGTGGTCATTCATTTGGTTTACATAATCTTCTGCAACAGCCCAGCCGCAGGCGGTGTGGGGATCGCAGAGATAGTGGTGCTCAGCCCAGATCTTGCCGATGGTCTCCGCGGCCCGGGCATCGTCGCAGCAGCCGGCCCAGAATTCCTTGCCGATGGCAACCTTCAGCCGGTCGGGGACGGTGTAGCAGCCGTTCTGATTCAGATCCTTCATCAGCGCATCCACCAGCTCACAGTCACAGCCGGACAGCAGGTACAGCAGCCGCTCCAGATTGGAGGACACCAGAATATCCATGGAGGGGGAGGTGGTTTTCAGAAGGGGACGGCGCTTGTCATAAGTACCGGTGCGGATAAAATCGGTAAGCACATTGTTGGCATTGGAGGCGCAGATCAGCATGCCCACGGGAAGCCCCAGCTGTTTTGCCAGGTATCCGGCCAGAATGTCGCCGAAATTGCCGGTGGGAACACAGAAGTTCACTTCGTCCCCCAGATAGATCTTGCCCGCGTCCAGCAGATCCTTGTAGGCCTTGAAATAGTACATCACCTGGGGTGCAAGGCGGCCGATGTTGATGGAGTTGGCGGAAGACAGCCGGAAGGGCAGTTCCTTGCCCTGGCAGGCAGCGAAAATGTTCTTCACACCGGTCTGGGCGTCGTCAAAATTGCCCCGGACGGCGCTGACGGTGACGTTTTCGCCTTCCTGGGTCACCATCTGGGCCCGCTGGACCTTGGACACACCGCCGTCGGGATAGAAGACCGTGATCCGGACACCGGGCACATCCCGGAAGCCCGCCAGGGCGGCCTTGCCGGTGTCGCCGGAGGTGGCGGTGAGGATCATGATGTCCTCCTGCACACCGCAGACCTTCTTGGAAGCGGTCAGCAGCTGAGGCAGCATCCGCAGAGCCACATCCTTAAATGCAGAGGTGGGGCCCCGGAACAGCTCCAGCACCGTGAAATTGCCCACGGCGGCGGTGGGGGTCAGATCCTCTGTTTCAAACTGGCCCTCGTAGGCATTGCAGACCAGCTCCTCCATATCGGGAATTTCCGGCAGCAGGGTAGCCAGAATGGCAGCGGACATCCCCATGCTGCTGCGCTTCAGCGTGGCGTGCCAGTTGAGGGTGGGAATATATTCGGGCATATACAGGCCGCCGTCGGGAGCCAGGCCCTCCAGGACGGCCCGGGCGCTGTCCACCAGGCCGCCGCTGTGTCTTGTAGAGTGATAATTCATAACGTGCCTCCTTCGGTATTGCCGCGGATTGTTTGCTAAATGCACAAATTTCGGCAAAAATACCGGGAATCCTTGTTTTTTTGGGTGATTGCATTTTGATAAGCTATATGATATACTGTTTTCGGTAAAAAAGCAAGTGTTTTTGACGCAGGTACGTTTGTTTTCGTCCTGCGTGACAGATAAATGGGAGGATTTCGGGATGAGAATCGGACTGTTGGGCTTCGGCGTGGTTGGCCGGGGTGTATATGAGATCACCGCAAGCCGGGAGGATATGCAGGTGGTGCGGGTGGTATGTCTGGAAGACGTGACCCTGCCCGATGCGGAAGTGACCCGGGATTTTCAGACCGTCCTGAAGGATGAATCCATTGATACCGTGGTGGAAGCCATGGGCGGACTGCATCCTGCCTATGAGTTTGTCCGTTCCTGCATCGAGGCAGGCAAGAACGTTGTCACCTCCAACAAGGCTCTGATGGCCACCTTTTATGATGAACTGCTGCCTCTGGCAGAGCAGAAGGGCGTGAGCCTGCGCTGCACCGCTGCGGTGGGCGGCGGCATCGGCTGGCTTTCTGAGCTGGAGCGGGTCCGCCGGGTGGAGAAAGTCAATTTCGTCGGCGGCATTATGAACGGCACCTGCAACTATATTCTCGACTCCATGACCCGGCTGGGTCTTGACTACGGCGAGGCGCTGAAGCAGGCCCAGCAGTTGGGCTATGCCGAGGCCAACCCCTCCACCGATGTGGACGGCATCGACACCTGGCACAAGCTGATCCTGTCTTCCAACATCGCCTTCGGCGTCAGCCTGGACCGGGAGAGCGTTCCCGCCGCCGGCATCGGATCCATCGCAGCGGAGGATATCGCCAACTTTAAGGCCCATGGCTATGTCTGCAAACTGATGTCCACCGGCAAAAACGGCGGCGACAGGTGCGCCGCCTACGTGCAGCCCACCCTGGTGCCCACCACTGCCCTGGAGGCAGCGGTGCCCACCAACTACAACCTCATCACCCTGGACGGCGATGTTTCCGGCCGCCAGAGCTTCTACGGCCAGGGCGCAGGCCGGTATCCCACCGCATACAATGTGGTGCAGGACTGCGTCAGCATCCTGGGTGGCCGCAGCTTCTACTGCCCCTACGGAAAGAAAGTTCCCGTGGACAATTCCGAAAAGCTCCGTTACTATGTCCGGGGCGGCTGGGACGGCGAAGCAGCAGAAACCTGGGGCAAAGCCGTGATCACGGAGCCTGTTGCGGTTTCCGAAATGCACGAGTGGCTAAAAAAGCACCCCGGTGCCTTTATCGCCGCCGTCATCTGATTCCGGCGAATACCTTTTACGAAATGTCTGCGGCGATAAGCCGCAAGAAAAGAGGAACCAATCTTGATCGTTACAAAATTCGGCGGCTCTTCCATGGCCGATGCGGGCCAGTACCGCAAGATCCGCGATATCATCCTGTCCAATCCCGACCGCAAGGTGGTGGTGGTTTCCGCCGCCGGCAAGCGGTTCAAAAATGACCACAAAATCACCGACCTTCTGTACCTGTGCTTTGCCCATGCCCAGTACGGCGTGGACTGCTCCGGTATTTTTGAGATGATCCGTTCCCGGTACCAGGAGATCCGGGAGGAGCTGAACATCGATCTGGATCTGGATGCAGAATTCGAAGCGCTGAAAAAGCGCATCGATTCCAAGTCCGTATCCCAGGATGAGCTGGTCAGCCGGGGCGAATATTTCTCCGCCAAGCTGATGGCTGGCTTCCTGGGCTTCGACTTCATCGATTCGGCTGACTGGGTCCGGTTCAATTTCGACGGCTCCGTGGACCAGGAAAAGACCTATGCGGCGCTGAAGGACCTCTACCGGGGCAACGGTGCCGTGATCCCCGGCTTCTACGGCCTGATGCCCGACGGTCACATCAAGACCTTCTCCCGGGGCGGCAGTGACATCACCGGCTCCCTGGCTGCCGCAGCCCTGGATGCCTCCGTCTACGAAAACTGGACCGATGTTTCCGGCATTCTGATGGCGGATCCCCGGATCGTGGAGGATCCCCAGGCCATCCCCGAGGTTACTTACGACGAATTGCGGGAACTGAGCTACTCCGGTGCCCAGGTGCTCCATGAGGGCTCCATTTTCCCGGTCCGCGAGAAGAATATCCCGCTGAACATCCGCAATACCAACGCGCCCGATGAGCCCGGCACCATGATCCAGGAGCACTTCGACGGGGATCATGATCCCAACCGCTTCATCACCGGCATCACCGGCAAGAAGGATTTCACCATCATTTCCTTAAGCAAGCGGGGCATGAGCAACCAGGTGGGCGTTCTGCGGAAGGTGCTGACCGTTCTGGAGCGCCACGGCATTTCCGTTGACTATGTGCCCAACGGCATCGACAATGTGTCCGTTGTCATGCCCACCGATGCCCTGGCCCCCCATCTGTACGCCGTCCTCAGCGAGATCAAGAAGGATGTGGAGCCCGATACCCTGGATGTCCACGATCAGATCGCCGTGGTCGCTGCCGTCGGCCGGAAGATGGCCTACCGGCCCGGTATTTCCGGTAAGATCTTCGCTGCCCTCGGTGAAGAGAACGTCAACATCCGCATGATCAACCAGGGACCCGACGAACTGAACATCATCTTCGGTGTTGACAACCAGGACTTTGAGAAGGCTATCCGTGTGCTGTATAATAGCTTCGTAAAATAAATGCAAAATTCAAAATGCTGAATGCAGAATGTGTCACATCATTTTGCATTTTGCATTCTGCATTCTGCATTACCTGAATGTGGAGGTAATGACTATGAAATTGTATACTGTCGCCATCCTGGGTGCCACCGGTGCCGTGGGACAGGAAATGATCAAGATTCTGGAGGAGCGGAATTTCCCTGTGGGAAAGCTGATCCCCCTGGCTTCCGCCCGTTCCGCCGGCAAAACCCTGACCTTTAAGGGCGAGGAAATCACCATTTGCGAGGCCTGCGAGTCTGCATTTGAAGGCGTGGACATCGTTCTGGGCGCTGCTGAAAATGACATTGCAAAGAAGTTCGCTCCCGCAATCGTTGCCGCCGGTGCGGTTTTCGTGGATAATTCCTCCGCATTCCGCCTCCGGGAGGATGTGCCCCTGGTGGTTCCCGAGGTAAATCCCGGGGATGTGGCCTGGCACAAGGGTATTATTTCCAATCCCAACTGCTCCACCATCATCACCGTCACCGCCGTTAATGCCCTCAATGCCATCGCCCCCATCCGCACCATGACCGCCTCCACATACCAGGCTGTTTCCGGTGCCGGTGCCGGCGGTCCCATCGAGCTGATGAACGAGGTGGAGGCTCTGCGCAAGGGCGAAACCTATGAGCCTAAGGTGTTTTCCCACCAGATCGCCTACAATCTGATTCCCCAGATCGGCGGCGAGAGCTTTGAAGGCTATACCAGCGAGGAAATGAAGCTTCAGAACGAGGGCCGGAAGATCATGCATCTGCCGGATCTGAAGGTCACCTGCACCTGTGTCCGGGTGCCCGTGGTCCGCTCCCATTCCATCTCCGCAAGCCTGCATTTTGACCGCCCCATCTCTGTTGCCGAGGTTCGGGAGGCAATCGCCAAGGCTCCCGGCGTCAAGCTGGTGGACGATCTGAGCAAGAAGATGTATCCCATGCCCCTGGATACCTCCGACCAGGATATCGTTTTCGTGGGCCGGATCCGTCCCGATCTCACCGACGAGTGCGGCATCTCCCTCTGGTGCTGCGGCGACCAGGTCCGCAAGGGCGCTGCCACCAATGCCATCCAGATTGCAGAGCTACTGGTCAAGTAAAGAACAAAGAACACCCGGTGCTTTTGAAGCACCGGGTGTTTTGCCTGCACCGTTAGTCACACCCGATTCACAACTGCTGAAATAGCTTCAAATTACAGTTTATCGATCAGATAAGTTAATTCGCACCTTTCTTGTTTCGGCAAGAAAGGTGCCCCAAAGAAGCCGACTTAAGGAGGCGCTACGGGCAAATGCGCCCTCCTTAAGAATCCACCCGCCGCATCGCCATCCAGCATTCAAAAATGTTCCGATTTTTGAACGCTTGCATTTTACAAACCTGTAGGTTTGCTCCGCAGAGCCCGCTGAAAATCGGGACATTTTCAGTGGGCGGTGGTCAAAAGCGGCGGGAGTGGGGTCCGGGGCGAGGATGCGATTTGCCCGTAATGCCTCGCCCCGGACGATTTCTTTGGTTACTTTCTTGTTCGGACACAAGAAAGTAACATCGGTCCATTGGATCGATAAATTCCAATTTGACTTTACTACGAACAAAGAACACCCGGTGCTTTTGAAGCACCGGGTGTTTTGGATGAGGGTTATTCGATTTCGACCATTTCCTCTTTCAGTTCGCTGCGGCGGATCAGATAGCGGCGGATGGCGAACAGGCCGGCAATACAGGCAACGGAAGCCACATTGGCCCAGGGATCCTCATGGCTGAGAATGACATGGCGGGTGATAGCCACGGTCAGCACTTCCAGAATGTTGGCCGGGGTGGTATCAATGAGCATTCGCACAAACTCCAGACCGACCACGATGGTCAGCAGGCTGTGGAGCAGGTGGTCCACTTCCCGGAAATAGCCCTCCTCGGTGAACATTTCATAAATGTCCAGGCCCAGGGCAGCCAGCAGCGCCACAATGGTGATGATGGCGATAAAACGCTCGATGATATGCAGGACTCTGCGGAACAGGTGATCCACAGTTCGGTCCCGCTTGGTGATCTTATCGATGTAAGCCTGAACCTTGGGATCGTCAGAATGGGGGATTTGATTGTGAGAATGGCTCAAGGGGATTCCTCCTCTTATGTGTGATGGAAATATTGTACACGAAAAGAGGGAAAAATGGAAGAGTTTTCTTTCAAAATCCACAAAAAAGAGGACGAATGCTTAATTCGTCCTCTTTTTCTGCTGCAAATAGGCGGCCATTTCCCGGTTGGCGGATTCAATTTCCTCCAGCAATTCCCGGGAGGACATCCGAAGTACGCCGGTGCGGAAGGAAGAAAGCTGCACCAGATTGTCCGAGGAAGCCACCCGCACCGCGTAATTGGAGCCGATCTGGGCAACCAGGGATTCAATGTAGGCATCGCCGGTTTCACCCTCTTTGGTAAAGACCAGCTGAATGTTGTGGTACTGACTTTTTTCTCCGGGATTGCCTTTGGTCTTCCAGCCGTCGAAAACCAGCACCAGGTAGCATTTGCGGAAGCCTGCATAGTTGGACAGAATGTCGCAGAGCTTGACCCGGGCTGCCTCCAGATCCTCCTTCGCCAGAGCAGCCAGATCGTCCCAGGAGAAGATAATGTTGTAGCCGTCCACAATGAGGGCCTTTTGCTTGGGGGGCTTGATGGTGATCTCCTCTGTGGCGGGCCGGTTGGCGGGAGCTTTATACACCGGCCGTTTCACAGGACCGAATTCCCGCTCCATGATGGCCTCCAGCTCCCGGTCGTCGATGCGGAAATTCCGCTGGATGATCTGGGGGGCCTTTTCTTCTTTCAGGCCGCTTTCCAGATGCATGTAGTTTTTCACCTCATGCCACTTGACATTGAAGCCTGCACCGTGGGCGCAGAAAACGGAATCCGGGGTGTTTTCCAGATCTGCCTCCGGGTCGTAGGCGGTTTCCCGGAGGACCGCTTCGGTGTTGTGGCAGGGGGCGTAGCCCTGGAGCGCGATCTGGAGCCGGCCCCGGCCCTGGGTGTAGGAGGCCACGGTGTCGGCATAATCCTTCAGCTCCGAGGCGGGCACCAGACCCTTCAATGTGGAGAGGGTGCCGTTGTTTTCCGGAGATTCCGGCTCGCCGCCCATGGCCCGGATGTCCGTGATGGCCCGGCCCAGATTTTCCGTGGGCAGCGTCAGCGTAAAGGCATACCAGGGCTCCAGAAGGAGGGATTTGGCCTGCATCAGACCCTGCCGGATGGCCCGGTAGGTGGCCTGTCGCATATCGCCGCCCTCGGTGTGTTTCAGGTGGGCTTTTCCAACCAGAAGGCTGATCTTCATGTCCGTAATGGGGGCGCCGGTGAGGACACCCTTGTGGACCTTTTCGGACATATGGGACATGATGAGGCTCTGGTAGGGTGCCTCCAGCACATCCGTGGAGCAGACTGAGTCAAAAACCAGACCGCTGCCCCGGCTTAAAGGCTCCAGCAGCACATGAACCTCCGCATAATGGCGCAGGGGTTCGTAGTGGCCCACGCCCTCTACGGTATTTTCGATGGTTTCCTTGTAGAAGATCCGGCCGGAGCCCAGGGTGATTTCCAGACCGAACCGCTGTTTCACAAGATCCCGGAAGATCTCCAGCTGGACACGGCCCATGATCTGCACATGGATGCTGCCTCCGGCCCAGAGAATGTGCAGCTGGGGATCCTCCTCTTCCAGCTGCCGGAGCTTGGGCAGCACCGTGGCCGGGTCACAGCCCTTGGGCAGCTCCACCCGGTAGGTCATCACCGGTTCCAGCACCGGGGGGTGACCGGCCGGCTCCGAACCCAGTCCCTGGCCGGCGAAAGTGCCGGAAAGACCGGTGACGGCGCAGAGCATGCCTGCCTCCACGCTGTCCGGGGCAGCGAATTTATCGCCGGAGTAGAGGCGGATCTGGATAACCTTCTCTTCGGTTTCCTCACCCTTCTGGTTTACATAACGTATGATCTCCCGATTTTTCAGAGTTCCGCCGGTGATCCGCAGCCAGCTTAAGCGGTTGCCCAGGGGATCTCGGGAGATTTTATAGACTTTGGCACCGAATTCCCGGGGATATTCCTTTTCCGGGGCGTAGGTGTCTAGGATATCCAGCAGCTCCTCGATGCCCTTTTGTTTCAGCGCAGAGCCGAAGCAGCAGGGAAATACCTTCCGTCCGGCAATGAGCCCCCGGAGATTGCCCGGGGTGACGGTGCCGGTTTCCAGATAGGTTTCCAGCAGTCCCTCGTCGCACATGGCGCAGCCTTCGGCGATGGTCTCCGGATCGGCTGTGAAATCCACGCAGCCGGGGCTCAGCTCCCGCTGGAGCTGGGCAAGGAGCTTGCTCTGATCCGTTCCGGGCAGATCCATCTTATTTATAAACAGGAAGGTGGGCACCTGGTACCGCTCCAGCAGCCGCCATAATGTGACGGTGTGGGCCTGGACGCCGTCGGTGCCGGAAATAAGGAGCACGGCGCAATCCAGAATGGACAGACTCCGCTCGGCTTCTGCGGCAAAATCCACGTGGCCGGGGGTGTCCACCAAGGTAATGTCCCGGTTTGGCGTGGAAAGCCGGGCCTGCTTGGAGAAAATGGTGATGCCCCGGGCCCGTTCCAGGTTGTGGGTGTCCAGAAATGCATCCCCGTGATCCACCCGGCCGAAGGTCCGCCGGGCACCGGATACATACAGCAGCGCTTCGGAAAGGGTAGTCTTTCCCGCATCCACATGGGCTAACAGACCAGCACTAATTTGTTGTTTTTTTGGTCCCTCACCCATACAGGACGCCTCCTTCTCACTCAAGTAGGCCTTATTATAGCATGAAAATTGCCTTTCGTCGATAGCTGACTCGGGATTTGGGGCAAAAATCTAGTCTTACCCGCCTACAGAGGCAACAAAAAAGAGCGCCCTCCCAAATTGAATTGGGAGGGCAGATTTAACATTTGGAAAGATTATTTCGGGAGCCTCGGGTAGATATGGACACTCAGTTCCCCTGCAGGAGTTCTGTAAAGAGTGGCCTTTTTAAGAACCAACTTCCATAATCTATTCTTTTCTTCTGTAGTCAGAATATCGTAGTTGTCCAGAATGTGCTGCGCAGTAGGGATGATATCCATTGCTGCTTGGTTTGCTTCGGCGCCAGCCTCTTTCTTTCGAAGAAGATCTGCTTCGCCTTCCTGTAGGTTTTTGATTTCACGGGAAAGGGCGGCATTACGCTTTGTAAACATATCAATGGTGTATATTCCTTTCTCCAGATACTCGCAGATTGTCTCCTGTTGATGCTGGAGCGCACCAAGCTGTGCCTGCACAGTATCCAGAGCCTCTTTAATCGGGTCAACTGTGGGTTTTTCCTCTTTGCTCAATTGAATAATGTACTCGTCCAACCAATCGTCCATTGCGTTCCGGATGGCCTCTTCTACGATATGGCATTTCGTGGTTCTACAATCACAGTGTCTTGTAGGACATCGAAACCAAGGGGTGGTTCCTTGGTTTTTACCGGGGACATTCCGCTTTAACTTGGCTCCACACTTATCACAGTAAAGGATTCCAACAAAAGGATTCTGCAATTCTTTTGTTATGTGTGTTGAATGATGTCCGCGTTTCTTCTGTGCGGCTTTCACCAGATCCCATTGCTCTTGCGTGATGATTGCTTCATGCCGCCCCTCATAAAGTTCATAGTCATTATTTTGGATTCGCTTCTTAGCGACCATCCCGTCTTTGATAACTCTTTTCACAGGCTCTTTCCCCCAACGAATTTTTCCCAGATATACTTCATTGTTCAGTATGTTTACGATACTGCCGAAATTCCATTCGCCACTTTTTCGGGCGGGAATATGCATGTCATTGAGTGCGTAGGCAATGGCGGTGTATCCCATGCCCTGCTTGCCATACATTTCGAAGATCATTTGAACAACCTTTGCTTCCTCCGGTTCGATACGCAGGCTGTTGCCTTTTTCACCGGGAAGCTTGAATGCCCGGTATCCATAGGGAGCCATGGAACCCATGAACTTACCCTCAGATGCGGATTGGTTTCTGCCGCGCACCAGACGCTTATTGATGGTCTTTAGTTCGTATCGACTGAACATGAACTTCATATCGGTAAACTGTTCATCAGAATCATTCTGCAGATCGTAAGTTTTTCCGGGGGTGATGATTTTACAGCTATTCACCTGCAGAACCTGCATGATATGGCCGGACTCCAGAGAGGAGCCGCGGGACAGTCGTTCGATATCCTCATTGGCTACAGCTTTCAAATGTTCATACGTTGCTTGTGCGGTTGAATCCACACCTTTTCCAAATAATTTCAACGCAATCTGTCCAGTAAGATTTGCACCAAACCTATTTTGCTTTTCTGTAGTCTTTCCCTTACTGGTT
>SVKV01000053.1 GCA_015068305.1 Oscillospiraceae bacterium
AATGTCACCGCCTGTCATGGTCGGGTTCAGCGTATATCCCATTCAAGTTTTAGTTGAAAAAGGACACATCTGAAACCTTTGCAAGACGCATGGTTCCTTGATGTGTCCTTATTATATCGTAAGCGTACCAGAAATTCGTAGGCGTGGGTGCATTCACCAAAAAGGCTCTGGAATACTACCACGACACCCCCCGGGGCCCTGTGGAGAAGATCGAAGAAAATGATTCCTTCCGGTTTATCGAAAACCGCAAGGATTGCTACTACATCAATGCTCACTGCAAGACCCTTTCTGTGGATACACCCAAGGACCGGGTGCAGGTGGAGCGCTACATGATCGAAAACGGTCTGGCTGAGTAAGCTGATGGAGAAAAGAAATTCAACGATTGATCTTGCCAAGTATGTCGCATCGGTCATGATCGTTGCGATTCACACGGGGTTGTTTTCCGATGTGAATGAGAACCTTTCTTTTGCTGTAGTGCACATCGTTTGCCGTCTGGCGGTTCCGTTTTTTGCGGTGTGCTCGGGATATTTTCTTGGAGGCAGACTGGAATTTGACGAGACCATGCTCTGCAGTTCCCATAATAAAGCTGTATTCATCAAGCAGTGGAAAAAGCTGATACTCTTGTATGGCGTCTGGTCAGTTATCTATTTATTCCATTCTATCCCAATGTGGATTAAGATCGGCTGGTTCTCGCCCTTTGCCTTTGTTGACTACGCGATTGGCGCGGTGACAAATGGATCTCACTATCATTTCTGGTACCTGTGGGGTATGATTTATACCCTGCCGGTATTCTATGGACTTCTACGAATCTGTAAAAGAAAGTTCTGGATTCCGGTTGTTACGATTCTGTGGCTTTTTAAGGTGCTGGGTTACTCCTACACGATGCTGGTCCCGGAACAAGTGGCAGGAATGCTGGGAAGGATGGGTACATTAGTATGTCTTCTTCCGTTGCTGCTTGTGGGCGTAGTGCTGCGTGTGCAGCAGGAAAAACCACTGCGCTTTTATCTGACAGGATTTCTTTTGTCTGCGGCAGGATTAACGGCTGAGGCGTTAATGTTGAGGGAAATCGGGCAGGATGCGGTTTCGTACATCGTTTTTACGATTCCTGCCGCTTACTTCCTCTTCGGCACTATTTTAAAAATCAAAATGTGCGGAAACAGCAAACAAATCGGGCAGCTTGGTGCTGTGAGTATGTTTATCTATTGTGTTCATCCGATCCTGGTTGAGCTCACAGAAAACACGTTTAAAAACAGTTTGATTCATTTTGTTTTTGCAGCTGCAGGGTCTACTGTTTTGGGATTGGTGTATATCTATGTCAGAAAGAAAATGAATCGAAAGAAGGTCATGCTATGTTCCACTTGATTGCAGGTCCCTGCGTGATTGAATCCGAGGAGATGGTGCTGGCCATCGCCGGGGAAATGAAGAAAATCACCGACGAACTGGGGATTCCCTATACTTTTAAGGCCTCCTTCGACAAGGCCAACCGCACTTCCATTGAAAGCTTCCGGGGCCCCGGCATTGAAGAGGGCCTGCGGATCTTGCAGAAAGTCAAGGATACCTACGGCCTTCCTGTCTGCACCGACATCCACGAGGCCTGGCAGGCTGAAAAGGCCGCAGAGGTTGCAGATATCCTGCAGATTCCTGCGTTTCTCTGCCGTCAGACAGATCTTCTGGTGGCGGCGGCAAAGACCGGCAAGTGCATCAATATCAAAAAGGCCCAGTTCCTGGCCCCCTGGGATATGAAAAACTGTGTGGACAAGGTCCGTGCTTCCGGCAATGACAATGTGATGCTCTGCGAACGGGGCACAACCTTCGGCTATAATACGCTGGTGGTGGACATGACCGGCATCGTGGAGATGAAGAAGCTGGGCTGCCCGGTGGTGTTCGATGCCACCCACTCTGTCCAGAAGCCCGGCGGCAAGGGCAATGCCACCGGCGGCAACCGGGAGATGGTGGAGCCTCTGGCCAAGGCTGCGCTGGCGGCGGGAGCGGATCATCTGTTCATGGAGGTCCATCCGGACCCGGATCATGCAAAGTCCGACGGCCCGAACATGGTGAAGCTGGCGGATATGAAGGAATTACTGAAGAAGCTGCAGAAAGTATACCTGGCAGTACAGGAGTAAGTTATGAAAACTCAGTTTGATGTGCGCAGCGAGGCCTGTGCGGTTTTCGACAAAGAAATAGAAGCCCTTCAAAAGACCAGGGATGCCCTGGGGGCAGATTTTGAGGCTTTGGTGGAGCTGGTTTTGAACTGCCGGGGCAAGGTGATCCTGACCGGCATGGGCAAGCCCGGCCACATCGGCACCAAAATTGCCGCCTCCCTGGCAAGCCTGGGCACCCCGGCTTTCTTCATGCATCCGGCGGAGGCCATGCACGGTGATCTGGGTATGGTGACGAAGGATGACGTGGTGATCCTCATGAGCTACAGCGGCGAAAGTGAGGAAGTGACCCGGCTGCTGCCGGTGCTCCAGGAGATCGGCTGTGTTACCGTGGCCATCACCGGAAAGGGCAAATCCACTCTGGCCCGGGAGTGCATGCACCGGTATGTGTTCCCTGCATTTGAGGAAGCCTGCTATATGCACCTGGCCCCCACTTCCAGCACCACGGCGCTGCTGGTGCTGGGCGATGCCCTGGCGGTGACGGTTGCGAAGCTGCGCAACTATACCAAGGAGGACTTCGGCCTCCACCATCCTGCCGGAGCCCTGGGCAAGAAGCTGCTGGTGAAGGTCAGCGACCTAATGTACACCGGCAAAGAGAATGCCGTGGTTTCCGAGGGCAGCAGCCTGCGCAGCGCCATTGTGGAAATGAGCACCAAGGGACTGAGCATGGTGACCATCGTGGATGGGGAAGGTAAGCTCAAGGGCATTATCACCGACGGGGATTTGAGAAGAATGCTGGAAAAGGGCATCGATGTGTACAATGAGACCATCGATGCGGTGATGACCAGGAACCCGAAATGGATCGACAGTCGGGAAATGGCCGTCAATGCCCTGCAGTTTATGAGCGACCGGCGCATCACCTCCATGCCGGTGCTGGATGAAACCGGTAAGGTTGTGGGCTCTGTTCTGATGCAGGATATTTATAAGGCAGGTATCGTCAGATGAAAATTAAGATGCTTGTGATGGATGTGGACGGCACATTGACCGACGGTCACATCTATGTGGGAGCCGAGGGTGAAATGATGAAGGCATTCCATGTCCAGGATGGCTACGGAATTGCCCATATTCTGCCCGCTCTTGGCATTACCCCGGTGATCATCACCGGCCGCAGCTCTGCAATTGTGCAGAAGCGGGCAGCTGAACTGAAAATTGCCCATTTGCACCAGGGAATCGGCCACAAGCTTTCCAAATTGCAGGAAGTGGCGGCGCAGCTGGGCGTTGCTGCGGAGGAAATCGCCTACATCGGCGACGATGTGAACGATCTGGACTGCATCCGCTGGTGCGGCTGCACGGCCTGCCCTGCTGATGCGGTGCCGGAGGTTTTAAGGGCTGTTGGTTATGTCTGCAGGCGCGACGGCGGTCGGGGTGCAGTCAGAGAGTTTATTGACCGGATTTTTCTGGAGGAAGCGTAAGTGGAGCAGCATCAGAAACGATTTCTGAATATTCTGAAGGCGGCGCTGCGGGGAGAGCACTATGAGCCCCAGGAGACTGTTTCTCCCGAGGAATGGGAGGCTGTTTTCCGCCTGGCCCGGGAGCATCAGCTGATGCCGATGATCTTCGAGGCCAGCTTCCAATGCCCCGGCTTCCGGGGTACGCCCCTGCAGGCGGCAACCCGGCAGCAGGTGCTGCGGGATGTATTTCTGCAGACCCGGAAAACCGGCGAGTTTCTGCAGCTGTACCGCAGCCTCCGGGATTCCGGCGTGACGCCCCTGGTGGTCAAGGGCATTATCTGCCGGAACCTGTACCCCCAGCCCGATTACCGGGCTTCCTCCGATGAGGATGTGCTGATCCCCAAAGATCAGTTTGACATCTGTCACGGGGCCATGACGGCCTTCGGCATGGAGACCGCGGAGGATCCGACAAGCTTTGACAAAATGTATGAGATTCCCTACGGCAAAAAGGGAAGCCCCATCTATATTGAGCTGCATAAGCAGCTGTTCCCTCCGGAAAGCCAGGCCTACGGCGAGCTGAATGACTTCTTCGAAGGCGTTTTTGACCGGGCGGTGGAGGAAAAAATCGAGGGGACCGGCATTTTGACCATGGCACCTACGGATCACCTGTTCTATCTGATCTGCCATGCCTTTAAGCATTTCCTCCACGGCGGCTTCGGCATCCGGCAGGTCTGCGACATTGTGCTCTTTGCCGGGCGCTATGGGGAACAGATCCACTGGAAGCAGGTGCTGGAAAACTGCCGGCAGATCCGCGCCGACAAATTTGCGGCCGCCATGTTCCGGATGGGCAAAAATCATCTGGGGTTGGATGTGGCGCTTCCCGATTTCTGGCAGACGGATGTGGATGAAATGGCCATGCTGGAAGATTTGCTGGCCTCGGGTATCTACGGCGGTGCGGACATGGAACGCAAGCACAGCAGCAACATCACCCTCAACGCGGTGGCCCGGCAGAAGCAGGGCAAGGACACCAGCGGCGGTGTCTTCAAAAGTCTGTTTCCCGGTTCTGGGTCCCTGGAGGGCCGGTATCCTTATCTGAAAAAATATCCCTTCCTGCTGCCCGCTGCCTGGATCAGCCGGATCTTCGGATTTTTGCTTCGCCGGGGCGGCACCGAAAGCGCCGCAAAGACGGTGCAGCTTGGAAACGAGCGGATCGAATTGCTGAAGCAGTACGGAATTCTGGACGAATGAAAGAAATCCTCCTTCTTTTGAAGGAGGATTCTTTACTTTTTTATAGATAGCCGTTATAATGAAACAAAAAAACCAGGAGGAATCCTTATGAACCCTCATTTTCCGGAAATCAAGAAAAATTTCGGCTTCGGCATGATGCGCCTGCCCATGTGCGGCGAGGAAGTGGATACGGAGCAGACCAGCAAGATGGTGGATGCCTTCCTGGCGGCGGGCTTCAACTATTTTGACACCGCCCACCCCTACATCCAGGGCAAGAGCGAGGAAGCGGTAAAGACCTGCCTTTCCAGCCGGTATCCCAGAGAAAGCTTTGTCCTGGCTGACAAGCTCTCCGGCGGCTTTGAAAAGGAAGAGGAGATCCGGCCTCTGATCGATCTGATGCTCGATAAGTGCGGCGTGGAATATTTTGACTTTTTCCTGATGCATGCCATGAGCGCCACCCGGTTTGAAAAGTACCGGGATGCTCATGCCATGGAAATTGCGCTGGAATACAAGGCTGCGGGTAAGCTGCGCCATGTGGGCATGTCCTTCCATGATACCGCTGAGGTGCTGGACCGGATTCTCACCGCCTGGCCGGAGATCGAGTTTGTGCAGCTGCAGTTTAACTATCTGGATTATGAAAGCCCCACGGTTCAGAGCCGGCTGTGCTATGAAGTTTGCCGGAAGCACGGAAAGCCTGTGATGGTCATGGAGCCCGTCCGGGGCGGTGCTCTGGTGAATCTTCCCCAGGAGGCCCTGGAGCTGCTTCCCGATGGCAGCCCCGCCAGCTATGCCCTGCGCTTCGCCGCTGGCTTCCCTCTGATTGCCATGGTGCTCTCCGGTATGAGCGACGAGGCTCAGATGGCGGACAATCTGGCCACCATGGGTGATTTCAAGCCTCTGACGGAGGAAGAGCAGGAGCGGATCGTGAAGGTCCGGACCCTCTACCAGGCCCAGCACAAGGTTCCCTGCACCGCCTGCGGCTACTGTGTGGACGGCTGCCCGGTGGGGATCCCCATCCCGGATATCTTTGCTCTGCTGAACAAGAAGCTGGCAAAGGAAGAATTTGATGAAAATGCCTACGCTGCCCTGCCTGTCCAGGCGGATGCCTGCGTCGGCTGCGGACAGTGCGAGAATGCCTGCCCCCAGAAGCTGCAGATCCGCAAGCTCCTGGAGGAAGCACATAAGGCGCTGGCATAAACGGATAATCCCGGACTTCTCAGAAGTCCGGGATTTTTGCGGCAGGGGTACAAATTGGAATTTGTCGGTCAGTTGCTATGGCGCGGGAGCGCCCTGCCTCCCTCTGACGAGGGAGGTGCCCCGAAGGGGCGGAGGGAGAGAAACAAGTTGCAAAGACTTAGGTTTTCTCTCCCCCAGTCAGCTTCGCTGACAGCTCCCTCGTCAGAGGGGGCCTTTGGGGTGCGGTGCTTGACGGATCGATAAACTGTAATTTGACCACCGCAGGAGCGGATCGGGAGAGCCCAATGGTGTGGCGATATCTGCCGGCCAAACAGGCTCGCATTGCCCATCGGGGCATCCTGATATGCTGAAATTTGAATATGGACAGAAACAAAAAGGCCGCACCGGAAGGTGCGGCCTTGTGTGTTACTTCAAAAACCTGAATTACAGCAGGGTAGCGAAGTGCTTGATGGTGCGGACCATCTGGCTGGTGTAGGAGTTCTCGTTGTCGTACCAGGAAACGACCTGAACCTGGGTCTTGCCGTCGGGCAGCTTGTTGACCATGGTCTGGGTGGCATCGAACAGAGAACCGAAGCGCATGCCGATGATGTCGGAGGAGACGATCTCGTCCTCGGTGTAGCCGTAGGACTCGTTGGCAGCAGCCTTCATAGCAGCGTTGATCTCAGCAACGGTGACTTCCTTAGCCACGACAGCGTTCAGCATGGTGGTGGAGCCGGTGGGGGTGGGAACGCGCTGTGCAGCGCCGATCAGCTTGCCGTTCAGCTCGGGGATAACCAGGCCGATAGCCTTGGCAGCGCCGGTGGAGTTGGGAACGATGTTCACAGCAGCAGCACGGGAGCGGCGCAGGTCGCCCTTACGCTGGGGGCCGTCCAGAGTCATCTGGTCGCCGGTGTAAGCGTGGATGGTGCACATGATGCCGGCTTCGATGGGAGCCAAGTCGTTCAGAGCCTTAGCCATGGGAGCCAGGCAGTTGGTGGTGCAGGAAGCAGCGGAGATGATGTGGTCATCCTTGGTCAGAGTCTCGTGGTTGACGTTGTAGACGATGGTCTTCAGGTCGTTGCCAGCGGGAGCGGAGATGATGACATTCTTGGCGCCGGCGTCGATGTGAGCCTGAGCCTTAGCCTTGGAAGTGTAGAAACCGGTGCACTCCAGAACAACGTCTACGTCCAGCTCGCCCCAGGGCAGCTCGGCAGCGTTAGCCTTTGCGTAGATGGTGATCTTCTTGCCGTCGACAACGATGTTGTCCTCGCCAGCCTCGACAGTGTGAGCACCGAAGGGAGCAGCGTAAGCGCCCTGGGTGGAGTCATACTTCAGCAGGTGAGCCAGCATCTTGGGAGAGGTCAGGTCGTTGAT
>SVKV01000054.1 GCA_015068305.1 Oscillospiraceae bacterium
AAAATCGGAACATTTTTGAATGCTGGATGGCGATGCGGCGGGGGATTGTAAAGGGGGCGCATTTGTCCGTAGCGCCCCTTTACTCGGCTTCTTTGGGGCACCTTTCTTGCCGAAACAAGAAAGGTGCGAATAAGTTCATCACAATCGATAAGCTGTAATTTATTGAGGCAGGGGAATCAGATCTGCGCTGATGGGGCAGTCGTAGCCTTCGGCTGCGGCCACTTCGAATTCTTCCCGAGCTTCCTGCAGCAGGGCTGCGTTTTCCATCAGATCGGCAGCTGCGCCGGCCAGGACCTTGGCTGCATACAGCATACCCTTGTGGGCGATGGGGGTTTTACCGCAGGAAACATTCTGCCAGCTGTGGCCGGGGCTTCCGCTGGGCCAGGTGACAGCGGTGAACTGGGCGGTGGGGGTCAGCCAGCTGACATCGCCCACGTCCGTGGAGCCGGGGCTGAAGGGGTTGCAGGGGGTGTGGGGGACCACGAAGTTATTGATGGGCTTGGAGCCGCCTTCGGTTGCTTCCAGGATGAACTTCTTCACCTTCACATCGTCGTAGGTCCGGGTGCCCGGGAGCTTGGAGGTGTCATAGGTGGCCCGGAGCTGCTTGGCATAGATGATCTCGTCTTCCGTATACTCCGGCAGGGGAGCAGCTGCCATATTGGCATGAAGAACAATCTCGATTGCCTGGTTGGACACGGTGGAGGCGGTGCCGTCGATCTGCCGCCAGGTGACGGATGTGTCGGTCATCAGCGCGGCGCCCTTGGCTACATTCTGCACCCGGGCCAGCAATGCCTTGGCATGCTGTACGGTATCGGAACGGACCATATAAATCAGCTTTGCCGTGGGCTGCACCACGTTAGGGGAGATACCGCCGGCATCGGAGAAGGAATAGTGGATGGAGGACTTTTCAGGCATATGCTCCCGGAGGAACTGGACACCCACATTCATCAGTTCCGCGGCATCCAGAGCGGAGCGGCCGTTGAAAGGATCGCCTGCAGCATGGGCGGCAAGGCCGGTGAAGGCGAACTCAAACTGCATGCAGGCGGCGTTGGAGCCGTACATGATCTCGTTGGTGTCGCCGGGGTGCCAGGTGATGGCCGCATCCAGCTCCTTGAAAATGCCCTCTCTTGCCATGAAGGTCTTGCCGGCGCAGCCTTCTTCACCGGGGCAGCCGAAGAAGATCACGGTGCCCTTCAGCGCACCTGCCTCAATGGCTTCCTTAATGGCGATGGCGGCACCCAATGCACCGGCGCCCAGCAGATGATGGCCGCAGCCCTGGCCGCAACCGCCTTCGGTCAGAGGCATTTTCTCTGCCACACCGGCTTGCTGGGAGAGGCCGGACAGGGCATCGTATTCGCCAAGAATGCCGATAACGGGCTTTCCGGAGCCGAAGGTGCCGGAGAAGGCGGTGGGGACGTTGCAGAGATTTTCAACGACTTCGAAGCCTTCCTCCTTCAGAATCTGAACATAGGCGGCAACGGATTTGTACTCCAGCATGGAAAGCTCGGCGTATTCCCAGATCTTGTCACTTAAACCTGTGAGCATGGGGGCATTCTCTTCGATGATTGCGTACAGTTTCTGCTTATCCATATAATCGCGACCTTTCTAGTTTTGAGTAATAGACAGACAGCCGCCATAAACCGGATGAAGGCTTATGGCGGCTGAAAAGGATCAAAGAACTTTCTTCAGGAAGTCCTGCAGGCGGGGATGCTGGGGGTTGTGGAACACCTGTTCCGGGGTTCCGTCTTCGAGGATGTTGCCGTCGGCGATGAACAGGATCCGGTCGGAAACTTCCTCGGCAAAACGCATCTCATGGGTGACGATGACGCAGGTCATGCCGGTTTCCACCAGGCCCTTGATAACATCCAGAACTTCGCCGACCATCTCGGGGTCCAGAGCGGAGGTGGGTTCGTCGAAGAGCATTACTTCCGGCTCCATGGCCAGAGCACGGACGATTGCAAGACGCTGCTTCTGACCACCGGAGAGGTTTCCGGGCATTTCGTCAAACTTGTCGATGAGACCGACCCGGGTCAGCAGGTCCTTGGCCATGGCGGTGGCTTCTTCCTCACTCTTACCCTTGAGCATCTTGGGGGCCAGGGTGATGTTCTCGGCCACGGTCAGATGGGGGAAGACATTGAACTGCTGGAACACCATGCCCATCTTCTGGCGGTGCTGGTCGATGTTTACGTTTTTACCAGTGATTTCCTTTCCACCAAAGAAGATCTGGCCCTTTTCGGGCTTTTCCAGCAGGTTCAGGCATCGCAGGAAGGTGGACTTGCCGCCGCCGGAGGGACCGATGATGGAGATGACCTCACCCTTGTGAATGGTCTGGTTCACACCCTGCAGAACATGGAGGTCACCGAAGCTCTTATGCAGATTGACTGTTTTGATGATTTCCATTAGATCTTACCTCCGCTCATCAGCTTTCTTTTACGGTTGTGCTTCTTGTAGCTGTTGGGGCTGGCCATCTTCTTTTCGAACCGCTCCACGATCTTGCTCAGAGGATAGGTCAGGCACAGATAAATGATGGCAATGATGGTCATGGGTTCCAGAGTCAGGTAGGAAGCACCCTTGACGATGGAGTAGGAGGTCATCAGATCACCCAGGAAGAAGGTAGATGCCAGGGAGGTTTCCTTCAGCATCATGATGAACTCGTTGCCCAGAGCCGGGAGAATGTTGCGCACAGCCTGGGGGAGGATGATCTTCATCATCGCCTGCTTTTCGCTCATGCCGAGGCTCCGGGCTGCTTCCATCTGGCCCTTGTCCACTGCCTGGATGCCGGAACGGATGACCTCGGAAACGTAGGCGGAGGAGTTAACACACAGTGCAATGGAGACCCACATGAACTGGCTCAGCTTCAGGAAGGTGAAGACATTGGGCAGCACGAAGTAGAACACATACAGTTGCAGCAGGATGGGGGTGCCCCGGAGCACTTCGATGTACAGGGTGACCAGGAAGCGGATGGGTTTGAACTTGGACATTTTCAGCATCGCGATGACGGTGCCGAGAAGGGTGCCCAGCGCAACGGAGATGCAGGTCAGGAGCAATGTGTTCTTCAGACCGGTCAGCAGGAACAGCTGCCAGTATTTGCCCCAGATCTTGATCATGTTCGGGATAAACAGGCTAAAATCCATAATGAGAATCCTTTCAGTTTCTTACTTCTTCTTTTCGAATCAGATGGGAATCTGATTACTTTCCAAAAACAGCTGAGCGTTGCAGCTGTGCTTGGAAAGGAACCGGATTGAGAGGGGAGGACCGGCAACCGATGGGGTTGCCGGTCCGTCAGTGTTTTTGAAATTAGCCGGTGATGGCGTTGCCTGCGTCGTCGTAGGACTGGTCGATACCGGAGATGGCCTTGGCCTCTTCGTACCATGCATCCCACTGGGACTCGGTCTCAGCCAGGATCTCGTTGACCTTGGCGGTCAGATCGTCAGCGCCCTTCTGCAGCAGGATGACGTTGCCGGTGTACTTCTCGTCAACGACAAAGCTGAAGCCGGACTTTGCGATTTCGGGGTTGGCGGCGATGATGGCTTCGCCGTTGCCGTCAGCAACTGCGATGCAGTCGAAGTCGCCGTTCTTCAGCTGCAGAACTGCGGTACCCAGGTCGGTGAACAGGACCAGTTCGTTGTCAGCCAGCTGCTCTTCGGTCAGGGACTGCTGCAGGGAAGCGTTCTGTGCGCCAATCTTGGCACCGGCCAGGCCTTCGACGGTTGCAAACTTGTCGCCGTTGGAAGCCAGGGTGATCAGGATCTGCTCGTCTTCGTTGTCGCCTGCATGGTAGTAGTTGGAGATGTTGTAGTTCTCTGCACGCTCCTCAGTCCAGCTGTAGCCGGAGATGGACATGTCGACGGTACCGGCGTAAACTGCAGTCTGGCAGGCGTCGAAGCTCATGGGCATGATCACCAGCTCCAGGCCCAGCTTTTCAGCAACGGTCTTTGCCAGCGTGACGTCGAAGCCAACGTACATATCCTGGCCGTCCTTGGTGGGATCAACAAATTCCATGGGGGCGAAGTCGGGGGAGATGGCAACGGTCAGCTTGCCGGGGGTTACGGTCTTCAGTCCGTCGGCACCGGAAGCGCCGCAGCCTGCGAACATACCCAGAACCATCAGAGTGGCCAGAGCCAAAGCAATAATCTTTTTCATAATCAAAACTCCTTTTCAGATGCCCCGTGGTCAGCGGGGTTGATTGATGAATGAATTATAACGCGAATATTATCCAACGTCAATTGGGTGTACATCCAATTAATGCATAAAATGGCCCGATAAAACCGGGCATAATGCACAAAAATATCCAAACAGAGCAGGAATATGCATATATGCAATATGAAAATGTAAAAGTGCAGTATGCATAAATGAATGTAAATGATGAATATAGTGATAATTTTTGGAAAATTATTCTCCGGACGGAAGTCAAACGTATTTTATTGATGGACAAAATTCTGCAAATGTGAACAAATTATTGACAAGTTTTCGCTGCTCACGTATAATGATGGCGGAAAATGTCATATAATATAATAAGGAAGTGTGTTATGAAGACAACAATCAAACACCTGGAATATGATAAAGTCATGGCGCTGCCCCGTCCGGAGCACATGCCGCCCCGAAAGCCCAGCTTTTTCTGGAGGACCCTGGTCCGGGCCATCTGCGGCCTGGGCATGGGCGGCTGCAAACTGGATTATACTACAGAGGGACTGGAAGGGATTGCTAAGGATGAGCCCTGCCTGATTCTGATGAACCACACCTGCTTCGCGGATATGCCCATTGCATACAAGCTTCTGTACCCCCGCCCTTTTAATATTGTATGTTCCAATGACGGCTTCATCGGCTTCTGGGGCATCATGGGATGGCTGATGCGCCGGATCGGCTGCTTCTCCACCCAGAAGTTTGTGACGGATCTGCGGCTGGTGCAGGATATGGAGTACTGCTTCAAGAAGCTGAAGACCAGCGTGCTGATGTATCCGGAGGCCAGCTACTCCTTCGACGGAACGGCAACCCAGCTGCCCAGGAAGATGGGCGTTCTGCTGAAGAAGTTTGATGTGCCGGTGATCATGATCGAAACCAGGGAGCTGTTCCTGCGCAATCCTTTGTATAATGAACTGCAGATCCGCAAAGGCGCCAATGCAAGAGCCAGAGCATACCTGCTGTTCAGCCGGGAGGATGTCCGGGAAAAGAGCGTTAAAGAACTTAGCGACGGTATCGACGAAGCCTTTAACTTTGACCACTTCCGGTGGCAGAAGGAGCATGGTCTGGAGATCCATGATGATTTCCGGGCAGACGGCCTCCACCGCATTCTTTACAAATGTCCCAGCTGCGGCGCGGAAAAGACCGAGGGCAGGGGAACTGTCCTGACCTGCCATCACTGCGGCAAGCAGTATGAACTGACGCCTTTGGGCGAACTTAAGGCCCTGGAGGGTGAAACCGAGATTTCTCACATCCCCGACTGGTACCGCTGGGAGCGGGAACAGGTGAAGCAGGAGATTCTGGCCGGAACCTACAGGCTGGAGGAAAATGTGACCATCGCCATGCAGGTGGACTATAAGGCCATCTATATGGTAGGCGAGGGCCATCTGACCCATGACCGCAGCGGCTTCCATCTGACCGGCTGCGACGGAAAGCTGGATTATACCCAGAAGCCCCAGGCCTGCTACAGTCTGTACGCGGATTATTATTGGTATGAGATCGATGACTGTGTCTGCATCGGTGATAATGAGGTCCATTATTTCTGCTTCCCCAAGGATAAATCCGTGTCCGTGGCAAAGCTGCGGCTGGCAACAGAGGAAATGTACAAACTGTACAAAGGAAGACAGCTGTCCTAGGCCCTTAAACGGTTGCGGACGCAACAAGATACTATATTAATATAGAATAACCGGGTAATACAGAAGACGGAAAGCTGTTAAAAATGCACTTTTTAATGGCTTTCCGTCTTTGCGCACAAAATTAAAGTAATATTAATTTGGATTTTATATAAAATAATGAAATTCTAAAAAACATTTGACATCCTACGGCGGACACGTTACAATATCTTCATATTTATTCGTGAATCTATGACCAAACTATTGCAATAGACCCCATGAGTAAATGAAAATCAAAAGGAGGAAACAAAATGAAGAAGTTTCTGGCTCTGCTGCTGGCTCTGGCCATGGTTCTGTCCCTGGCTGCTTGCGGCGGCAACAACGCTCCTGAAGCAACTGAAGCTCCCGCTGCACCCGGTGCAACCGAAGCTCCCGCTGCACAGGCTCCCACCGGTCCTGTCTATGATTACACCTATCATGGCAGCATGACTGCTCTGGGTAACAACTGGAACCCCCACGCTTGGGAAATGAGCAATGAGGACACCATGATGTCTTACGTCCTGGCTCCTCTGGCTACCATGTCCATCGAAGACTCCCTGAACGGTGTCTACCAGTGGATCTACGTCGGTGCTGACAGCATCGAGGACGTGACCGCTGCTCATCAGGACGACCTGACCAAGTACCAGGTCACTCTGCCCGAGGGTCAGACCCCCGAGACCACCGAGAAGGGCTTCGTCTTTGAGATCAAGCTGAACCCCGACATGAAGTGGGAGAACGGCGAAGTCATCAACGCTGATTCCTACATCTACTCCATGAAGGCTCTGCTGGATCCTGCCATGAAGAACTACCGCGCTAACCTGTACATCGCAGGTGAGTCCGCTGTCGCCGGTGGTGCTAAGTACTACTACTCCGACGCAGAAGGCACCTACGAGACCATCGGTTCTCAGGGCTTCGCCTCCATCGAGGACGCTCTGGCTGCCGGTGAGACCGTGTACTTCGATCCCTGGAACCTGTGGGGTGCTGAAGGTTACATTGATGCTGAAGGCAATGCATGCCCCCAGTACCTGTCCGTCACTGACGAGGTCCTGTACTCTGCTGACGGCAAGGGCGAGGACGAGTTCTCCGGCGCTTCCCTGTACGCTGGCTACGCTTCCTACATGCAGCCCGGCGGCGGCTACGATGCCGTTGTTTACCGTCTGAACGAGAACAAGGGTGCTACCTATGATGTCGTTGGCTGCTACAAGGTCGACGAGTACACCATCCGTTACGTCACCCAGACCGCTCTGGACATCAACTACTTCCTGACTTCCTGCGCTTCCAACTGGCTGGTCCACGAGGGCCTGTACGAGGCTGGTAAGGATACCTCCGGTACCC
>SVKV01000016.1 GCA_015068305.1 Oscillospiraceae bacterium
AATATTACTCAAGAATTTTCGTTGGCTTAATTTCGATTTCAAATCGATCTTAAACAATTTAAAATTGTCCAAGGTGTTCTTAGTTCGTCTTTCACGTTATTCAATTTACAAGGTACAGTGTCGTTCGGTGGCGTTCATTTCATGTCCGCCGCGAACTTTTATATGTTAGCACATCTTAATCCGTTTGTCAAGAACTTTTTTCAAATTCTTCGAAAAACTTTTTAAGTTGCGGTTGTCCTCCCGGCAACGCCGTTCATCAGACAACTTTTATATATTAGCAGATGTTCCAGAATTTGTCAAGCACTTTTTTCAAGTTTCACAAAATTTCTTTCGTTTCCGCCCTTTTGCGACGCCGTTTTTCCGGCGACTTGCATATACTACCACTTACTGCATTGTTTGTCAAGGGTTTTCTTTAAACTTTTTCAGAGTTAAACAGTTGCTTAGACTGTTTCATTTTTGGCCATCTTCCGCGAAGCATCTGTCTTTCAGTCACGGACAGATATATTGCTGCTGATTTCTGCCAGGGCATCGCCGGCATCATAGATGCTTTCCTCCCGGTTCGCAAGATCCCCCAGGCTTACCATGCCGCAAAGTCTGCCCTTTTCCACCACAGGCAGCCTCCGGATCTGCTTCCTGCCCATAAGGCCCGCAGCGAGCCCCGCCTCCATATCCGGCGACGCTGTCACCAGATTTGAGGTCATCACATCCCGGACTTTCATATCCCCGGTGCCCCCGGAAGCCATGCACCGGGTCACCAGGTCCCGGTCCGTCACCAGGCCTAAAAGTCTTCCTTCCCGGCTGCAGACCGGCATGCTGCCGATGTTATAGCGGCTCAGCATCCGGGCCGCCACCGCCACAGTTTCCTCCGGGTTTACCGTTACCACATTTCGGGTCATCAATTCCTTCAGTTTCATCGGGATCCCTCCGGAGGAAGTGTTGCCCATTTCCGGATCTTTTATACAAAGAGCCCCGGAACTTTCGTTCCGGGGCCGGCTATACAATATAGAATTAGTAAGCGATCTTTGCCTCGATGTAGCTCTTCAGCTCAGCGATGGGGATACGGACCTGCTCCATGGTGTCGCGGTCACGGACGGTGACACAGTTATCAGCGGGAGTGTTCTCGTCGCCAACAGTCTGGAAGTCCACGGTGATGCACAGGGGGGTGCCGATCTCATCCTCGCGGCGGTAGCGCTTGCCGATGGAGCCGGCATCGTCGAAGTCCACCATGAAGTACTTCTGCAGATCGTGGTAGATCTCCTCAGCGGCAGGGCTCAGCTTCTTGGAAAGGGGCAGGACAGCGCACTTGTAGGGAGCCAGAGCGGGATGCAGGCGCAGCACGGTGCGGATATCGGCGTTGCCCTTCTTGTCGGTGCCCACAACTTCTTCGTCGTAAGCTTCGCACAGGAAGGCCAGGGTCACGCGGTCGCAGCCCAGGGAGGGCTCCACAACGTAGGGGATATAGTGCTCGTTGCGCTCCTGGTCGTAGTAGGTCTGGTCCTTGCCAGAGTGGGTCTGGTGTGCGTTCAGGTCGAAGTTGGTACGGGAAGCGACGCCCCACAGTTCGCCCCAGCCGAAGGGGAAGACGAACTCAAAGTCGGTAGTGGCATTGGAGTAGTGGGACAGTTCTTCGGGATCGTGGTCGCGCAGGCGCAGGTTCTCATCCTTCATGCCCAGGCCCAGCAGCCAGTTGTGGCAGTATTCCTTCCAGTACTTGAACCACTCCAGCTCGGTGCCGGGCTGGCAGAAGAACTCCAGCTCCATCTGCTCGAACTCACGGGTACGGAAAGTGAAGTTGCCGGGGGTAATTTCATTACGGAAAGACTTACCGATCTGGCAGATGCCGAAGGGCAGCTTCCGGCGGGTGGTACGCTGGACATTCTGGAAGTTGACGAAAATGCCCTGTGCGGTCTCGGGACGCAGATACACCACGTTCTTGGCATCCTCGGTGACACCCTGGAAGGTCTTGAACATCAGGTTGAACTGACGGATGTCGGTCCAGTTGTGCTTGCCGCAGGTGGGGCAGCAGATGTTGTGCTCTTCCACGAAAGCCTTCATCTCAGCCTGGGAGTAGGCATCGATGGGCTTTTCCAGCTCCACGCCGTTTTCCTTGCACCAGTCCTCGATGACCTTGTCGGCGCGGAAACGCTCCTTGCACTCCTTGCAGTCCATCAGAGGATCGGAGAAGCCGCCAACGTGACCGGATGCAACCCAGGTCTGGGGGTTCATCAGGATGGCAGCATCCATACCCACGTTGTAGGGATTTTCCTGGACGAACTTCTTCCACCAGGCCTTCTTGACGTTATTCTTCAGCTCCACACCCAGGGGGCCGTAGTCCCAGGTATTGGCCAGGCCGCCGTAAATCTCAGAGCCGGCGTAGATGAAGCCGCGGTTCTTGCTCAGGTTTACGATTTTCTCCATGGTCTTTTCGGTATTTTTCATTTTCTATGTCCTCCAATATCGATATATTTGGATTCTTTTCCTTGTGGTTTCCTATTATACAGAAATTCTATCCACAAATCAAGTGGTATAATACGCAAAAAGCCCCCCTTTTCGGGGAGCTTTTTATACTAATCTGCCACCAAATCGGGGCCCAGGTCCTCCGCCATCAGCCGATAGCACCGGTCGGCGATGTCCACGGTGGTAATACCTTTGAGTTCCTCGGCGGGAATGACCTCCAGAACTTTCATCTCCACATCGGACCGCTTCCACTTCATCAGATTCTTCACCACGACCTTGGTATTCTTCAATGTGCACACCACGATGGGCACATTGGCCTTCTGGGCGATCTTGAACACGCCGGGACGGAAGCGGTGGAGCAGCAGGTCGTCGTCGATTCCGCCTTCCGGGAACACTGCCACGGAAGCCTTGTCTTCCTTCAGAATCCGGATACAGGTGAGGATGGTCTTCAGGGCCTCCCGGTCATTTTCCCGGTTGATCAGCTGGCACTGGAGCTTGTGCATCATGGGGCCAATGACGAACATATCCCGGTTCTCCCGCTTGGAAATAAAGGCCAGCTGATATTTCGCCAGGCAGTAGAGCAGAATGATGGGATCGGAATTGTCGGTATGGTTGCACACCAGCAGGAACCGGCCGTCCTTGGGCATTTTTTCCAGGCCCGATTTTTTCACATGGATCCGCAGAACCGGCAGAACCGATTCGATAATCAGATCGGTGACCACCCGGTACAGCCGGTCATCTTCCTCCTGGGGCACATCCTGGTCCACCCGTTTGCACAGGATCATCAGAAAACCAAAGGTCAGCAGGATCAGCATCAGCAGGCTTCCCACCGCCGTCAGCGGCAGCAGCCAGAGCCAGCTCAGATTCAAAAAAGCACCGGAAGCCAGGCACACCAGCGCGCCAACAATCAAGGACAGGGCAGCAAACGTACCCAGAAGCATCGTGATTCCTCCAAAATTACAAAATTCTTAAGTATTATAGCGCGTTTGGTCCGGCAACTCAAGAAAAAATTGTAAACATTTCCGCTTTTATCACTTTCTTTGCCGAAAGACTGGAAATTGCCGGTCAATCTTGGTATAATTCAATATTATGATTGTTTTACCGGGAGGATATCTCATGAAATCACCCTCTTATCTCAAATATACGGCGCTGGCTGCGGGTCTCATCGGCTGCGCACTGCGCATCGCCGTCTACATCTCAGGAACCGACGGCAAAGGTCTGCCGGTTGCAGGCCACTGGTCCCTGTCCGGACTTTTGGTGCTGACTGCCGCGGCTTTTACCTTCTTCCTTTTGCTGACCCGCACCGTTGCGGGTCCCGCTGAATTCTCCGGCGACGGACTCCGTTCCCTGTCCGGCGGCATCGGCTCTCTGATTGCTGCCTTTGCATTTTTCCTGGCAGGCATCCCCAATACCATGGGCAGTGCCTTCCAGACTGCCGCAACGGTGCTGCGTTTCGCTTCCGTCCTCAGTCTGTGCATCGTGGCCTTCTGCCGGTTCGCCGGCCGGAAGCCCTTCTTCCTGCTTCACGGCATCGTCTGCCTGTATCTTGCCATGCGGATGGTCAGTCTGTACCGGCTCTGGAGCTCCGATCCCCAGCTCATCGACTACGGCTTCTATCTGGGTGCCTACATCGCCATGATGCTTACCTGCTATCAGCTTGCAGCCTTTGATGCCGGCTGCGGCAGCCACCAAAAGCTCTGGTTCTGGGGCCTTGTTTCTGTTTATCTGTGCGCTGTATCCCTCTCCGGCAACCAGGAGCCCCTGATTTTGCTGCTGTGCATGATCTGGATTCTGACCAGTCTGCGCCGTCCCGCTCCTGCCGGAGCGGCTCCGGCACCGGAAGAGGCCTGAGCCATGCAGATCCCCGATTCTGTCCGATTCTGCCTGGACCGGCTGGAAAATGCCGGATTTGCCGCCTTCGTGGTGGGCGGCTGCGTCCGGGATGCCTGTCTGGGTCTGGAACCCTCCGACTGGGATATGTGCACCGCCGCGCTTCCCGAGCAGACGGAATCAATCTTTTCCGACCGCCGTCTGGTGCTGGCCGGTAAAAAGCACGGCACCGTGGGGGTGGTCACCGATTCCGGTGTGGTGGAGATCACCACCTTCCGCACAGAGGGTGACTACCGGGACAACCGGCACCCGGAATGGGTGAAATTCGTCCCGGATATTGAAGCGGATCTGGCCCGGCGGGATTTTACCGTCAACGCCATGGCCTACTCCCCCACGCGGGGATTCGCCGATCCCTTTGGGGGCCGGTCGGACCTGGAAGCAAAGATCCTCCGGACCGTGGGTGACCCGGAAAGAAGATTCCGGGAGGATGCGCTGCGGATCTTGCGGGGCGTCCGGTTCTCGGTGCGCTACGGTCTGATGCCCGAAGAAAAGACCCTGGATGCCATGATCTCCCTTCGGAGTTTGATGGACACTCTGGCCCGGGAACGGGTTTTTGAAGAGTTATGTAAACTTATCGTGCAGATTTCTGCGGATGAGCTTCGGACCTTCGCACCGATTCTGGCAGCTGCCATCCCGGAGCTGGAAGCAACCATCGGTTTTCAGCAGCACAACCCTCACCATATTCACGATGTATTCGGCCACACCGCCTGTGTGGTGGAGGCCGTCCCGGCGGAGCTGGCATTGCGGTGGGCTGCCCTACTCCATGACATCGCCAAGCCCGCCACCTTTTCTCTGGATGAATCCGGCAGGGGCCATTTCTACGGCCACGGCAAAGAAAGCGCCGCCATGGCAAACGCCATTTTGCTGCGGCTGAAGGCACCCACCGCCCTCCGGGAGCGGGTGGTACTGCTGATCGGGCAGCACATGAATCCGCTGATCCCGGACCGCAAGATCCTGCGGCGGCGGCTCAGCACCTTCGGCAGCGAGGCAGTCTGGCAGCTGCTTGCCCTCCAGGAAGCGGACTGGGGCGGCAAAGGCACCGATGAGCCCCGGGAAAACGGAGATTTCCGGGAGATCCGGCAGATTCTGCAGCAGATTGAGGCAGAGAACGCCTGTCTTTCCCTGAAAAATCTGGCAGTTTCCGGCCATGATCTGATGGCGCTGGGCTTTGCCGGCCCGGCCATCGGGAAAATACTGAATCACCTGCTCAGTCTGGTTCTGGAGGAGCAGCTTCCCAACGAAAAAAATGCGCTGCTGGAAGCAGCCAAGGAGGTACAACCATGAAAATCGCTATTGTCACCGGTGCCAGCTCCGGCATGGGCCGGGAATTTGTCCTGCAGCTTTCCCGGTATGTTTCCGTGGATGAGATCTGGGCCGTCGCCCGCCGGGCGGAGGCTCTGGAAACTCTGAAGGCAGAATCCCCCGTTCCGGTCCGGCCCATTTCCATGGATCTTTGCGAGGATGCCAGCTTTGCCGCTCTGGAGCAGCTTCTTGAGGCCGAAAAGCCCGATATCCGGCTGCTGGTCAACGGCGCAGGCTTCGGCAAATTCGGTTCTTTTGAAAAAGTCAGCATCGAGGACGACTGCCGGATGATCCAGCTCAACTGCACCGCCCTGGTGCGCATGACCCGGCTGTGCCTGCCCTACATGGCCTCCGGCAGCCATATCCTCCAGCTGGACAGTCTCTCTGCCTTCCAGCCCGTGCCCTACATCACCACCTACGGCGCCACCAAGGCCTTTGTCCTGAGCTACTCCCGGGCCATGAACCAGGAGCTGAAGCCCCGGGGCATCCGCTGTATGGCCATGAATCCCGGCTGGGTCAAAACCGAGTTCTTCAATCATGCCTTCCAGACCAACGACGGCAACGAGGTGCAGTATTTCGACCGGCTCTATGAGGCAAAGGACTGCGTGGCCACGGGACTGAAGGATCTTTACAAAACAAAGAAGGATTACTCCGTCCACGGTCTGCCCGTCAAGACCCAGGTGAAGATGGTAAAACTCGTCCCCCACAACATCGTCATGAAGATCTGGCTGAATCAGCAGAAGAAACCCAAAAACAACGTGGGTCTGACCACTGAATAACCCATGGCGGAATTTATCATGGAGATCGCCGGACACACCGGCCGGGTCACTTCCCTCTTTGACAGCACGCCCCATCAGTTTTCCCGGTATCTGACGGACCGGGCGCCGGAATTTTCCGTCGCCGTAAGGGAAGCCGATCTTCCCTTTGAGCAGGCGGAGCTGGACCGGGAAGCCCTGGAAGAGGGCTTCAAGCGCAGAGTATTCACAGACCCCTTCCTGGAGCGGGCCGCCATCCAGCGGAAATTTGCCGAGCATCTGATCCTTCACGACACCCTCCTGGTCCACGGCAGCACCGTGGCTGTGGACGGAAAGGCCTATCTCTTCGCCGCTCGCAGCGGCACCGGAAAATCCACCCACACCCGGCTGTGGATGGCAGCTTTCGGAGGCCGAGCCCTGATGGTCAACGACGACAAGCCGTTTCTGGAAATTACCGATGCTGCTGTTCTGGCCCACGGCTCCCCCTGGAGCGGAAAGCACGGCCTGGACACCAACATCTGCGTTCCTCTGGCGGGAATCTGCCTGCTGGAACGGGGTGCGGAGAATGTGATCCGCCGGGCTTCTCCCCAGGAACTGCTTCCCATGCTCCTGCACGAAAGCTACTGTCCCCGGGACCCCGGACAGTATGACCGATACCGGGCCCTGGTGGAAGAGCTTGCCCGCCGGGTACCCCTGTGGCGCATGGACTGCAACCGGGAACCGGAAGCAGCACAGATGGCCCACAATGCCATGTCCCAATAAAAACAGCCCCTCCTGCGATAAGCAGGAGGGGCTTTCTGATGCTATGCTGGAATCAAATCAGGAATTAGTCCAGGACGGGAGTCCAGGCCAGGCCCATGATTTCGTCAACATTGTCCATGTTGGTGATCAGACCCAGACGGACATAACGGCCCACCACGTCCTTCAGAGTGGTAGCGGTGAAGTCCTGAGCCAGACCGAACTGCAGGGAGTTGTTGATCATGACGTTCATGTCGAAGTCGCCGCCGTTCCAACCGCGGTCCAGCAGCAGCTGAGTAGCGTCAGCATTGTTCTCACGCATCCAGGAGTGAGCCTTCTGAACAGCCTGAACGATCTTCTTGGCATGGACAGGGTTCTCCTGAACGAAGGTACGGTTCATAGCGATGACGCAGCAGTTCTCATCCTGGAAGTCGGAGTCCAGCAGGGAACGGACAGCGCGCAGCTTGCCTTCCTTAACCATGGCGTATGCGAAGGTATCGGACAGCAGGCAGGCAGAGATCTCACCGCGCTCCATAGCAGCGACGCAGGCGTCGGAGGAAACCTGGGTCAGGGTGACATCCTTCTGAGGATCGATGCCGTCAGCATCCAGCAGCAGGCAGGTGATGTTGTAGTCGGAAGCACCGATGCCGTTGGGGACAGAGATCTGGGTGCCCTTCAGGTCAGCAGTGGTCTTGTAGGGGGAATCAGCCAGGACGTACAGGGTCTTGCAGCCGATGTGAGCGCCGCCGACGAAGGTCAGGTCAACGCCGTTGGTGATGGGAACCAGCATGGTAGCGATGTGGCCAACAGCGATGGTAGCCTGCTGGGTGCCCAGAGCTTCGGTGTAGGAAGTGCCCTTGAAGCCTTCAGCGGTCAGGCCGGCCTCGGTGTAGTAGCCCAGGTCATCAGCCACGGTGGGGCCGGAGGTGCAGCCGTCGGACATATAGAACAGGACGGGCTGGCCGTAAGCGGGCTCCTTCTCCATAGCTGCCTTCTCATCGGCAGTGGGGGTCAGGTCGAAGTTAGCCATGTCAATGGCACGCTCGGGCATGTCAACGGGGGTGAACAGAGCTTCCCAGTTACCGGACTCGAAAGCCTCGACGCAGTCCATGTGGACATCGGAAACGTTGACTTCCACTTCAACGCCGTCCTGGCCCATTTCGATCTGGCCGTCGTTGTTCAGGTCGCCAGCCAGCTCGCCCTCTTCCTTGGGAGCGCAGGCAGCCATGGACAGAACCATGACCAGAGCCAGCAGCAGTGCAAGAATCTTCTTCATGTGTGTTTTCTCCTCTTATAAGTATTTTTATTCAAATGCGGTTTTACCGCAAGTTGAAACGGTTTTATTCGCCCTTCTTGCCGGCGAAGTGGAGCTTATTCAGAATATCGTTACGGTATTCCACAAATTCCCGGCTGGAGCGGTCTCTGGGGAAGGGCAGCTCGATCTTGATATCGGCAATGACACGGCCGGGATGGGCATCCATAACCAGAACCCGGGTGCCCATGTAGATGGCCTCGTCCACATCGTGGGTGACCATCAGTGCCAGCTGCTGTTTTTCCTGCCAGATCTTCAGAATTTCATCCTGCATATTCATGCGGGTGAAGGCGTCCAGTGCGCCCAGGGGCTCGTCCAGCAGCAAAATTTCGGGCTCATTGATCAGGGAACGGACCAGCGCAACACGCTGGGCCATACCGCCGGACAGCTGGCCGGGGTAGTCGGTGCGGAAGTTCTGGAGGCCGATGATCTCGATCATCTTCTCCACCTTGTCCTCATTGCCCTTGAGCTTGCCCTGCATCTTCAGAGAGAAGGCAATGTTGTCGTAAACAGTCAGCCAGGGGAAGAGCGTTGCCTTCTGGAACATCATGCCCCGCTCGGGACCGGGATCGCCGATTTCCTTGCCGTTGACGGTGAGCTGACCGGTGGTGGGCTTAATGAGGCCCGCAACCAGACGAAGCATGGTGGACTTGCCGCAGCCGGAGGGTCCGACCATACTGATAAACTCGCCGCTTTCCATGGAGGTGGTGACGCTGGTCAGGGCATGGGTAACCTCGTCGGTTTCAATTTTTGCAAAGCTCTTGGATACATTCTCCAGCTTCAGAGTTACTTTCTTCTTATCCATTACTTTTCAGCTCCAATCTGCCAGCGCAGCACATAGCGCTTGACGGCGTCCAGAGATTTGGTAACGACGGTGAAGATGATGCAGATGACGAACAGAGCTGCGAACATCTTGTCATAGCTGGCCCAGGATTTGGACCAGTTCATGTACCAGCCCAGGCCGGACTTGACGCCCAGCATTTCTGCGATCATAATGGCCACGCAGGAAGAGCTCATTGCCTGGGTCATACCGGAGAGAATGGAGGGCATGGCATGGGGAATTGCCACATTGAACACCAGCTGACGGTTGGTTGCGCCCAGAGTACGGGCAGCTTCAAAGAAGTCCTTGTCCACATTGGCGATGCCGTTCATGGAAGCCACGGTAACGGCAAACCAGGAACCCAGCGCGATGACGAAGACGGCGCCGCCGAAGAGGGTACGGGCAACGACCATCATGATGGGGATCCAGGTGGAGGTGGGGATAGGGCCCAGGAACTTGATGATGGGATCCACCCAGTAGCGGCACTTCTTGGAGTAGCCGCAGAGGATACCGGTAACCAGGCCCAGGGACACACCGCTGAAATAACCCAGGAACAGCAGATACAGGGTGTGAACCGTACACTCTGCGATCATCTTATAGTCCTTGATGGCCGCATTCAGCACGAAGTTCAGACAGGGAACGAAGGGCTGGGTCAGAATGCCGGTCTTCAGAGTCAGATAGTCATAGACCGCCAGCAGCAGATACAGGGCAGCAAACAGGGGTGCTTTGTACCGCAGCTTCTCATAGGGAGTCTTATCACCCTTCATCCGTTTGAAAGCTGCATACCAGCCATACACATTGTAGGCAAGCACAGCAATGATCAGACAGGTCAGATACACGCCGGGATTTGCGTTTCTGCCCTTGTCCGGAATCAGCGTGTACTCCAGGATTGCAATGATGCCGCAAACCAGGGGCAGGATCATAATGATCAGTTCAAAAAAGCGCTGCACAGGCGTCAGCTTCTTCTGTTCCAGTTCCTTCAGCTGCTGCCGGGTCAGATTCTGGAGCTGATTGGGATCAACCGTATTGGATGCCATGGATTTTCCCTCCTGTTTTCAATTTATATCCGGAAAAATGCTGCCTTTGGCATACTATCCCGTATAAATTCATTACTATATACAATTACCATATCGACTTTTAAAAGTAAAATAGCATTTTCCGAACAATCAAAGCAGCTTATCATATTATTCTATGAATCCCCATATTTTCTATATAAATCCAAATATCCCAACATTTCCGACCCCTTTTCCGGTGATTTGGGGATATTCGCAGAACATCCGCCCCTCCGGACAGTCCCTATGCAGCCGTCATTAATTATTTCTTTCGTTAATATTTATTCATGGTTTATTCCATTTTTATCTAAATACTGCGCCGGGTCAGATCCCCCGCTTCCGGAAATTAATATTTCAGAAACATAATATAAGCATTTCGGAAGCAGCGGGCCGGTAGAATGGGGCCATCAAATGGAACAAGGAGTACGAACGAAATGAAAAAATCTGCTTTTATCAATCTGATGGTGGGTACTGTGGGCGGTCTGCTGTTTGCTCTGGGCATGTGCATGTGCCTGCTGCCCGAATGGAATGCTTTCAACATCGGTGTGGTCTGCACCGCCGTCGGCGCTGCGGTCCTGCTGATCCAGGGCATTGTGGCCTGGGCCCGCTCCGGCCGGAAGGTCCGGATCAACTGGAAGCTCACCGGCAAGATCCTCTTCGGTGTTTTCGGCGCACTGGTGCTGGGTGTGGGCATGTGCATGATCATGGTGTGGAAGCTGATGCTGCCCGGCATCGCTGTGGGCATTGTGGGCATCCTGCTTCTGCTGATGCTGATCCCCATGTTCCTGGGACTGAAATAAGGCCCTTGGGTCCATACAAACCGAAAAGCCGCAGAAGATAATCTTCTGCGGCTTCTTTTTGCAAACAAAACTTTAACATTCGTCTGTTAGGATATATAATAAATTCAAGTATTTTCGGAGGTAGCATGATGTTTCAGATTTTAGTTGTGGAAGATGATAAGGATTTGAACCGCACCGTGTGTGCATTCTTAAATTCCAGCGGCTACAGGGCCACCGGCTGCTTCAGTGCCACCGATGCCTATGACGCCATGTACGACCATGTTTTCGACCTGATTGTGTCGGACATTATGATGCCCGGCATCGACGGCTTTGAATTTGCCAGAACGGTGCGCAGTCTCAACCAGGATATCCCCATTCTCTTCATGACCGCCCGGGACGATTTTGCCTCCAAGCAGCGGGGCTACCGGATCGGCGTGGACGATTACATGGTCAAGCCCATCGATCTGGACGAGCTGTTCCTGCGGATCGGCGCGCTGCTGCGCCGGGCCAAGATCGCCTCCTCCCGGAAGCTGGAAGTGGGCAGCTTCGCCATGGACATGGATGAGCACACCGCCACCCTGGCAGGGGAAGAGATCCCCCTGACCAACCGGGAGTTCAACATTCTCTATAAGCTCCTGTCCTATCCCAAGAAGACCTTCACCCGGCAGCAGCTGATGGACGAATTCTGGGATGCCGACACCGACACCGCTCCCCGGGCTGTGGATGTTTATATGACCAAGCTCCGCAGCAAGCTTTCCGGCTGTGAGGATTTTGAGATCAAGACCGTTCACGGGCTGGGCTACAAGGCGGTGATCAAATGAGGAAGCCTAAATTCAAGCAGGTGATGCGCTCCATCAATCACTATATCGTGTTTTTCCTGCTGGTGGCCTTTGTGGTCACCTGCTGCATGATGCTGTTCGTGACCACCCTGGCCAACACCATGGGTCTGGTTTTTAATAAGGATAACATCGCCGCGGCAGCCAAACTGACCTTCGGCAATGTGATTCTGATCACAGCGCTTTTCGGCAGCATCGACCATTACCGCCGGAAAACGATGGTGGAACGGCCGGTAAAACAGATTCTGGAAGCTGCAGATAAAATCATGCAGGGAGATTTCTCTGTCAGAATCGAAAAGGTGGCAGATTTTGCCGGTGAGACCGGCTTCAATGAGATCATCAAGGCCATCAATGCCATGACCGCAGAGCTCCAGGGCACCGAAACCCTGCGCACGGATTTCATCGCCAATGTGTCCCATGAGCTGAAGACCCCTCTGGCAGTCATGGGCAATTACGCCACCATGCTTCAGCAGCCCGGCATCACCGATGAAGAACGCCGGGAGTATGCCAAGTCCATTTCCGAATCCGCCCGGCGGCTGGCCCAGCTGATCACCAACATTCTGAAGCTGAACAAGCTGGAAAATCAGCAGATTTTCCCCCAGAACGAGGAATTTGACCTGGGCGAGCTGCTCTGCGCCTGTCTGCTCCAGTTTGAGGATGCCTGGGAGGAGAAGGAGCTGGACATTGAAACGGACATCGAAGATGATGTCCGCATCCGGTCCGATGCGGAGCTTCTGAGTCTGGTGTGGAACAATCTGATTTCCAATGCTGTCAAGTTCACCCCCCGGGGGGGCACCGTAGGTGTCCGGCTGAAAACGGAGGGAGATCAGGTGGTCGTGTCCGTCAGCGACACCGGCTGCGGCATAAAGCCGGAGGTGGGCCAGCATATTTTTGAAAAATTCTACCAGGGCGACACCTCCCATGCCACCCAGGGAAACGGCCTGGGTCTGGCACTGGTGAAGCGGGTGGTGGATATTTTCAGCGGCGAGATCGGCGTTCAGAGTGTCTACGGCAAGGGCAGTACCTTCACCGTGAAGTTCCGGAGGGGCTGATATGAAAAACATTCCTTTTTCCGAATACTGGCAGGCCTTCCTCCGCTGGAAGGGCTGGCGTATCTGCAGCCGATTCTTTGTCCGCTGCTGGAAGGCAGTTGCCGGCTGGGCCGGCTGGCAGAAGATCTTTTGTATCCCCTTTCCGGTTTTGCTGGTAATGGGCATTGCTTCCGGCGCCGGGCTGATTCTGGTCTTTGTCCGGGGTCTGGAGCAGACGGTTCCGGCATACATCCTGTATGCGGTTTCTGCCTACACACTGACCGGCCTTTGCATCCGGTTTCCCGGGGCTTTCCGGGCCGGAAAGGCATGGCTTACCCGGCACCCCAAAATCGCCGGGCTTCTGAAAAATGCAGAATTCAAATTCCGGCTGGAGCTGTACTTTGAGCAGCTGATCAACTTCAGCTACGGCATTTTCAAGATTGCCTCCGGCATCATTCTGGGCTCTGCCTGGATCGGCTGCGACGGCATCTACAATCTGACCCAGGCGCTGATCCAGCTGTTTCAGATCCTCCGGCGGAAAAAGGCGGAAAACCTGCTGCAGCAGTGGAAATCCTACCGGTTCTGCGGCTTTCTGATCCTGCTGATGCATCTGACACTGACGGGCATCGTCTTTCAGATGGTCAACTGGAACCGGGCGGAGGACCAGGGGCAGATCATGGTCATCGCCACGGCGGCCTTTGCATTCTACAAATTCACCGGCAGCTTCTGGGACCTGGCCAGGGACCGGAAGCACACCCGGCCGGTGGATTCTTCCGTCCGGATGCTGGATCTGGCCCAGGCCATCTTTGCCATGTTTTCTCTGCAGGCCAGTATGTTCCACACCTTCGGTACCGGTGAAAGCTGGGAGCAGCTGATGAATCTGATCACCGGCTGCGCCGTCTGTCTGCTGATCGTATCCATGGGCATTTACATGATCCGCAGAGCCAACCGGGAAATCAAGAAACTACAGGAGGTACCCCATGGATAATAACCATTCCTTTGAATATAACTACTCCGCCGCCCAGAAGCAGGAGGTGGAGGCTATCCGGAAGAAATACCTTCCCAAAGAGGAGGACAAAATGGAGCAGCTGCGCCGGCTCCACCACTCCGCCACCCAAAAGGCCCAGGCCGCATCTATCGCCCTGGGTATCATCGGCACGCTGATTTTCGGCCTTGGCCTGAGCCTGTGTCTGACGGAGCTGTCCGGTTTTCTGGGGGGAACTGCCATGTTTGTGGGCATTCCCGTAGGACTTGGGGGTCTTGTGATGCTGGCCCTTGCCTATCCGGTGTACAATACCGTCCTCAGGCGGGAGCGGAAAAAAATCGCGCCGGAGATCCTCCGGCTGACGGAGGAACTTCTGAAATAAAGAAAAAGGGATTTGCAGGAGCCTGCAAATCCCTTTTAACATCTCGGAAACAAAAGTTAAGCATTTCGGAATCATCGTTGGAGTAGACTGTGTTCATCAACTGGCGAATTCATTTAAGGAGTTTTTTCAATGAACAACGAACGTTATTATCTGCTGACCGGTGCCGCCGGCTTCCTGGGTACCAACATCTGCATGCAGCTGCTGGAAAAGGGCTGCAAGGTCCGGGCTCTGGTTCTGCCCAATGACAAGTCCGTCAAGTTTATTCCCAAGGAAGTGGAAGTGGTCCTGGGCGATCTGACCGATGCTCCCTCCCTGGAGCCCTTCTTCACCGTCCCCGAGGGCTGCACCTCCATCATCATCCACTGCGCCTCCATGGTCACCGTCAACCCCAACTACTCCGAAAAGCTGATGGCCGTCAATGTGGGCGGCACCCGCAACATCATCACCAAGGTCTTAAATCACCCCGAGTGCGAAAAGATGGTCTATGTCTCCTCCACCGGCGCCATTCCCGAGGAGCCCCACGGCATCAAGATCCGGGAGGTCAGTAAGTTCACCCCCTGCGATCCCAAGAAGGTGGTGGGTGCTTACTCCCAGAGTAAGGCTGCCGCCACCCAGATGGTTCTGGATGCGGTCAATGTCATGGGTCTGAAGGCCTGTGTGGTCCACCCTTCCGGCATTCTAGGCCCCAATGACCATGCCATCGGCGAGACCACCGGCACCCTGCTTCAGATCATCAAGGGCGAGATGCCCATGGGCATGCAGGGCTCCTTCAACCTCTGCGATGTCCGGGACCTGGCCGCCGGCACCATTGCCGCAATCGATAAGGGCCGCATCGGCCAGTGTTACATCCTGGCCAACAAGACCGTTACCCTGAAGGATATGTGCGACATGCTCCATGCCGAGTGCAACGCCAAGAAGATCAAGTTCTATCTGCCCCTGGATCTGGCCGACAAGATCGCCGCAGGTTTGGAAAAGCAGGCGGAAAAGACCGGCAAGATGCCGCTGATGACCACCTTCTCCGTCTATAATCTGGCCCGGAACAACGAGTTTGACTACTCCAAGGCCGAAGCCGAGCTGGGCTACACCACCCGCTCCTACGAGGAAACCATCCACGACGAGGTCCAGTGGATGATCGCCGAGGGCCTCATCGACGGAAACGGCGTCACCGAGAAGCCCACCCTGATGACCAACGAGCAGATCCGGGAAGGCGGCTACATGGAAGACATCATCAAGGCCATGGAGCACGAAATATACATCCCCGAGATCGATGTGGCAGAAGCCTACAAGAGCATCGAAACCGGCGTGGTAAACACCTACGAAAAGATCGAGACCGGCGTGGTTTCCGGCTACAAAAAGGTGGAAGAGGGTGCCGTTTCCGGCTTCCGGAAAATCTCCGACAAGTTTATTCAGAAGTTCTTCTCCCGGGAAGGCGAAACCGTGGAAGAGACCAGAAATCGTCTGAGCAGAAAGTAAGATTCCAAAAAAGGAACCCCGGCTTGCAATCAAGCCGGGGTTTTTGCGGTTTTGATCAGTCGGGGATCTGGCCTTCCTTGCCGCTGAGCAGGTTCACAAGGGATGTGACAAACACAATGGCAGCAGCGCCGATGCCCCAGATTTTCGTGGTCTGGCAGCGCATTTCTTCGCTGGCGCAGACGCCGATGAGGCTTGTAAACACCAGAAACAGCACCGCACCTGCAACGGCGGTAACCACCATCAGGCCCTTGTATTCCTTCTTGGCAAGCAGCGCCATCACAGCAGCCACCAGGATGATGATGCCAACCGCCAACGCAGCCTGGCCTGCCCAGTGGCACTTCATGGGGACCTGGTTTCCGTTGGCCAGCTCCAGCAGCTTGCCGCAGACAGGAGCCCAAATCTTGACTGCGCCAATCAGCGCAGCGGCGGCAGCGATCTGCAGCGCAATCAGAATTTTGTTCATTGGGGTTTTCATGGCTGTTCCTCCTTAAATATCCGTCAGAATGCCCTCCTCCAGACGGAGGCGGCGGGTTGCGGCAGATGCCCAGCGGCTGTTGTGGGTGACCATCACCACAGCAGTGCCCTTCCCGGTCTGCTCTTTCAGAATCCGGATGATCTCCCCGGACCAGTGCTCATCCAGGTCGTTGGTGGGTTCGTCTGCCAGGATCAGCCTGGGATTGTGGATCAGCGCCCGGGCTGCCATGGCACGGCGGCGCTGACCGCCGGAAAGCTGATGGGGGAAGAAGTCCGCCCGGTCCTCCAGACCGAATTGGTACAGCAGCTCATCCACCTGCTTCAGATTCTTCTTTCCCCCCACGCTCTGGGTGAAAATCAGATTCTCCCGAAGGGTCAGAGCCTGGATCATGGTGGAATCCTGGAAAAGGAAGCCGATCTTCTTTGCCCGGAATTCGGATTTCTGTGCATCGCTGAAGGCAGAAATATCCTGGCCTTCAAAGGTGTATGTACCTTCATCCGCTTTCAGCAGCGTACCCATGACGTAAAGCAGCGTGGACTTACCGATGCCGGAGGGGCCCTCCACAGCGATGAAATCCCCTTCGCCGACGCTGAGGCAGATATCCTTCAGCGGGGTGACGGTCTCACCCATCCGGTAGTCCTTATGAATATGTTCCAGCTTGCAGATTTCCATATCAGTTCACCTCACCCTGTGTAATGGCAGCCTGGGGATCCATGGATGCGCTCTTCAGCGCCGGGGACACGGCGGATGCAAAGCCCAGCACTCCTGCCAGGGCCACACCGGCCAGACCGCAAAGCATCGCCAGAGAGGTTGTCCAGACGGAGGGGGACAGCTTAAAGGCGTCCTTGAGCATCTCGATCACCGGGTTCATGCAGACCAGTGCGATGCCGCTGCCAAGGAAGCCTCCCATCAGCGCCATGGTGCAGGTCTCGCCGATGATGAGACCGAAAACCTGGCCCTTCTTCAGTCCGATGGCCCGCAGCAGGCCGATCTCCTTCTTGCGCTCCTTGGCCAGGGCATTGAACCGGCCCACCAGGGACAACACAGCGATCAGCAGAGAAGCCAGCCACAGGGCAAACATCACCTGCATGGTCACCTCCAGCTGGCTCTGGAGAGCGGAAATGGTATCGCCGGTGAGCAGGCATTTGGCTTCGATGCCGGACTGCTCCACCTGCTTGACGAAGCTCTGGGGATCCGTATCCTCGGCAAGCTTGACCATGATGACGGAAATATAGTCATGGGGATCCTTGTCGGTCCAGTCCTGCCGCAGCACCTCCGACTCCAGGCACATATCCTGGGCAGTGCGCCAGTCCATGAAGATGGTGCTGTCCATGCCGGTGCCGGTGGGCTGCAGCATGCTGACCACCTTGAATATCCGGCCCAGAATCATGTAGTTATAGCCAACAAGGTCATCGTCCTCGAAATTATGGCCGATGATCAGCTGCTCTTCGTTGATGCCGCTGCGGCTGCCCTCATCCAGATAGGGCCTCAGAATAAAGTCCGTAGCAGAATCGTAGCCGATGATCCGGGCCTCTTCGCCGGGATCGCAGCAGCCCAGGGCCAGGGTCTGGCAGTAGAACTGGGGGGTCATGGCTGCCACACCCTCCAGCTGCTTGGCCTCCTCCACCACTTCGATGGGCATGTAGATATTCTCCGGGATGGCGGTGAACAGCAGGTCGTCGCCCTCGGCGGAGGCATACTTGGGAATCAGAATGGCATCGGCTCCCAGCCGCTCCCGGCTCAAGGCCAGGCCCTGGTTCACCGTCTGGAAGACACCCAGCACCATCACAAACACCAGAACCGTCAGCATGGTGATGGTCACCGTCAGCACGGATTGGGTCCGGCGACGGGATATGTTGTTCCAAATCAGCATCAGCATTGTATCTTACCTCTTTCTTTATTTTCCGCAGGGATTATCCAATATTTTCACCTGGGCCAGAACCCGGATCTCTTCCTTGGGAATCTGGCGCACATCCTCCGGCGTCAGATCCGGATCTGTCTGCAGCAGATGCTGCCAGGCAAGGTAGCGGGGAATGCACAGATTGACCGCCCGGGCTTTTTTCACCGTTTCCCAGTCCACCTGGCAGTAGAGCACGTTTTCTTCCTGAGCAATGTTGTAGGCCCGGCAGAGGACCCTGCTCAGCATTTGCTCCGCGTGGGCCTCGGTGCCGCCGCCGGCGACGGTGATGGTGATCATGCTTCCCTCGTCCAGATAAGGCTCCAGACCGCTGCTCAGCAGAATCCGCTGCATGGCATCGTCATATTCCATACCCGCCACATCGATCTGCTTTACCAGGTCAATGCCGTCGGAATTGCGGCCCTCCAGGACAATGACCCGGTCCAGGGCATTAACCTTCAGTTCGATGGAAGGATTGATATCCACCGAAATGCTGGCAGAAGGCCAAAACCAGACCCCAGCTCCGGTGCACACCAGGGCCAGGGACACCAGGCACCCGGCCAGCCGCTGCCGCATTTTCCGCCGCTGCCGCACATTGCGTCCGTAGTCGAAGGTCTTTTTCCGCAGATAGGCCCTGGTCTTCCGTTTCAGCCGTTCCGGCGCCTGAACGGTATCAAAGGCTTCTCTGATTTTGTTATCCATCCAGAACACCTCCCAGCAGTTCCTTCAGCAGCTGCTTTCCTTTATGTAAATGGGTGTAAACCGTGTTGGGATTCCGCTTCAGAATCCCCGCAATTTCCGGGGCGGTATATCCTTCGTAATAATGCAGGTAGATCACATCCCGGTATTGCTTCGGAAGGGAACGGACCGCCTCCATCACCGCGTACTGCTCCTGGGTTGCCTCCGGGGCATAGTCTTTCAGATCCTCCAGGGAAACGGTGCGGCTCCGGAAAAAGCTTTTCAGCAGGTCCTTACAGGCATTCACCGTCACCCGGATCAGCCAGGCCTTTTCGTGCTCCGGATTCTGGAAGGGTCCATCATGGAGGGCATACTTCAAAAACACCGTCTGAAAAACGTCCTCTGCATCGGAACCGTTCTTCAGGTAAACCGTACACAGCCGCAGAACCGTATCCGAATACCGTTCTATTGCATCCGTCACTTCCCGTTCGCTGCGCATGGTTCCCCCTTTCCCGGCTTTCTTCGCAGAAAACCGTTTTTTCACTCATAATACGACTGGAATCCCAAAATCCATTCGCTACATACCATAGCATAGGCACTATTTTCTGTCTAATCAGTTTTCTGTATCAATTACCGGTTCTTATTTGGATTATCTTTAATTCAGCAGGTTTCCCGGCCGGGAGGGCAAATTGTTGACATTTCCCCGGCAAATCACTATGATAAAAGCAGCTCCCGCCGGGAGCTGCCAATTCTGAACAATTCCGGCGGATTCCGCCGATGCGGTACGGATATGATGGATAAAAACAAAATTCTGCGCAGCAAGAAGCTGTACCTGTTTGATATGGACGGCACCCTGTACCTGGGGGACCGGCTTTACGAATTTACCCCGGCGCTTCTGGATACCCTCCGGGCAACGGGCCGCAAATACCTGTTTCTGACCAATAATTCCTCCAAAAGTGTGGATGACTATGTCAGCAAGCTGGAAAAGCTGGGCATCCGGGCTACCCGGGAGGATTTTCTGACCTCCTCCCAAGCCACAGCCTATTACCTGCACAAGCACCATGAGGGCAAGACCCTCTACGTCTGCGGCACCGAATCTCTGAAAGCGGAGCTGCGCCGGGAGGGCTTCCGGGTCACTGAGGAGCTGCCCCTGGTGGATTGCATCGTCATGGGCTTCGATACGGAGCTGACCTTCCGGAAGCTCCGGGATGTAAGCTTTCTGCTGCTGACCCGGCCGGATATTCCCTACATCGCCACCAACCCGGACTATGTCTGCCCCACGGAATTCGGCAGTGTTCCCGACTGCGGCAGTGTCTGCGATATGATCTACAACGCCACGAAAAAGCGGCCTGTGGTCATCGGCAAACCCTCCGCCCTGATGCCGAAGCTTGCCATGGAGAAATACGGCATCAAAAAAGAGGAAACCTGCATGGTGGGCGACCGGATCTACACCGATGTAAAATCCGGCCTGAACGCCGGCATCACCGGCATCCTGGTCCTCAGCGGGGAAACCACCCGGGAGATTCTGGCCCAGTCCCCGGACAAGCCCCATCTGGTTCTGGAGGATGCCTCCGAGATTCTAAATGCCATCAAATAAACAAAAGGATTCCCGGGAGGAGATCCTTTTTGCTGTTATTTGGGCATCTGCAGCCATTTTCACAGGCCGGTGTCCGCAGATGTCCCGATTTTTACCTGTTTCATGGCAGCAGGCGGAGCAATGCCCTATACATGATTCTCCTTCTGCTGTTTCATCCGCCGGAAGTAGGAGCTCATTTCATCTGCCAGACCGGAAAGGCGGTTCAGCAGTTTGGAGTAGTCCCGGAGCATTTCATCATCCTCCGCCTCCTTGTACACGATATCGTGATCCACCTCTCCCCAGCCTTCCTCGAACAAAGTTCTGCCCTGGATTTCAATATACTGGCCCTGATACTTAACGATATAGTGCAGGGACCGGTAGATGCCGTCGGAAATGATCTGGATCTCGTTGCCGTCGTAGATCTTGCTGTCACCGGTTCGCTTGTAGGCTCTGGGCCGTTCTGCCAGATAATAATGGTCCGGATCTTCATCAAAATCCGCCAGACGGTCCCGGACATACAGCGCAGGATCGTTTTCAAACCGGCTGGTCAGATACCTGTGGAAATGCTTCCAATCCTCCCGGTAAAGAAAAAACACGCGGATGCCGATCAGGTCTGTCACAAACTTATAGTAGTTTGTGTGATCCAGCGGGGCAAATTTCTCCGGACTTTCCTTTTTCTTCCGGATCACCTTCTCCAGAAGCTGCATAACACCCTTGGTGCGGTAGCGGTAGGAATGGATACCGGCCGTTTCAATGTCGTACAGATATTCATCAATAAAGGATTTTCCGATTTCCCGGAGAGAACGTTCCAGTTTGCAGTATTCCTCTTCGATCCGCATCAGTTCGTCCCAGGTAATATTCGCTTCGATCAAATCCGCTTCACAGAGCTTATACTCTGCAAAAAATGCGTTCTTATCCATACTGTCACTCCAGAAACGTTTTTTGAAATGGGATCAGTTGTTCTGCTCCCGGAAGGTAATGGTGCCCTGCTCTGCATCCATGGCATCCACGATTGCCAGGGACTCCACATGATAACCCAGATTGCGGATGACACGGCCGCCGATCTGGAAACCCTTCTCAATGACGATGCCGCAGCCTTCCACAACGGCACCGGCGGACTCGGCAATGGAGATCAGGCCCTGCAGGGCGCAGCCGTTTGCCAGGAAATCATCGATGATCAGAATATGCTCCCCCTCGTGCAGGAACTTCTTGGACACGATGACCTGATTCTTATTCTTGTGGGTAAAGGATTCCACCTCGGCAACGAACATATCACCGTCAATATTGATGGACTTGGACTTCTTTGCAAACACCATCGGAACGCCGAATTCCTTGGCAACAAAGGCTGCGATGCCGATGCCGGAGGCTTCAATGGTCATGACCTTGGTGACGGTCTTGTGTCCGAAGCGGCGCTTGAACTCCCGGCCGATTTCTTCCATCAGTGCGATATCCATCTGATGGTTCAGGAAGCTGTCCACCTTCAGAACATTACCGGGCTTGACGATACCGTCTTTTACAATTCTTTCTTCTAGGAAGTTCATCTCTGTCTGTTCTCCTTGCGTGTATTTCTTTGTAAATGTTAGCTTATCGGCAATATATCAATCCTTGGGCATGATCAGATTCATGATGATCGCTGCCAGGAAAACAACCGCAACGCAGTTCTCGGCAAAAATGGTCCGCACCAGAGTGGGAAAAATATTGAACATATCCGGAACCTGGGTAAATCCCAGACCAATGCTGAGAGACAGTGCCGCAATGGTAATATTGCGCTGGGAAAAGCCGCAGGAACCGATCATCTGCAGACCGGAAATGACGATGTTGCCGAACATCATAATGGTACAGCCGCCCAGAACCGCTTCCGGCAGGGTTGCTAGGATGGCGCCAAAGGCAGGGAAAATACCGGCCAGCAGCAAAATGCCTGCACCGGTTGCAATGGTATACCGGTTGACCACCTTGGTCATGGCAAGCAGGCCCACATTCTGGCTGAAAGACGTAATGGGCATACAGCCGAAGCAGGCGGACAGGGAACTGATCATACCGTCACAGGCCAGGCTGCCGGAGATTTCCCTGTCAGTTGCTTCCCGGCCCAGAACCGTATTGGTCATGGCGGAGGTATCACCGATGGTTTCGGTTGCGGAAACAAGGAAGATCATCACAACCGATACAATCGCATTGATGTTAAACACAGGCTTATAGGGCATGATCTGCGGCAAAGAAACCAGCGCAATCCCTTCCAGAGAAGACAGGTCCACCTTGCCCATAAACAGCGCTACGATGTAGCCGACGACCAGGCCGAACAGAACGGACAGCTGCTTCAGATGGCCCTTGGCAAAGATGTTGAAGAGAATGCAGCAGATCAGGGTAACGGTACCGAGAATCCAGTTCTGGGCACTTCCAAAATCGGCAGCTCCGGAACCGCCGGCGAAGGAGTTTGCACCCACACTCAGCAGGCTGAAGCCGATTGCGGTAACCACACAGGCAGACACGATGGGAGAGATGATTCTGCGCCAGTATTTTGCAAAAAAGCCCAGGAGTCCCTCGATGATGCCGCCGATGAGCACGGCACCGATGATGGCTTCATATCCCCACCGGGGTCCCACATAGCAGAACACGGAAACAAAGGTAAAACTGATACCCATCACGATGGGCAGTTTTGCACCCAGTTTCCATACGGTAAAGAGCTGGACCAGTGTGCCGATACCTGCCATGATCATGGCGGTCTGGATCAGGGCGGCAGTTTCCTGGGTACTCAGGCCGCTGGCACCTGTGACGATCATGATGGGCGCGATGTTGGCCACAAACATGGCCAGCACATGCTGAAGACCGAAGGGGATGGATTTCAGCAGAGGAACTCTGCCGTCCAGAGAATAAATGTTGTCCATGGACGCGTCCGTCTGATTTTTAGTCTTAGACATGGTTTCTCATTCCTTTATTTTATTTACTGTTTCAGTATACCGAAAAAAGGCAAAAAAAGCAAGAAATACCAACAGATATCCTTATTAAATCAGAATCGTCCCCTCCGGACCCAAGCCGTTCCGGCGGCAGGCAGTCAAAATCAACCGGATCATATCGAATATTCCATATTCTGTCTGAAAACCGCCATGAAATAACCACTTTTTTATCAGTTTTATCAATTTACACGTCAGAATGCCATTGCTATAATAATCATGGAAATTCAGAAAGAGAGGTATTCCCATGAAGAAAACCTACCAGCTGTCCGAAACAGCATTTCAGCTCAACGGCAAAATGCCTCTGAAACAGGCAATTCCTCTGGGCCTGCAGCACGTGCTGGCCATGTTCGTCGGTAATCTGACCCCCCTGCTGATCATCACCGGTGCCTGCGGCATCGCCGGCGGTGAATTTGCAGACCTGCAGCTGCATCTGCTCCAGAATGCCATGCTGGTTGCCGGCATTGTCACGCTGGTTCAGCTGTTCTCCATCGGCCCCATCGGCGGCAATGTTCCCATCGTCATGGGTACTTCCTCCGGCTTCATCGGTGTTTTCAACTCCGTTGCCGCAACCATGGGCGGCGGTGTCATCGCCTACGGCGCCATCATGGGTGCCTCCATCATCGGCGGTCTGTTTGAAGGCGTGCTGGGCTTCTTCCTGAAGCCTCTGCGCAAGTTCTTCCCCGCTGTTGTCACCGGCACCGTGGTTATGTCCATCGGTCTGAGCCTGATCTCCGTCGGCATCAACTCCTTCGGCGGCGGCAACACCGCCAAGGACTTCGGTTCCATGGAAAACCTGCTGCTGGCCATTTTCGTGCTGGCCATGATCCTGTACTTCAAGCACGGCACCAAGGGCTTCACCAGCTCTTCTTCCATTCTGCTGGGCATCATCTGCGGCTATATCGCAGCCTTCATCATGGGCCTGGTTCTGCCCACCACCGGCGTTACCGCCGACGGTGCAGAGTACACCAAGGCCTGGGTCCTGAACTGGAGCAAGGTTGCTGACGCTGCCTGGTTTGAGATTCCCAAGTTCCTGCCTGTGAAGCCCGTGTTCGATCTGCGTGCCATTCTGCCGGTTCTGATCATGTTTATCGTCACCGCTGTGGAAACCGTCGGCGATATCTCCGGCGTTATGGAAGGCGGTCTGGGCCGGGAAGCCACCGACAAGGAGCTGTCCGGCGGCGTGATCTGCGACGGCGTCGGTTCTTCCTTCGCTGCCCTGTTCGGCGTGCTGCCCAACACTTCCTTCAGCCAGAACGTTGGCCTGGTTGCCATGACCAAGGTGGTCAACCGCTTCGCCATTGCCACCGGTGCCATCTTCCTGATCCTGTGCGGCCTGTGCCCCAAGCTGGGTGCACTGGTGTCCATCATGCCCCAGTCCGTCCTCGGCGGTGCTGCCGTTATGATGTTCTCCTCCATCGTCATCAGCGGTATCCAGCTGATCACCAAGGAGCCTCTGACCGGCCGCAACCTGTCCATCGTGGCGGTTGCTCTGGGCGTCGGCTACGGCATGGGTGCCAACACCGGTATCCTGACCCACGCACCCCAGGCCATTCAGCTGATCTTCGGCGGCTCCGGCATCGTTCCCGCTGCCATGGTTGCCATCCTGCTGAACATCCTGCTGCCCAGGGAAAAGGCAGAAGAAAAAGCGGAGCAGTAATTTCTTACCGCTCCAGCAATTCTGACAAGTCCTCCGGACTGTCCACATCTTTCAGTTCATCCATATCCCGGACGCTTACCATGCGCAGGCGTTCGGGATATTTTTTTATGACCGCACCGCCGCCTTTTCCCTCAGGCAGATTCCGCAGTTCCGGAAAGGCCCATTGGGGGAAGATCACCGGGGAACCGGGAATTCCGTCGCAGACCGTCCGCCAAATGGAATCCGGATCGTTCCCGGAGGCAAGGGCAAGGGCGGAAACGGTTTCCTGCCGTAGCAGGGGCTGGTCGGCTGTTGCGAACATGCACCGTTCGATTCCGGGCATGGCTTCCAGTCCCAGCCGCACGGTATCGCTGCGGTGGGGCAGGCTGTGCAGAACCCTTTGAATTCCACGCTTCTGACAGAGTGCAGCAACCTCCTCAGACCGGGTCACAACGACCCGCTGGACAAAGATCCCCTCCGTGGCATCCAGAATACGGCAGATCATCGGTTCCCCGTGAAAATCCGCCATCAGCTTGTTGCCGCCGAACCTTTTTCCAAGGCCCGATGCCATGATCACACAGCCAATATTCCCGAAGGAATCATCCAGATCCACCGTAAAGGCATCCTCCCGGTTACACAGTTCTTCCAGGAATGGGATGTTTTGTTTGCGGACCACCGCCGCAACCTGTTTTTTCTCAAGCAGGTTTCGCAGCGCTTCGCAGTAAGGCCCACACTGGGCTTCCAGATAGCCGATTTCATCCACGGTGATCCATGGGCTCTCAGATTCCATACACCGTGCAAGGGCCGGGACACCCAGAGAAAGGAAGCCCTCCTGCAGGGGCAGCATTTGATTTTCCGGGCCCGGAAGCGCCGGATCAAAGGCACCTGCCTGTACGGTTTCTCCGCTTGCATTCTCTTTCAGGTATACTGCCTTTTTGGGCTCTGCCCAGGTGGTGAGCCCCGGGCATTTTTCCGGGAACAGCTGATTCAGCACCGTGGTTTTTCCGCTTCCTCTCGTTCCGGTCAGGATCAGGTGGCGTTTACCGCTGCTCCGGAAAGAATTCCAGATACAGGGCGCTGTTGGCTTTTTTGCAGGCATCCCGATAGGCTTCATAGCGCTCCAGCCACTCCTTTCCTTCCTCTGTCAGACAGCTTCCGCCGCCGTCCTTTCCGCCGGCGGATCTGCGGATGAGTGTGAATCCCAGGGCCGCTTCTGCGTTGCGGATCAGCTTCAGTGCCTTGGTATAGGCCATATCCATGGACATGGCTGCGGCACGAAGAGAACCCTGTTCCTCCACGCCGCGAAGCAGTCTGGCAGGGCCTTCTCCAAAGAATTTTTCACCGCTGTCATCCAGAAAGGTAATTTTCGTTACCGCTTTCATAGCGCATCCTCTCTCAGCATCACAATTTGCTCTTCCCCCCTGCGGTTATAACACCGCTGCAGGCTGATATCTCCATATACATGATTGAGCATCTGCTCCATTTTGTCAAGAGGGTCTGTTTTCGGCTCGATGATTCCCAAAACGCCCCCGTCAGCAAGCAGGAGCAGTCTGTCGCAAAAGTTTAATGCAAGGGCGGGATCGTGGAGCGTCACAACGGCGCTGCGGTTTCCGGCTGCCACCCAGCTGCGCAGAAGAGAAAGCATCTGATGCCGGTACCGGAAATCCAGGGCGCTTTCCGGCTCGTCCAGAAGCAGCAGCCTGCTGTCGGAAACCAGGGTCCGGGCCAGAATGCAAAGCTGCTTCTGACCTTCGCTCAGGTGGAGATAGTTCGTTTCCTCTTTACCTGCCAGTCCTACCCGGGTCAAAGCCTCCATAGCCGCTTCTTTCATTTTCCTTGTGGGATGCTCCAGAAGCCCCAGATAAGGATTGAAGCCCATCAGCACCACATCCAACGCAGAGATGTCGATGGCGATTCCGCTTCGCTGAGGAATATAGCTGACGAGCCTTGCCATCTGCCGGGCCGAGAGGTTTTCAAGAACCGCACCCTCCAGAGAACAGGTTCCCCCGTGGGGTAAGATGCCGCAAAGCGCCTTCAGCAGCGTCGTCTTGCCGCTGCCGTTGGCTCCGATAATGCCCATCAGATGGCCGGATTCCAGATCAAAAGAGATGCGCTCAATGACGTTCTGCCTGCCGTATCCGGCGGTAACTGCATTTACAGACAAATAACTCATAGCTGCTTCCTCCCACGGACGATCAGGAAGATCAGAAACGGCGCCCCCAGAATGCTGGTGAAAATGCTGACGGGAAGCTCCGTAGCTGCAACGGACCGGGCCAGAATATCCGCCCCGCAAAGGAGCACACTGCCCGTCAGACCGCTGAGGAGCATGGTTCCGATCCGGTTGTGCTTGGTCAGAAGTCTTGCTCCATGGGGTGCCAGCAAGCCAACAAAGCTGATCAGGCCCGAGAGGCTGACCACAGAGGCAACCACCAAGGTTGCCACCAGTAAAACGGCCAGCCGCAGAGCGCCCACATTGACACCCAGCATTCTGGCTTCCCCCTCTTCTGCCGAAAGGAGGATCACCTGCCGGTGGAGCAGGAACAAAATCCCCAGGCAAACTACGCAGAGAATCAGATTACCGCCGATGGAGTAAACACTGATGCCGTTCAGGCTGCCCATGATCCAGTATTCGATGGAGGCCAGTTCCCGCTCCGGGTCAGCAGTCAGCTTCAGACACATGAGGGCGGTTTGGGCCAGAGAATGGACCGCGATGCCCGCCAGAACGATGGTGCTGTTTTTGCCGCTTCTGTCCAGGCCGGAAAGGGCCAGGGCAAAAACAACGGCCAGCAGGGCACCTGCAAAGGCAGACACCGTAACCGCCATGCTGCCGGACAGGAACAGAATGCCTGCTGCCGCACCGGCGCTTGCTCCGGAGGATACGCCGATGATATCCGGGGATGCCAGGGGATTGCGAAATACCGTCTGATACACAAATCCGGCAACACCGAGGGCGAATCCGCCGACCACACCCACAACGGTCCGGCTCAGCCGCAATGTCAGAAATACACGCCAGTGCATCGGATCGCCTGCCAGCAGCTTCTCCAGAGAAAGGGGATATTTGCCCACAAACAAACCGGCAACAGCCAGAGCGATCAGAATGGTCGCTCCGGCTGCGCAATAATATTTAGCTTTCGCTGTAAGTGAAATCGTAGAAGGTTTCATAGTATTCATCGATTCTGTCGGCGCAGTCAGCATCGGTCAAAAGATCACCATGGAGCACATTGGCCAGCCACAGGGCGCCCAGGATGCCGCTGGGAACAGGGCTGTCCCAGGCCTCTGCCTTGTTGGGCAGCTGATAGACATTGCCATTTACAACGGCGGCGCAGTCTGCCAGATTGGGATCTGCCAGCACATCCTCTACGGTATAGGTTGCATCGGATGCCAGAATGATGTAGTCGGGATTCCAGGTCAGCAGCTGCTCGTAGTCGATCTCCACCCAGTAGGTATCTTCGATTTCCGCAGCAACATTGGCACCGCCGGCCAGACGGATCATATCGGACTGGTACATGGCATTGCCGGCAGTAGAGAGGAGGCTTGAATTGCCTGCCAGATAAACACTGGGCGTTTCAGCACCGGACATCGCTGCCCGCAGCATCGTTTCCTGTTCCATTGTAAAGCCCAGCAGCGCTGCAGCCTTTTCCTCGGTATTGGTGGCGGCAGCGATCATATGGATCATTCCGGTCAGCAGTTCCTGGTTCTCGGGATTGACCAGCAGCACATCGATGCCCAGACCCTCCAGGGTTTCCACGGCGCCCTTCAGCTTGATGGGCAGGATCACCAGATCGGGCTCCAAAGCAGCGCAGCCCTCCAGGTCAAACTCCTTGGCGGTGCCCACATTGGGCAGATCAATCAGTTCGGGGGCGGCCAGGGCGTAGATGGCCCGCTTATTGGCCTTTGCTTCAATGCCCACCAGCTTTTCATCCAGATCCAGCGCGATCAGCAGACTGGTGGAAATATAGTAGCCGCTTACCAGCTTCTGAGGCTCCTCTTCGATCACCACTTCACGGCCGGCATGGTCCGTGACCGTAACAGGATAATGGGTGACAGGTGCTTCCGTTTCGGGAAGAGCTGCTTCGGTTTCGGGAACTGCAGCTTCCGTTTCCGGAGCAGCCGCTTCGGTGGCTGCGGGGGTGACTTCTTCGTTCTTTCCGGTCTGGCCGCAGGCTGCCAGGGTAAGCAGCATGGTCAGAACCAGAAGCAGGGAAATGAGCTTCTTCATTGTTGTTTCTCTCCTATCGTTGTTGTTTAGAAAGTACAACGCTATTGTAACAAATCCTCTTTCCAAAAGCAACCGAAACTGCTATACTATATTCGTATAAATGCGCAAACCCGCCAAAAGGAGTCTTTGCTTATGATAACCATACAGAAATATGTCCGTGCCCAGTCTCTGGAAGAAGCCTGGCAGCTGAATCAGAGCAAGCGCAACCGCATCCTGGGCGGTATGCTGTGGCTGAGATTGGGAAAAGGCAGTGTCAATACCGCCATCGATCTGTGCGACCTGGGATTGAACACCATCGAGGAGACGGAAGAACTGTTTTCCATCGGCGCCATGGCCACCCTGCGGGATATCGAACTGCATGAGGGTCTGAATACATACTGCGGCGGAGCCGTTGCCAATGCCGTAAAGGACATCGTGGGTGTCCAGTTCCGGAATATGGCCACCGTGGGCGGCAGCATCTGGGGCCGGTTCGGCTTCTCCGATGTGCTGACGGTGTTCCTTGCTCTGGACTGCTACGTGGAGCTGTACAAGGGCGGCATCATCCCCCTGGAGCAGTTTGCCAGGATGAAGAAGGACAATGACATTCTGGTGCGGCTCATTGTCAAAAAGACTCCCTGTAAGGTGGTCTACGCCTCCATGCGCAACCAGCGCACCGACTTCCCTGTGATCGCCTGTGCCGTGGCACAGATCAACGGGGAGTACCGGGCTTCCATCGGAGCCCGTCCTGCCCGGGCCATGCTGATCCGGAATGACAAGGCAGAGGATTTTGCCTCCTTTGTGGCCAAAAATGCGCCCACTGAGGGCAATATCCGGGGCAGCGCCCCTTACCGGACCCATCTGATCAAGGTGCTGGTGGAGCGTTCCATGACTGAAATGGGAGGTATGTGATATGGAGATCAAGCTGAAACTCAACGGCAAGAATATCGTGGCCTCCGTGGAAGCCGATACCGTCCTGCTGGATTTTCTGCGGGATAAGGGCTGCCTGTCAGTCAAGCGGGGCTGCGACACCTCCAACTGCGGTCTTTGCACCGTGCTGATGGACGGTAAGCCCATTCTGTCCTGCTCTACCCTGGCCGTCCGGGCTGACGGCCATGAGATCCGGACCCTGGAAGGCTTGCAGGAAGAGGCTGCTGATTTCGTAGGCTTTATCGCCGATCAGGGTGCTGACCAGTGCGGCTTCTGCAACCCCGGCTTTGTGATGAACACCATTGCTCTGCTCCGTGAAAATCCCGATCCTACTGATGACGAGATCCGTGCGTACCTCGCAGGTAACCTGTGCCGCTGCTCCGGCTATGACGGACAGCTCCGGGGCATCCGTAACTACCTGAATTCCCGTAAGGCATAAGGAGGCAGCTATGGAACACAAGGAATATAAATCCATCAACAAATCCGTCCGGAAGAAAGACTCCATGCAGCTTCTGCTGGGTAAGCCTGTCTATACGGACGATGTGACCCCCAAGGATGCTCTGGTGGTCAAGATTCTCCGCTCTCCCCATGCCAATGCCATGGTGAAATCCATCAACACCGCAGCAGCAAAGAAGGTTCCCGGTGTTGTGGACATCTACACCTGGGAGGATGTGCCCCAGACCCGTTTCGCCATTGCCGGTCAGACCTTCCCGGAGCCCTCTCCCTATGACCGTCTGATCATTGACCGCCATGTGCGCTTTGCCGGCGATGCGGTTGCCATCATTGCCGCTGAGACCGAAAAGGCCGCGCTGAAGGCCATGAAGCTGATCAAGGTCAAGTATGAGCTTCTCCCCGCTGTGCTGGATTTCCGCACCGCCAAGGACAATGCAGTTCTGGTTCATCCGGAAGAGGACTGGTTCCCGCCCTGTGAAGTAGGCGGCGATCCCAAGCGGAATCTGGTTGCCAGTGACGACGAGATTCACGGCGATGTGGAAGGTGTTATGGCCCAGTGTGACATCGTTCTGGAACGGACCTATCACACCAAGGCCTACAACCAGGCCATGATGGAGCCCTTTACCTGCTATGCCAACTTCGACCGCTACGGCCGTCTGCATATCATTTCCTCCACCCAGATTGTCTTCCACACAAGACGTATCCTGTCCCGGGCATTGGGTATTCCCAAGAGCAAGATCCGCGTGGAGAAACCCCGGATCGGCGGCGGCTTCGGTGCCAAGCAGACAGCGGTCTGCGATGTGTACCCGGCCTTTGTTGCCATGAAGACCGGCCGGCCCGCACGAATTACTTACACCCGTGAAGAATCCCAGATTGCCGGTTCTCCCCGGCATGAGATGGAGATCACCCTGCGGATGGGCGCCATGAAAAACGGCAAGATCCGGGTCATGGATCTGTATACCCTGTCCAACACCGGCGCATATGGTGAGCATGGCCCCACAACGGTTGGCCTTTCCGGCCACAAGGCTCTGCCTCTGTACACCGGTTCTCTGGAAGCGCACCGTTTCCACTATGATGTGGTCTACACCAATCTTCAGGCAGCAGGTGCTTACCGCGGTTACGGCGCTACCCAGGGCATCTTCGCTGTGGAATCCATGGTCAGCGAGCTGGCCGAGCAGCTGGGTATGGATGCAACCGCCATCCGGGATATGAATATGATTAAAGAAGGCATGGTCATGCCCGCCTACTACAATGAGATCGCCAATGCCTGCGCGTTGGATCGCTGCATGGAGCACTGCCGCCAGATGTTTAACTGGGAAGAGCGCTCCAAGGTCCGTGACATGGGCAACGGCAAGGTTAGAACTGCCGGTGTCGCCATGGGTATGCAGGGCAGCTGTATCTCCAATGTGGACGTGGGCTCCGCCACACTGAAGCTCAGTGAAGACGGCACCTACAATTTGATCATCGGCGCCGCTGATATGGGCACCGGCTGTGATACGATCCTGGCCCAGATGGTAGCCGAGCTGATGGACTGCGATGTGGACGATGTGGCGGTCTTCGGCGCGGATACCGACGTTTCCCCCTATGACTCCGGCTCCTATGCTTCCTCCACTACGTATATCACCGGTATGGCTGTGGTAAAGGCCTGCAATGAGCTGAAGAAGCAAATCTGCACCATTGCCGCCGGCATGATGGACTGTGAAGAGATGGAAGTTGAGTTTGCCAGCACCTGCGTCCGCCGGACCGGTACCGAGCAGACTGTCAGCCTTACCGACATTGCCTACAAGGCCCAGGTGGGCAACACCGTTCCTGCGGAAACCACCCAGACCCACACTTCTCCTGTTTCTCCTCCCCCCTATATGGTGGGCATGGTGGAGATCGAACTGGACAAGCTCACCGGCAAGGTGGATATCCTGGATTACATGGCTGTCGTGGACTGCGGCATCCCCATTAACCCCAATCTGGCACGGATCCAGACCGAAGGCGGTATCGTTCAGGGCATCGGCCATACGCTGATGGAAAATGTGACCTACGACCGCAACGGCCGTCCTGCGGAGTCCTCCTTCATGCAGTACAAGGTGCCCACCCGTCTGGATATGGGCCGGCTGAAGGTGGAGTTTGAGCACAGCTATGAGCCCACCGGTCCCTTCGGCGCCAAGTCCATCGGCGAGATCGTCATCAATACCCCCGGTCCTGCCATTGCCCACGCCATCTACCGGGCAACGGGCAAATGGTTCCGGGAACTGCCCATCACCCCCGAGCAGATTGCAATGGCTCTGGCTGAAGAATAATCCTTCCGGAATAACCTACCCTGTAGACAAGTAGTACAACATTTTCAGCAAACCTTAGGTTTACATCTCGACTTTTGACCCCCCTCTCATGGTATAATGACGTAAATTTCCATGAGAGGGGGCGTTTTTTATGAGCGAACAAGTTGAAAAGACGCCATGTTGTTTAGGCTTACTGGCCCATGTGTGAGCCACCAGATGAGAACCACGCAGAACCTCGTAAAATAACGCATCCCCGACCGTAACAGTCGGGGATTTTTGTATTATGCGAAATATTGATAACAATCATGGCCCGGCGACATACCGCCGGGCCAGAAACATTAGTTCAACTCGTTCATTGCTGCAGTCAGCATATGCATTGCCTTCTCTACGAGACATCTGGGACAGGCCAGATTGAATCGCAGGAAGCCTTCACCGCCGGGACCGAACCAGGTACCCATATCCACACCAATGTGAGCCTTATGAATGATGACGTGTTCAATTTCTTCCGTGGTCATACCGGTTCCACGGAAATCCACCCAGATCATGTATGTACCCTCGGATTTTCTCATCTTCAGCATGGGCAGATGCTCTTTCAGATACTGCTCCACATAGTCCATATTGGCACCGACGTAGGCACTCAGGCCATCAGCATACTCTTCGCAACAGTTATAGGCAGTTTCCAGCGCCACCTGTCCAAACCAGTTCATACCGATGATCCGGTTTGCTGTCTGTCCCCGCTCAAACTTTGCCCGAATGGTCTCATTCGGAATTACCGCATATGCTGTCTGCAAAGCGGCCAAGTTAAAGGTTTTGCTCGGAGCATAGTGGAAAATGGTGTTCTGCCGAATCTTTTCAGAAAGCGTGCCCATGGAGCAATACTGGGATCCGGGCATGATCAAGTCTGCATGAATCTCATCGCAGATCAGCAGTACACCATTGTCTGCGCACAGTTCTCCCAACCGGGTCAGTTCCTCTGCAGTCCAGCAGCGACCGGTAGGATTGTGAGGATTTGCCACAATCAGGATCTTATTGTTGGGATCTTTGACCTGCTGCTCCAGTTCCTCAAAATTGATCGTATAATAACCATCCGTTTCAATCAACTGGTTCACAACCAATTTGCGGTCATTGTTACGAATGCCATCCATAAAAGGATAGTAAGCGGGGGTCTGTACGATAATGCCGTCCCCAGGAGCAGAGAAACTCTGGTAGGCGATGTTAAAAGCAGGAACCACACCGGGAGTAAACAGGATCCATTCCTTCTTCACATCCCACTTGTAGCGGCGCTGAACCCAGTTCACAATCGCATCGACGAAACTGTTGGGGCGGCCAAGAATATATCCGTAAACGCTATGCTGCGCCCGCTCAGTCACTGCCTGCGCCACTTCCTCCGGGACTCTGAAGTCCATATCCGCGATCCACATAGGCAGCATTTCCACATCCGGGGCAACACCAAATTTCGCGTTGCAGCCGTCCCATTTGATGCTGCGGCTGCCCCTGCGCTCAACGTACGTATCGAAAAATTCTTTTCCGTATTTCATCATTTATCTCCGTAAAACCGTTTCTTGTAATAGCCGTTTGCCATGTAGATCGCCTGAATGGGATTGTGGCCGGTGACACGGTCCTTCACTGCCAATACCGTGCAGGGTGCCTCCATATATTTAATAGCCAGGGTATCGTGGCCCACGCACAGTCCCAGCAGAATATTGAACTCGGTCTTCTCCTCGTTCATAGCCAGAGCCTGTCCGATGGGATTGCACATAACTTCATTGGCGCATCCGGATAAGGTTTCCGCATCCGTCAAACCGATGGAGGATTTGGGCTGTGCGCCATTCTTGCAAATGACGGAGACCACCTCGAATCCGTGATGGGTCAAAATTTTGTTGACCTCCCGTGCTTCATTGTGCAGTCCCATACAAAATACCAGTCCCAGTTTATGGTAGCCTGCTTTTTTGCAGAAATGGACAATTTCTTCCATGCGGCAGTGTACACCATAACCTTCCGCTTCCACTTTTCCCGCTGCATTGGCAATCCGGTAGTTTTCCTCTTCCCGGTAAAGTTGGGCGGCTTTTTCTTGAATACCTTCATTCTTGCTGGGACAGCATGTCATAGTCTTGCTCATATCCCGAAATTTGCAGCCAACCTGGCGGCATTCTGCGCACATATAGGACATAAAAAACTCCCCTTTATTCGTTATCAGATATATTACATCAAAATCAAGTAGGCTACAAAAAAGACCACTGCCACAATTGCATCCGCGCAAAGTCTGCATACTGTCTTTTCTTCCGGATCCAGACCTTCGAATGCATCCACATCCGTATTGAGCAGATCCTTCAGTCGGAAAGGCATGTTGGGTCTGGGGGCATCTGCATCCTTGTTCCGAAACAGATCGCCCAGAGGCCTCATTCCGTCAAAGACAAGATACTGCAGCCATGTCCAAAGGATAAAGTAGACTGTCAGAAAGAAGAAACTCCGCTGTAAGTGATTTTCCTGGATTGCACTTTCGGATCCGATGTATCTGGACCACACCAGCGCGGCACACAGACCCAATGCAAGCTTCAGCACAGCAGAATAGAAAATAGGCCGACGCAAGTGGGGCCTGAGTATCTCCAAAAATCGCTTCATAGCGTTTTTCCTTTCTGTAAATCAGATTTCCTTCCGGTACTGTTCCAGTTCCTTCCGGTTACCATAGACATAATGTCCGGCAGAGATTTCTTCCCACACGGGCTTATCCACGGAGTAATCATGGATTGCAGGATCATAAATCAGCAATTCCTTGTTGCGCTCCTTCCGGGGGTCCGGGATGGGAACGGCAGCCAACAGCGCCTTGGTATAAGGGTGCAGAGGGTGGTTGAAGAGTTCTTCCGTTTCAGCCAGTTCCACGATCCGTCCCTTGTAAATAACGGCAACACGGTCGGAAACAAACCGGACAACAGACAGATCATGGGCAACAAAGAGATAGGTCAGTCCCCGCTCCCGCTTCAGCTTGTTCAGCAGGTTCAATACCTGGGCACGGATGGAAACGTCCAGTGCAGAAATAGGCTCGTCTGCCACAATAAACTCCGGTTCCATTACCAATGCACGGGCAATACCAATACGCTGGCGCTGGCCGCCGGAGAACTCATGGGGAAACCGGGTCGCGAATTCCGGCAGCAGGCCCACATCCCGCAGTGCTTGATCCACTTTATTCTTCCGGTCCTGCTCATCTTTATAAAGTTTATGGTTGATCAGGCCTTCGGAAACAATGTAGTCCACCTTGGCCCGCTCGTTCAGAGAGGCCATTGGATCCTGGAATACCATCTGACAGTTCTTGATGATTTCCTTATCCAGTTCCTTGCTGATCCGTCCGTTGATTTTCTTACCCTTGTAAAGAATTTCGCCGGCGGTGGTGGGATTGATTCTCAGAATGGCACGGCCAATGGTGGTCTTACCGGAACCGGATTCACCGACCAGTGCAAAGGTTTCTCCCTTATAAATGTCGAAGGACACACGGTCAACAGCAATAAACTTTTTCCGGCCTCTGCCAAAACTGACCTGCAGATTTTTGATTTCAATCAGTTTCTCAGCCATGGTGCATCTCCTCCAGATATTCTTCCTTCAGTTTCCGGAATATCTCCGGCTGCTGGATCTTGGGTGCTCTGGGATCTAAGTACCAGGTCTTTGCCTGATGGGTGGGGGAAATCTCAAAGTAAGGAGGTTCTTCCACAAAGTCGATTTCCAGAGGCCGCTGATTCCGGGGAGCAAACGCATCACCCTGAATCTGGTAGAACAAGTTGGGAGGTGTGCCCTCAATGGAAGGTAGATCCTCGCCCTTGATGCCGTACTGGGGCAGACTGGACATCAGCGCCCAAGTATAGGGATGCCAGGCATCATAGAAGATTTCTTCCACCATGCCGTATTCTACAATCTGACCGGCATACATAACAGCCACACGGTCAGCAACGTTTGCCACAACACCCAGGTCATGGGTGATGTAGATAACGGTCATGTTGTATTCCTGCTGCAAATCCCGGATCAGTTTCAGAATCTGTGCCTGGATAGTCACATCCAGCGCTGTGGTGGGCTCATCACAAATCAGGATTTCTGGATGGCAGGCCACCGCAATAGCAATGACCACGCGCTGACGCATACCACCGGAAAACTCATGGGGATACTGGTGGTAACGATTCTTCGCATCGGGAATACCTACTTTTTCCAGCATAGCAATGGCTTCTGCCTTTGCGGCCCTACCATGAAGTCCCTGGTTCCGGGTGATGGCCTCCTGGAGTTGTTTGCCCACAGTCATCAGCGGGTTTAAGGACGTCATGGGGTCCTGCATGACCATGGAGATTTTTTTGCCCCGGATGGTCATCCATTGTTTCTCCGTTTTGTACTTGGAGATATCCGTGCCATGGTACTCAATCGTACCGCCGGTAATTTTGCCGTTGGCATCCAGCATACCCAGGAAGGACTTGGTAAAGACGGATTTGCCAGAGCCGGACTCACCCACGATGGCCAACGTTTCACCCTGATACAGATCCAGGGAGCATTTGCGAATCGCTTTCAGTGTCCGACCACGGAGGTTGAAGGCAATCTCCACATCTTTGGCGGAAAGGATGATTTTGTTATTCATATCATTCACTCCCCCTTAGACATGGTTCTTGGGGTCAGCCGCATCGGAGAATGCGTTGCCCACGATGTAGAATGTAAAGGTCACGATGGAAACAATGGCCGCGGGGAAGAACAACAGATGGGGTCTGTTCAGGAAGTCGACGCGGCCATTGCGGAGCAAAATACCCAGAGAGGGGGTGTTGACATCCAGACCCAGTCCCAGATAGGACAGGCTGGCTTCCATAGCAATGGTGCCGGGAATGGAGATAGCCAGTCGCAGAATGACCGCGCTGACCAGCTGGGGCAGGATATTGCGGATCAGAATTCTGTGGATGGGGGTGCCCAGGCAGCGGGAAGCCAGATTGAATTCCCGGTCACGGTAGATCATGACCAGATTGCGGACATTTCGTGCCATACCCATCCATCCGATGCAGATCATGGTGGTGGCCATGATGGTAAAGGACTGGCCTACGACCATCGCAATGAGGGTCATGTAAATGATGGTAGGGATATTGGTGATGAAGTTATAGAGTTCCGTAAAGAACCGATCCAACGCTCTTACATAACCCCACAGGCAGCCAATGAAGATACCCAGCACGGATTCACCCACCGCAACGATCAGCGAAAGGCGAATAGAGACCTGGGCGGCGTACCAAACCTGGCACCAGTAGTCACGGCCCAGATTGTCAGTGCCGAACCAATACTCAGCATTGGGAGTCAGATAGGCAATATCCCGGTCGATGCGAAGATTGGTGTAGTCATATTTGGCAATGTCCATTGCCACGTAAGAGAAAAAAACCATGGCAAGGAAGAGAATCAGCATGAACACAGCGCTTTTCTTCTTCAGAAAATTCTGCATCACGGAACCCCAGTAGGAATAGTCCGAGAATCCGATGCGCTCCGCGTCCTCAGAGGAATGCTCCGCAAAACGGAACAGATCTTCTTTGTCTCTGATCATCTGGACTCCTCCTTTCTCTGCAGGGTGATTCTGGGATCAACCAGAGTCATCAGCACATCACCCAGGAAGGTGCCCAGAACTCCCAATGTCGCATAGAGCAGCGTTAACGTCTGGACAACATTCACATCATACTTGGAAATGGCGTCTGCCAGGAAAGTACCCATGCCGGGAACGGAGTAGAACCGCTCCACCAGCAGACTGCCGCCGATGGTATCCAGCAGAGATGCGGGCAGATACTGCACCAGAGGAACAAAGGCATTCTTCAGCACATGGCGGAACATGATCTGCCGGGAAGAAAGGCCCTTAATCCGGGCCATCCGGATGTAGTCCTTGGTCAGTTCGTCCACCATGTAGCGTCTGGTCCAGATGGCATAACCCGCAATAGACACCATGGACAGACAGAACACCGGCATGATGTTAGAAATAGCGCCCTTTCTGGTGGAATACAACGAGGGCAAACCCAAAACTTTCGCACCAAAGATCATAACCAGTGAGAAGGACACGATGGTGGGAACCGCCCGGACAAAGATCGTGTAACCCGTGCCGATATGGTCCAGGATGCCGTCTTTATTCAGCGTTTGCATAACGCCCATGGTAACTCCCACCAACAGCGCAATGCCCATGGCCATGGCGCCGTTTTTCATGGAAATGGTTACTTTCTTGCTGATCAGCTTGGTGACGGGGGTATCTCTCTGAATGCGGCGGGACACACCGAAGTCGCCCTTCAGCGTATCCTTGTAGAACCGGAACAGCTGCTCATGAAGAGGGTCCAGCAGGCCTGCTTCCTGCAGGATACCTTCTTTTGCCTCTTCAGTCAGATACATTTCTTCATCCGGATCAAAATAGAATTTCTCCGGCGGAAGCATACGCATCAGCACAAAGACGGCCGTGGCGATCAAAAAGATCGTAATAACCGACTGCAGCGTACGCTTAATCGTGTATTTTAACATAGATCTCTTGTCTCCTGTTAAATAGGAAAAAAGGGGCTGCATTCGGAAACGCAGCCCCTTCTCTGTCGTAAACTTATTGAACTATTTCAGAAAGGAAGTGCCTGCCTGATTAGTTAATGCCTGCTTCGACCTGCTCTCTGGTGAAACCGTCAACATTGGTGACCCAGTTCTTCATCTTGTTGTCGGTACCAGCCAGCTTACTGACCATCTGAGAACCGGGATGGATTCTGGTCAGCATCAGACCGTTGGTAACATAGCAGGGAACGGTGATGGCATGCTCGTGCAGCAGAGCCTCAGCCTCTGCGAATGCTGCGAAACGGGCATCGTTATCATCAACGATAGCATAAGCCTTGTTGTACAGCTCGGTGTACTCCTTCATGACTGCGACAATGTCGCTGTCCTCGGGCAGGTCAACGGTGTGCAGGTACTTGTTGGTCCACCATGCGGTGTCATTGTACAGGTAGTGACGCAGGTAGGTGGAGGGGTCAGCAACGACGCCGCCGTAACCGAAGATAGCGAATGCCTGGGTAGCGGAGTCACGGACATCAGCCAACTTCACATAGGTGCCGATCTTCACTTCGACGAAGTCGGTGCCCATTGCGTCCTCGATGCACTGCTTCAGAACAGCAGCGTTGTCCAGAGCGCCCTGGTTGTTGTCGGTGTAGTACTCAATGACGATGGGGAAGGTCAGACCAGCGTCAGCCAGTTCCTTCTTAGCCTGCTCCAGGTACTTGGCAGCCTTCTCAGCATTCAGGTGAGCAATCTTGTCGTTGCTGGGAGCGTCCATGCCCAGTCTTTCACGAACCAGTTCAACGTAGTCTTCGCCGTTGGAGGTATAGCAGACGCCTTCACAAGTGGTGAAGTCGTTGGTGCAAGCCATAGGATCAACAGCGTTGAAGCACTTGAAGTAGTCGGTGAAGTCGATGCCGTAGTACATAGCCTTACGGAATGCCTCGTTAGCAACAGCGGTGTTCCACTGAACGTCCTTGGTGCCGTCGGGGAAGTTCTTGCTGTAGTTCAGCTGCATGTGGTTAGAGGTGCCGCCGGGGTGGCCCTTCACAACATAGTCATAGAACTTGTGGTTGGGATCATCCATGATCTCCTTAGCCTGGGACTGGCCAACGGAAACGCGGTCCAGCTCGCCATTCTCGTACATCATGTAAGCCATGTCCTGAGACTCAACAGTGACAAAGGTAACGGTGTTGAACAGGGTGCAGTCGGTATCCCAGTACAGGGGGTTCTTGGTCAGAATGATTTCGCCGCCATGCTCATAGGTGGTCATGGTGTAGCAGCTGTTGTACCACATGGTCTCGTTGTTGACAGCGTTGACGCCTTCAACACCGACCTCGTCGATCAGACCCTGTGCCAGGGGGTACAGGCTGCTGGTGGTGGTCAGAGAGTCAAAGTAGGGAGTTTCGGTGACGCAGGTGTAGATGATGGTGTATGCATCAGGAGTCTCGATGCCGACCATCTCAGCAAACTTGGAACCTTCGCCCCAGGTCAGTGCCAGAGCTTCAGCAGCCTCCAGGGACTTGGTGTAATCCAGGTACTCCTGAGCACCTGCGATGTTCTGAACCAGGTTAGCGGTGTTGAAGGAGCTGTTCTTGTGGTAGTTCAGGATCCACTCCATACCGGTTGCCCAGTCATAAGCGGTGACGTTAGCCTTCTCGTTGCCGTTGATGTCAACCCACTTTGCGTTGTCACGCAGAGTGAAGGTCCAGGTCTTGCCGCCGTCTTTGCTACCCCACTCCTTAGCAACAGCGGGGATCATCTGACCCTTGTTGTTGTTGTCGCACAGACCTTCGACCAGGTTGATCAGGAAGGTTCTGTCCTTGGAGGTTTCGGTGTTCAGGATGTTGAAGGTGGAGGGAGCGCCGCCGCTCAGAACCAGATCGGTGATGGCCTCGTACTTGGGTTCTTCAACCACGGGAGCCTCGGTAGCAGCGGGTGCCTCGTAGGGAACGCCGGCGGTGGTCAGATCGGTGTAGGTAGCGGACCAGTTGGTGAAGCCGCCTTCCAGGGTGAAGACCTTGCTCATGTCGTAGCCGATGGCGGACAGAGCGTTGGTAGCAGCCTGTGCGTAGCGCTTGCCGGAGTAGCAGACCAGGATGATCTTCTTGTCCAGGTCCTTGGTTGCCTCGGTCATGGTAGCCTTACCAGCCTCAGCGTCACCTTCCTTGGCAGCATCCATGTCCCAAGCCTCAGCGCCGGGGATGGAGTTTGCGGAAGAGTCGGCAGCCTTACGGATGTCGAAGAAAACGTACTCGTCGTTTTCCAGCAGTTCCTTTGCTTCTTCTGCCTTGATGTACTGCATGGCAACGTCTGCAGCGGGTGCTTCTGCGGGAGCTTTAGCGCCGCAAGCAACCAGAGACAGAGCCATAGCCAGAACCAGCAGCAGTGCTAACAGTTTCTTCATTGGTGTTGTCCTTCTTTCTTTGATTTTTTTTGCATTTTCTGACAGATTATGGGAAAATGTCCAACTTTCCGACATGGAGTATATCAAAGTTATCTTCAGTTTTGAAATATTTATTTTCAATTTTTCTTTATCATTTATTGCTGCTTTTAATAGGATGCGTGGCTTATGCCTGCCTGAGATTTTTCGTACAAATCGTAACCCTGCAAGCAATGCCACCTGGTACCCAGATTGACACAAACCACCTGTTTTCCATCCCGGAAAGCGGGTGGTTTTTTGCTTGTTGAGGCTGCCTGCCCCAAGCCCCGGCGAACAGTTTCTGTTCTGGGTAACACAGAAAATTTCTGTGGCTACGCGATTGAAAATCGCTGACTTTGGATAAAAGAGGATCGCTGTCCCTATGGGCAGCGATCCTTTTTTCGTTTATGGGATGTTATCTCACTCGTACTCTTCTTCATACATGGCAAGC
>SVKV01000017.1 GCA_015068305.1 Oscillospiraceae bacterium
GGATGGCGATGCGGCGGGTGGATTCTTAAGGAGGGCGCATTTGCCCGTAGCGCCTCCTTAAGTCGGCTTCTTTGGGGCACCTTTCTTGCCGAAACAAGAAAGGTGCGAAGATTTAACAGATCGATAAGCTGTAATTTGACAAGGAAAAAGCCCGGTTTTCACCGGGCTTTTGGGGTTATTCCTTTTCCATGTACACGTGCATATGGGGATATGCCATTTTGATGTCCTGGGCATCAAAGATGTTCTTGACGTTCTGGTTGACCGCAAAGAACACATCCCAGTAGTCGTCGGCCTTGGTCCAGACCCGGAGGGTGTAGGCAATGGTGCTGTCGCCATAGGATTCCACAGCGGCAAAGGGTGCCGGATCCAGCAGCACCTTGTCCACGGTACCGGCCAGAACCAGTGCATCAATGACCTTCTGGCTGGGCTCGGAGTAAACGGCCTTCACAGCCACATCTACACGGCGGACACCGGCCACGGTGTAGTTGATGATGTCGCCGGACACCACGGAGGAATTGGGGATGGAAATGACCTTGTTGTCGGGGGTAGCCAGCTTGGTGTAGGTCATACTGATCTCCTGGACAGTGCCGGACTTTCCTGCCACCTCCACAAAGTCACCGGACTTGAAGGGGTGGGTGTACAGCAGGGTAAAGCCGCCGATCACATTGGTCAGGGCATTCTGAACGGACAGGGAAACAGCCAGAGTCAGCACAGAGGCCAGGGCCACAATGCTGGTCACGTCAATGCCCAGGCTGTCGGCAACGATCAGACCAAGCAGCACATACAGCACCACCCGGACAACGGACTTCACCAGGCCGTGGGCAGCCTTTTCCAGCTTGGTCTTTTCCAGCAGCTTCTTGACAATGGTCATGACGATCCGGACGATCAGCAGGCCCACCACCAGAATCAGCACAGCGGGCACCGCCTTCTGGACAGATGCACCCACCAGAGCAGTCAGCGCATTCATAATTTCATTCAGCATAATAAATTTCAACTCCTTTGTGTTTGTTTCATCACCGATTATAATGGCAGGAAATGGATTAATCAAGACCATACAGAAACTTTTTCAATAAATTTGTTTTTCTCCTGAAATGTTGCACAAATTCCGGTGCATCTTCGGATATTTTCTTCCGGAAACCGGCGGAATACGGGAGCAATTCCGAAGTTGGCTCTGTTATTTTACGCGGTCATTTGACCATGTATCGCAATCTTTAGACCTTTAAAATATCCCCTTCTGGATCTGTTTTCTCCTTCCGGGCATCAGTCGGGAGCTTTAATCTTGTTTTTGCCTTTTTCGCTTTAAAAAGTATCAAAAAATATTCTCCGATAGACATAGTTTTAACACTTTGTCAATTGACCGGCAGGGGCTTTTCTGGTATTCTAATTACACAAACCAAATACATCGAATTCGATTCCAGGTTTGAAAGAAAAGGAGGTTGCAAGATGAGCATTTGGATCTGGTTAATTCTGGCGGTTGTGTTTCTGATCACAGAAGCTGCCACCGTCACCATGGTTTCCCTCTGGTTCGCCGTCGGTTCTCTGGCAGCTCTGGTGGTTGCGCTGCTGGGTGGCTCCTGGGGACTGCAGATCGGTATTGCGCTGGCGGTTTCCGCTGTGCTGCTTGCCTGCCTGCGGCCCATGGTCCGGAAGCATTTCACCCCCAAGCTCACCAAAACCAACGTCGATGCCATCGTCGGGTCCCAGGGCTATGTGACCGTGGACATCGACAATGTGGCCGCCACCGGCAAGGTGAAGCTGGGTGCCATGGAGTGGACCGCCCGCTCCGCCACAGGAGCCCCCATCAGCGCCGGCACACTGGTTCAGGTGGCCAGAATCGAAGGTGTCAAAGCCTTCGTCTCCCCGGTTGAAGTAAAATCCGCTGTTTAATCCATTCATTCACAATTATTTAGGAGGTAGTTTTATGGGTTGGATCATTGGCGCAATCATCGTCATCATTCTCTTCGTCATCATCATCACCAACATCGCAGTTGTCCAGCAGTCCCGGGCTTACGTCATCGAGCGTCTGGGTGCATTCCAGGAGGTCTGGGGCGTGGGCCTGCACTTCAAGGTCCCCTTCATCGACCGCATTGCCCGCCGCGTCTCCCTGAAGGAGCAGGTTCTGGACTATCCCCCTCAGCCGGTTATCACCAAGGATAACGTCACCATGCAGATCGACACCGTCGTTTACTTCCAGATCACGGACCCCAAGCTGTACACCTACGGCGTGGAGCAGCCCATGATGGCCATGGAGACCCTCACCGCCACCACCCTGCGTAACATCATCGGCGACCTGGAGCTGGACCAGACTCTGACAAGCCGCGACGTGGTCAACACCAAGATGCGGGCCATCCTGGACGAGGCCACCGACCCCTGGGGCATCAAGGTCAACCGGGTGGAGCTGAAGAACATCCTGCCTCCCCAGGATATTCAGAACTCCATGGAAAAGCAGATGAAGGCAGAGCGTGACCGCCGGCAGGCCATCCTGCAGGCAGAAGGTCAGAAGAACTCCGCCATTCTGATTGCCCAGGGCGAACGGGAATCCGCCATCCTCCGGGCCGACGCTGAAAAGCAGGCAGCCATTCTGAAGGCTGAAGCCGAAAAGCAGGCTGCCATTCTGAAGGCTGACGGTGAAGCACAGGCCATCCGGGCCGTCCAGACCGCTCTGGCTGACTCCCTGGCCCTGCTGAACGAGAAGGCCCCCAACGACTCCGTGCTGAAGCTGAAGGCCATTGAGGCCATGCAGAAGGTAGCCGACGGCCAGGCAACCAAGATCATCATCCCCAGCGAAATGCAGGGTCTGGTGGGTCTTGCCAACGGCATCGTGGAAGGTGTCGGTAAATAAGACAAAAGCTGCGGGGAGGGCCAAGGGCCCTCCCCGCAAAACAAAAGGAGAGAAAATGAGAATCTGGCAAAAGCTTCTGCTGATCCTGTTGGTGCTGACACTGATTGCCGTTGCCATCCTCACCTGGGGAAGCATCGGCAGCGCGGTGATGGTGCTGTGTCTGATCAGCCTGTGCAGCGCCCTGCTGTTCCAGAAATTCCTGACCAACCGGGATGCCGGTGATTATCAAATGGAGGACTGACCATGGCAAAGAAAGAAGAGCGTTTCATCAAAGTTCACTCTGAGAATTTTGAATCCGAACTGATTTTGGTAGATAAGGAAACCGGCGTCAATTACCTGTTTGTATCCCGAGGTTACGCCGGCGGTCTGACCCCCCTGCTGAAGCCCGACGGCACCCCGGTGGTGACCCCGGTAAACAAATACGACGAATAAAACACCGATACATATTTTGCGAGAGGAGATTTTTCCATGACTGAGAGTTTTGAAATCATCCCCGCTCCGGAGGAGCCGGTTCCCATCGATCCCCCGGTAAAATGGCTTCGTTACCTGTTCTATATTCACATTGCCAACATTGCGATGACCCCGGTCACGCTGATCTTTCTGGAGAATCCCATTACACCTTGGATCGGCTATGCCATGTCGGCGGGCATTGCACTTTGCCTTTTCCGCCTGGCCCCGGCCTGTCACCGTTACCGCACAGCGGCGATCCTTACCGCAGTACACATCGGTCTGACCATACTTTCACTGCTGGGTCTGACCAATCTGCTGACCATGGCCGCCTCCGTTTTGTCCATCATTGCCGCATACCAGGAATTCCACGGCCACGCTGAAGCGGTGGAAGCAAAAGATCCGCAGCTGGCCCGGAAATGGTGCAGCCTGTTCGTCTGGCAGTTCGTCATCGGAATTCTCTCCGGCTTTTCCTCCGTTGCCGCGGTGGTGATCCTTGTTCTGGCGGACATGGATCCTGTCAGAATTACTTTGCTGGTTGCCGGTGCCGTTCTTCTGGTGGCGCTGATTCCCGGCATCCTGTATCTGGTGTATCTGCGCAGAATGATCACCCTGTTGGAAGAATAAGCTTTTCCCGCCCAGTCCCCGGAGGAATCCGGGGACTTTTTGTCTGCTGATTCCATTTCCCGATAAACCAAGGAAAAACTTAAACTCCTTTCCCGTTTACTTTTCTGATAATCCGTGGTAAAATGAGCAAAATGTTTCCATTCGGAGGAAAAGGCTTTGAACTTCGATAACACCTACGTCAAAATCGACCTGGACGCCATTGAAGCAAATATTGATGCCATCCGGGCCAAGGCCGGGGTGGATGTGATGGCGGTGGTAAAGGCAGATGCCTACGGCCACGGCGCCGTCCAGGTCACCCGGCTTTTGCAGGACAAGTGCTCCTTTTTCGGTGTGTCTTCCATTCTGGAGGCCATGGAGCTGCGCCGGGCCGGTATCTACAATCCCATTCTGATTCTGGGCCACACCCCCGTTTCCGCCTTCCCGGTGCTGGTCCAGGCGGAGATCCGCCCCACCATCTACCACTACAACGGTGCCCTGGCCCTGTCCAGGGCCGCCCAGCAGCAGGGCAAAACCGCTGCCTTCCACTTCGCCGTGGATACCGGCATGAGCCGTATCGGCTTCCAGGCCACGGAAGAGGATGCAGATATCTGTGCCGAAATTGCCAAGCTGCCGGGACTCTATGCGGAAGGTCTTTTCAGCCATTTTGCCACCGCCGACTGTGCGGATTTGACCCGTTCCCGGATTCAGGCAGAGAAATTTGACCGGTTTTATGAAATGCTCAAAGCACGGGGCGTGGAGATTCCCATCCGGCATCTGGACAACTCCGCCGGTCTGATGAATTTCGACAGCCATTATCACATGGTCCGCTCCGGTATCGTCACCTACGGCATGTACCCCAGCGACGAAGTGGATCCTTCGGATCTGCCCCTGCGTCCGGCGCTCCAGTGGCTCAGCCGGATCACCCATCTGAAAACCCTGCCGGCGGGCCGGGAGATCAGCTACGGCGGCACCTTCGTCACCACCCGGGAAACCCGGGTGGCCACCGTCCCCGTGGGCTATGCCGACGGCTACCGCAGAAGTCTGTCCGGGAAATTCTATGTGCTGATCCGGGGCCGGCGGGCACCCATTCTGGGCCGGGTCTGCATGGACCAGATGATGGTGGATGTGACCGATATCCCCGGTGTCACCTCCAGCGACCCCGTGGTTCTGGTGGGCCGCAGCGGTGACGAGGAGATCACCATGGAGCAGATCGCTGCCGCAGCAGACAGCTTCAACTATGAATTCGTTTGCGGCATCAGCCGCCGTGTGCCCCGGATCTACAGCCGGGACGGTAAGACCGTTCACTCCGTCCACTATCTGCTGGACAACTAAGTTTTGGAGGTAAGACCATGAGCAATCCCCCCCGCAGACGCAGAAGACGCCGCATCCATCCCATCATCAAGCTGCTGTTCTCTCTGGCAGCCATCGGTCTGATGCTGTATTTTGCCACCTTCGCTTTCAAATACTGCATGGGTCTGTTTATGACCGGCGAAGAGTATGTGGTCCAGCTGCCCGGCCAGGAATCTCCCATTGTGGAGGAGCTGCCGGAAGAAACCGCCGCACCCGGCGAACCTGAAAAAGTCACGGAGGTGGGTCGGGCAACGATCCTCTCTGCCGGCGATCTGATGACCCATCTGCCCATTGTCCGCAGCGGCAAGGTCGGCAATGCGTATAACCACAGCTATATTTTTGACTACATCAACCCTTACGTCAGCGCTGCCGACTATGCGGTGGTGAACCTGGAGACCACCCTCTCCGGCACCGACGGCAAGGAATACACCGGCTATCCCAAGTTCAATGCCCCCGACAGCTTCGCTTCCGCCGCATACCTGGGCGGCTTCGACATGATGCTCACCGCCAACAACCACTGCTATGACTACGGCACCGAGGGTCTGCTGCGGACCCTGGAGGTGGTGAAGACTGCGGGGCTGGAAACCCTGGGTACCGTTTCCCAGGCCACCGAGGAAAAGTATACGGTTAAGGAGCTGAACGGCATCAAGGTGGGCATGATCAACTACACCTTCGCCGAGATCAACGACGACCGCAATACCCCCCTCATCAACGGCCTGCCTACCAAGGAATCCGCAGCGGGCCTCATCAACGCCTTTGATTACGACAATCTGGATATGTTCTACGCGGAGATGGAGAATTATCTGACTGCCATGAAAGCCGCCGGTGCGGAGGCCACCGTGCTCTTCATCCACTGGGGCGATGAATACACCACCAAGGCCAACGCCAACCAGAAGGCCATTGCCCAGAAAATGTGCGACCTGGGTGTGGATGTGATCGTGGGCAGCCATCCCCATGTGGTGCAGACCATGGAGCTGCTCAACAGCAGCGACGAGGCCCATCAGACCCTGTGTGCCTATTCTCTGGGCAATTTCCTGTCCAACCAGCGGGCCACCAACATTGATCTGACCACGGGCCACAGCGAGGACAGCGTTCTGCTCAGCTTCACCTTCGTCGAGTACAGCGACGGCAGTGTCTGTCTGGAGGGTGTGCAGCTGCTGCCCACCTGGGTGCTGATCCGGGGCTCCGGCGACGGCCGCACCTACCACATCCTGCCCCTGGATGAAGCAACGGAGGACTGGAAAACCGCATTCGACCTTTCCACCAGCCAGGCATCCGATGCGGAAAGCTCCCTGTCCCGGACCAAGCAGATCATCTGGGGCGACTATGAGAACATTCGCTTCGCCATCGAGCAGAAGGCCACGGAGCATCACCAGTCTCTGGGCATCTTCACCGGTGGCGTGGGCTAACGCAAAAAATATGGGACGTGCCTGAGGCACGTCCCGTTTTTTTATTGAATCACCCAGAGATTGCGGATCTGGCCTTCGATCTGCTCATAGGACCAGAGCTTTTCCGAATTGGCATAGCTGTTGGGGTCATTGACCCGGATGAGGCCATCCTCCGTTCCCACCAGCACAATGTAGTGGCCGGTGGTGGTGAAATCACCCTTGCCCATGGCGCAGATGATGGGATTTCCCCCTTCCAGATTGTCCATGATCTTCTTTTTCACCAGAGGAATCTCCGTTACCTCCAGTCCCAGCTTCACGCCGCCTTCGCTGATGAGGGTCCAGGAAGAACCGTTTCCGGCGGAATAATAACCGTTGTTCTGGGCAAACTCCGCCATTGCACCGGGATTAAAGGATACATCCCCGGTCACATAGTAGCCCGCCATGGCCAGGCACACAGGGCCGCAGCCGGTGATGCCCACCACATCGGATCCGTATTTCTGATAGCCCCACCGGGGATCCCACTGCATCATCAGCGGAACTCCCTCCGACCGGTCATAGGAAAAGGCTTCCAGCGCCACCTCATCCCGGAAGGGATAATTCAGCACAAATTCTTCCGTTTCCGGATTGCGCTCCAGCAATTCGATGATGCTCTGGGGATACTCGCAGTAAAAGATGCCCATTTCCTCAGCATAGGCTTTGACCTTCAGTTCTGTTTCCGTGTGGTCGTACCAGTAAAAGCTGATTTCCGTCCACAGACCCGGAATTTTCACAATGCCTAAAACAGCAATGGTCAGAATCAGCACCGCCGTAATTGCAAGGGCAATTTTATTTTTCTTTTTTGGACGCACCGTACTCCCTCCTTTTGAGGGTATCATATCACAAAGGGTCTTAGGAAGTCTTTTTGCACTTCTTAAGATTCTTTTATTTTATCCCTTTTCTGCCCTTCCGATACAGCATCCGGATGGAATTGAGGACGCACAGCATGGCAACACCGGAATCCGCGAACACCGCCATCCACATGGAGGCATGGCCCAGCAGGCCCAGGACCATCACAGCGAACTTGACAGCCAGGGCAAAGATCACATTCTGCCAGGCGGTCCGGCCGGTCTGCCGGGCAATCTCCAGGGCTTCGGGGATGGCATCGACGCTGGAGGTCATAAACACCACGTCCGCCGCCTCGATGGCCGCATCGGCACCGCTGCCCATGGCTGCGCCCACATCGGCACCGGCCAGAACGGGAGCATCGTTGATGCCGTCGCCCACGAACATGGCAGCGCCCTTCTCGCTTCGGACCTCACGCAGTTTTTCCAACTTGTCCTGGGGCAGCAGTCTCGAGAAGGTTTTGTCAATGCCCACTTCCTTCGCCACCGCAGAAGCTGCGGCAGGTGCATCGCCGGTGAGCATGACGGTGTAAAGGCCGGCCTTTTTCAGCCGCTGCACCGCCTCCTTTGCCCCATCCTTGACAGAGTCGGCAATGGTAATATAGCCTGCAAAACGGCCGCTGACCGCCACCAGCACCCGGGTGCCGAAGACCTGATCCAGAGTTCCCACATCGATCTTGTGCTCCGCGAGCAGCTGCTCGTTGCCGCAGAGGATCAGCTTTCCCTCTGCCCAGGCACGGATGCCCCGGCCGGGGATCTCCTCCAGGGTATCGGTGGTAAAGAGCTCCATATTCCGCTCCTTTGCCGCTGCCACAATGCTGACTGCAATGGGGTGGGTGGACTGCTGCTCGCAGGAAGCGCACAGCCGCAGCACATCCAGGCCGCCGGCAATCTGCCGGACCTTGAATTCGCCCCGGGTAATGGTGCCGGTCTTGTCCATGACCACGGCCTTCACTTTACCCAAAGCTTCGATGGAGGCACCGCCCTTGAAGAGGATGCCCTGCTTGCTTCCCACGCCGATGCCGGAGAAGAAGGCCAGAGGCACGCTGAGCACCAGGGCGCAGGGGCAGCTCATAACCAGAAAGCTCAGGGCCGTATAGACCCAGTAGCCCCATTCTCCGGTGAGGAGGGACGGCACGATGGCAACGACCGCTGCCAGGGCCACCACCACGGGGGTGTAGATTCTTGCAAACCGGGTGATAAACCGGTCGATTTTCGGTTTGGATGCGGCGGCATTTTCCACGCTGTCCAGAATTCTTGTAACCATGGATTCGGAGAGGACCTTCTCCACCCGGACCATCAGCTGGCCGGTGGTATTGATGCAGCCGGAGGTAACGGCACTGGCGGGACGGACCGCCACCGGTACCGGCTCGCCGGTAATGGGAGCCGTATCGATGCGGCTTTCGCCGGAGATCACCACGCTGTCCAGAGGGATCCGGTCGCCGGGCCGGACGATGAGGATATCTCCCACCCGGGCCTTTTCTGCCGGGATGGTTCTGCCGTCTTCCAGCTGGACCACCTCGGGGCGCAGGTCGATGGCTTCCATGATCTGGCTGCGGCTGCGCTCCACCGCTTTGTGCTCAAAGTATTCGCCCACCCGGTAGAAGAGCATGACGCCCACAGCTTCCGGGAATTCACCGATGCAGAAGGCGCCCAGGGTGGCAACGGACATGAGGAAATTCTCGTCAAACACATGGCCCCGGGTCAGATTCTTCCAGGCTGTCGCCAGGATTTCCCGGCCCAGAACGATATAGCCCGCCACAAAGGCCAGGGCGCCGCCGATATCAAGGCCGATCAGATTCAGAAGCAGACCCACCGCGAACAGGCCGGCACCCAGGAAGATCGTCTTTTTCTCATCGCCGCCGTGGTCATGATGATGTTCGCCCCGGTGCTCATGATGGTGGCCGCAGCTGCATTCGTGATCGTGGCCATGGTGGTGACCGCAGCTGCATTCATGGTCGTGGTCATGGTGATGACCGCAGCCGCATTCGTGATCGTGATCATGGTGGTGACCGCAGCCGCATTCGTGATCGTGATCATGGTGGTGACCGCAGCCGCATTCGTGATCGTGATCATGGTGGTGACCGCAGCCGCATTCGTGATCGTGGTCATGGTGGTGACCGCAGCCGCATTCATGGTCGTGATCATGGTGATGGCCGCAGCCGCATTCCCGGTGATGTTCATGGGAGGGCTCATCCCGGCGGTCCTCCCGGGGGACGATGATCACCTCATGCTCCACCGTCTGCGCTATTTCCGTCAGTTTATCAATAAGGCTGTCCGGATCCTCCGCCGTCAGCCGCAGCTGTTTGGTGGCAAAGGTAACGGTGGCTTCCTCCACCTCCGGCAGGGCATTGAATTTGGCTTCCATTTTGGCAGCGCAGTTGGCACAGCCCAAATTCTGCATGATGTATACTTTCCGTTCCATATGTACCCTCCATTCAGATTAAACATATGAGCAATCGTTCATTTGTTAATTCCAGTATACTCCCATCCCCTGCCCTTGTCAAGCAGGAACCGGAAAAAGGGACAAATTACAGTTTGTCGCGCTGATGCGCGAAATGCAGAATTCAGAATGCAGAATGCAAAATTGCGGTATTTCCTTCGGAAATGATTAAAATAGTCGGCGTAGCCGACACCATAATTCTGCATTTTACATTTTGCATTGGGCAGCCCAAGCTGCCCGACAAACTCCAATTTACCCTTCCAGAATCACAATATCCCCGGATTGGGAAATCTGCTCCATACATCCGTCCTGCAGCCGATATGCTTCGCCGCAAAGGGTGGTCCGGCCATCCTTGATCAGCAGATAGGTGCCGTCCGGGAACACATGGAAGCACTCGCCCCAGCTGTCGGCAAAGGTGATATCCTCATAAAGCTTTCTGCCGTCCAGGTACTTGTCCTTCGCCGTCTGATAGTGAGGCAGCACATTCATATCCGTAATCCCCAAGCCTTCCCCGAACCGCTGGAATTCCGGTACCGATTCTCCCGGCTCCTCCGGCTGGATGTAGACCCGGTCTGCTGCGTTCATGGTGCCGGCGCTAATGCCCAGAATCACACCCTGGTAGTTTTGGAGCAGCTCCCGGAGGCCGATTTCCCCGAAAAAGGCATTCTGGGTCGGTACATGGCCTCCGGAAAGGATGATAAAGTCGCTTTCCCAGATCAGCAGCCGGGCATCGGCCTGATTTCTCCGGTCCAGTCTGGTAAGCTCCGAAAAGCCCATCCCTGCCTCATAAAAACAGGCTGCCATCTCCTCCGCCACCCGGTCCGTAAAGGCGATATCATCCGGGGCCGATGCCACAAACAGGCATCTGGGATTCTCCGGCAGGCAGCTGCGCAGATTGTCAACAAAGCCGTTCTCCGGGTTCAGAGTCGCCCGGAGTGCGCCGTAGATACAGGGGCTGCTGGTCAAAAAAGCAATCATTTTCTTTCTCCTTTTGCGTTTGCTTCATTATACCACAGCAAAAGAAAAAGGCAATGCTTAAAGCATTGCCTCCATATTCGATTCCAGAACCAGATACTCTCCGGTAATGGGGTGGGTAAACTCCAATGTCTTGGCGCAGAGCATCTGGCTTTCCAGTCCGAAGCCCGATTCCCCATTGCCGTACTGGGGGTCCCCCAGGATGGGGTGACCCATATGGGCACAGTGGACCCGCAGCTGGTGGGTCCGGCCGGTGACCGGCCGAAGCTGCAGCTTTGTAAAGCTCTCATGCCGCTGCAGAACTTCAAATTCCGTGATGCAGGGCTTTCCCTCCGGGCTTACCTCCCGCAGGAGGCTGGGCAGAGGTTTCCGTGCAATGGGTGCATCGATGATGCCCTTCTCCTGCTCCCAATTTCCCAACACCAGGGCATGGTAGGTTTTTTTCAGATCACACTGCTGCATCAGCGCGTGGGCATGGGAATTTTTCGCCAGCAGCACGATGCCGAAGGTATCCCGGTCCAGCCGGATGACGGGATGGAAGGCACACTTCTGTCCGGTTTTCTGATAGTAGCCCACCACAAAATTGGCCAGAGTTCCGTCGAACCGACTCCGGGAAGGGTGTATCAGCATCCCAGCAGGCTTATCCACTGCCAGCAGATGCTCATCCTCATAAATCACCGCCAGGGGCCCCTCCTCCGCCGGATATTCCGGCTCCGGTTCATCCAGAGGCACCGTCACCAGATCGCCGGTTTTCACCGGGTAATCTGTGTGCTGCGGCAGGCCATTGACAAAGATTCTGTCCTGCCACTTCAGCCGGTTCATCAGGCCGGTGGAGATTTTCATCTCCTCTTTCAGAATGATTGATAAGCGGCTGTCCCGCTTTGCAATATGTTTTAGTTCCATATCAACAGCAGAAAAATACAGGTCTGCCGCAGCAGAACATCTGGCACAGATAGCACAGACACAGATTCATGCAGGGGTTGCTGCGCATCTCGAAGCCGGTGAAATTGCCCGCCTGCCGCCGGTAGGCCGCTCCGCCGTGCTCGATTTGATTGAGGGCATCGATATATTCCTGGTTGTCCGGCTCCATGGAGACCGCCCGGCGGATATGCTCCAGGGCCGTGACCTGATTGCCCAGACCGTTGTTGGCCAGGGCACTGAGGTAGTACCACCGGGCATTCCGGTCTGTTGCATTGTTCAGGGCATTCAGCGCTTCCTGGTACCGGCCGTAACGGATGTAATTCATGGCTGCCTTCTGGTAATTGTCGCCGCTGTCGGACTCGCCGTAGCTGCGGTTGTAGCCGCCGTAGCTGCCGTAACCGCCGAAGCCCCCGAAGGGATCGTACTGGCTGTAGCCGCCGTAGCCGCTCTGCTGGGCAGCACCCGGATTCTTGATCTGCTCGTAGGCCGCATTGATCTGCTGCATTTTCTTGGCAGCCATCTCATTGCCGGGATTCCGGTCCGGGTGGTACTTCTTTGCCAGATTCCGGTAGGCCCGCTTGATCTCCTCGTCGGATGCATCGGGGCTGACGCCCAAAACCTTATAAGGATCGTCGATCATTTCTCTTCCCTCGCTTTGGCGCCGAACCTGCGGAAATTGGTCCAGACGCCGCTGTACAGTATGTTATCCAGAATGTCCTTATCCTGGACCAATGGCAATTTCTCAAAATTTGCGGTGCACCGGCCCATGGCCAGCACCAGATATTCATCCCATTTTTGCCAGTCCTCACGGTCGCCCATGGCGATGTAGGGGTTGTATTTTTCCTTTTTCAGATCCTTCCGGTAATCCACCGCCGCATCGGCCAGGTAGATAAACCGGCCCAGGGCATCGCCCATCTGCCGCAGAGTGGGCGCCCAGAGATCTTCCCGGTATACCAGAAGCTCCCCCAGCAAAAGACCGAACTGATGGGCAGGCTCGTCCGGGTTGGGGCAGTTTTCTTTCTCCAGCTGACTCAGACGGGCAATGCAGTGGGCAATGGCCTTGCACTGCCGGGGGTATTTCTTCTCGATTTCCGGCAGGGTTTTTCCGAATGCGGAAGCCATCAGCTTTGCGCTCCGCTTTCCGTCGTCATTCCAGTCATCGAGAAAATTATAATACGCCAGGGCCACATTCATATCGGCCGCATAGCGGATATATTCATTGTCAAACCAGTCCCGTTTCCGGAAGGGATGGATGCCGCAGCGGACCGGTCCGGAAGTTTCCTCCGGCTCATAGAGGCTCATCAGCAGCAGAGCAAGGAATGCCATGTCATAGCTGAGGCCCAGCCGGGCCGTCTGGGAGGATTGCTCCCTGATCCGCAGGCAGATGCCGCAGTAAACACCGCCGTAGCGGTCCTGCTGCTGCTTATTCAGTTCCTTCAGATTCGCCGTTACAAATCCGAACACAGGCCTCACCTCCTCTTTCCCTATCTTAAAAACCAACTGTGAACACACCGTAAACATTCCAAAAATTTACGAAAAGTCCACATTTTTACCTTATTTTCAGGAGCCATCTGTTGATGATCCCACCGAAAAACAACGTATTGACACAGGCATACAGCCACAGCATGGCCAGAGCCAGGGTGTAAACCGGGCCGAACAGATGGCTGTATCCGGAAAAATGCTCCACATATACCCCGAAGAGCCCGGAAACCGTCATCCACCCCAAGCTTCCAAAGAGCGCGCCCGGGAGGCTGTCAAGGAAGCGGTTGTTCCGCCCCGGCAGGTACATGAACATGAGGGCAAACAGCAACGTCTGCACCGCCACCAGCAGGAAATACCGCAGTCCCAGCAATTCCTCCCCCAGCCAGGCAAAGCTGCCGCCCCGGTGCCGAAGAAACATCGCCAGGGTATTTCCGAACACATGCAGCACCAGTGTCAGCATCAGCACCAGCAGAAAGGACACCATATACACCGCGCACAGAAGTCTCCTCCGGAGCCAGCTCCGGTGCTCCTGCACCTCATAGACTGCGTTCAGGCCTTTCATCAGTCCGTAAATTCCCTTTCCCGCAGACCACAGGGCCGCCAGAGCAGACAGGGATACCGCCGTCCGGCTGGTATTTTCATAGACTCCATAGATCAATGACCGGGCGTGGCCCCGGAGTGTGGCCGGAAGGAACCCCTCCAGCAGGTCCGTCAGGTGGTCCGGCTCCAGCGGCGTATAACGCAGCAGCCCCAGGATCAGCACCAGGGTTGGAAACAGCGACAGGATGATGAAATAGCTGGCATAGCCGGCATAGGTGGTAATATGAAGATTTCGGATATGCCGGGCAAGGCGGATCCCCCTGCCGATGGGCCCATCCTTTGGAAATTCGCTCATAGGATTCCCCCGGGAAAATCAAATTGGAGCTTATCGTTTCGTTTGGAGTAACGGATTGCCACGTCGGCATTTCATGCCTCCTCGCAATGACACGAAAATTTGGACATCAGTAGCTCCATAATCGGCGCTGATTACATTGAAAACCACTGTCATTGCGAACCAGTGCGCACACTGGTGTGGCAATCCGTAACCCCGGCATTCGTCAAGATGCCATCATTCCAACAAATCAATAAATTCCAATTTGACAGTTCAATCAAGTAACACAATCCGCCCACTGCCCGGAAGGACAGTGGGCGGTGTATCCACTCATTATTATTCCCGAAAATGCCGACTTATTCGGCGGAGATCATATAATAGTAGACAGGCTGGCCGCCGTTCAGCAGATTCACATCTGCATCGGGGCAGATTTCTGCAAAGAGGTCTGCGGTCTTCTGTGCATGCTTTTCCTTCACGTCGGCGCCGTAGTAGATGGTGATGTATTCCTTGCCATCGTCACGGACCTTCTGAGCCAGGCTCTTCAGCAGAACCTTGATATCCTGGCTGGTGCCGAAGAGGGCGCTGCCGTAGAGAGCCAGGTAGTCGCCTTCGTGGATGTCGTAGCCGTCGAAGTCGGAGTTCCGGGCGGCGTAGGTGATCTGCATGGTATCGACGGTTGCCAGGCACTCAGTCATGGCTTCCACATTCTCTTCCTCGCCTGCCTCGGGGTTGAAGTTCAGCATGGCGGTAACGCCCTGGGGAACGGTCTTGGAGGGAATGACCACAACGTGCTTGGGGGTCAGGGCATCCACCTGCTCGGCTGCCATGATGATGTTCTTGTTGTTGGGCAGAACAAAAACGGTCTCGGCAGGAACCTTGTTGACTGCCTCCAGGATGTCCTGGGTGCTGGGGTTCATGGTCTGGCCGCCGGAGATGATGCCGTCGGTGCCCAGGTTGGAGAACACATCGGCCAGGCCTTCGCCAGCGCAGACGGAAACCACGCCGAAGGGCTTCTCGGGCTCTGCGATCTTGGGAGCCTTCTCAGCCTCGGTCATGACCTTCTCGGTATGCTGCAGGCGCATGTTCTCAATCTTGACGGTGACGAAGGAGCCGTACTCAATGGCTTCGTGCAGGGCCTTGCCGGGGTCGTTGGTGTGGACATGGACCTTGATAATCTCCTCGTCATCCACCAGCACCAGGCTGTCGCCCAGGCTGGACAGGAAATCCCGGAGCTTTTCGGGATCGTTGTCGTTTTCACGCTGGATGATGAACTCGGTGCAGTAGGTGAAGGTGATGTCGTCGGTATCGAAATCATCGAAGTTGGCAGCTTCCTTCACATCGCCGCCGGCTGCGCCCTCGGGCACTACCACATCACTCCCCTGCATGGAGGAAAGCATCGCCTCCAGTGCAAAGACCCAGCCCTTGCCGCCGGCATCCACCACGTTGGCCTTCTTCAGCACAGGGTTCATATCGGTGGTGCCTGCCAGTGCAACCTTGGCTTCCTCCAGAGCTGCCTCATGAACAAACTCAATATGGTTGTTCTCCTGGGCAGCCTCTCTTGCCTTGGCGGCTGCCAGACGGGCAACGGTGAGGATGGTGCCCTCAGCAGGCTTCATGACTGCCTTGTAGGCTGCATCCACGCCTTCCTGCAGAGCCTCGGCCCAAATCACGCCGTCGGCGCTGTCAACGCCCTTCAGGCGCTTGGAAATGCCCCGGAACAGCAGCGACAGGATGACACCGGAGTTGCCGCGGGCACCCCGGAGCATGGCAGAAGCGGCAGTCTTGGCTGCCTTGTCCAGATTGGGATCCTCCACCTTCCGCAGGTCTGCGGCGGCGGCATTGATGGTCATGGACATATTGGTACCGGTATCGCCGTCGGGCACCGGGAACACGTTCAGATCGTTCAGCTGCTGCTTGTGGATCTCAATATTGGCTGCTGCGCTGATGATCATCCGGCGCAGATCTGCGCCAAAAATAATCTGCTTCAATTTCTTTCTCCTCCGATTAACCGATCATCATAGAATCGACATATACATTGACGGACCGGACCTCAGTGCCGGTATGGTGGGTGACCCAGTAGCTGACCTGCTCGATGATGGAAGCGCCCAGGGCGTTCATGTTGACGCCATGGTCCACCATGATGTGCAGGTCCACAGAAATGGAGCCATCCTCGTGGAACCGGACGTTGACGCCCTTGCCCACGGATTCCTTGCGGAGCAGGTGGTACACACCGTCCTTGACGGACCGGGCAGCCATGCCCTTGACGCCGAAGCAGTTGGTTGCTGCGGTGCCCACGATGTCGGTATAGACGCTGGTGCTGATGTTCACGCTGCCGTTATCATTATTCTGACGGATCATAGATCAGTTTCCTCCTGTTAGATTCAGTAGTTTCAGTATATTCCGGATCAGATCATGCTTTCTTCCCAGCATGCGGGAGCTTCCAGGCCCATCATCTTGACAACGGTGGGAGCCACGTTGGCCAGACCGTAAGCGCCTTCCTTGATGGTCCATTCGTGATCCTTGTCGTAGATGATGAAGGGAACGGGGTTCAGAGAGTGGGCGGTACGGACGGAAGTCTTGCCCTTCTTGGTTTCGGTCATCTGGTCGGCATTGCCGTGGTCAGCGGTGATCAGAACGGTGTAGCCGTACTTGTCGGCAGCTTCGATGATGGCTGCGAGGCCCCGGTCCACGCACTCCATGGCGTAGACGACAGCTTCCATAACACCGGTGTGACCCACCATGTCGCCGTTGGGGAAGTTGCAGCGCAGGAAGTCGAACTTCTTGCTTGCCATATTTTCAACCATCTTCTCGGTGATTTCCTTGCTCTTCATGGCAGGAGCCTGCTCGAAGGGGATCACGTCGGAGGGGATTTCCTCGTAGACTTCCAGAGCCTCGTCCACCTTGCCGGAGCGGTTGCCGTTCCAGAAATAGGTCACATGGCCGTACTTCTGGGTCTCGGACAGGGCATACTCGGTGATGCCGGCCTTGCACAGGACCTCGGTCAGGGTGTTGGTGATGACAGGTGGCTGCACCAGATAGTTTTCGGGGATGTTCAGGTCGCCATCGTACTGCAGCATGCCGGCGAACTTGACGCCCTCATAGCCGGGACGGTCGAACTTATCGAAGTCCTTCCGGTCGAAGGCCAGGGAGATTTCCTGAGCCCGGTCGCCGCGGAAGTTAAACAGGATCACGGAGTCGCCGTTTGCAATCTTTGCAACGGGCTCGCCGTTTCTTGCCACCACGAAGGCAGGCAGGTCCTGGTCGATGCAGCCGGTCTCGGCCCGGTAGGTTTCGATGGCCTCGGTGGCGGAAGCAAAGAAGCGGCCCTTGCCTTCCACATGGGTTCTCCAGCCCTTTTCCACCATAGCCCAGTTGGCTTCGTAGCGGTCCATGGTCACCTGCATACGGCCGCCGCCGGAAGCGATGGCGTAGTCACAGCCCTCGGTATTCAGCTCAGCCAGAACACCCTCCAGCATGGAAACATACTCCAGAGCAGAGGTAGCAGGCACGTCACGGCCGTCCAGCAAGATGTGGCAGTAGGCCTTCTTGACACCTTCTGCGTGTGCCTGCTTCAGCAGGGCGATCAGATGGTTGATATTGGAGTGGACGTTGCCGTCGGACAGCAGGCCGATGAAATGCATGGCCTTATCCTGTGCATTTTCCACCAAATCTTTCCAGGTTGCGGATGCATACAGCGCGCCGTTTTCGATGGACTCGCCGACCAGCTTGGCACCCTGAGAGTAAACCTGACCGCAGCCCAGAGCATTGTGGCCCACTTCGGAGTTGCCCATATCGTCGTCGGAGGGCAGACCGACGGCGGTGCCGTGGGCCTTCAGATAAGTATGGGGGCAGGTGGCCAGCAGATGATCCAGAGTGGGGGTCTTGGCAACAACCACAGCGTCACCGCTGCCGCCGTCACCCTTGCCCACGCCGTCCATGATAACAAGAACAATGGGTTTTTCCATGATAATTACCTCCAAAAGCGCAAAATCGCGCGAAATGTGCATGGTATTGGTTGTATTATTTTACATCATTCTTTTGGAATTTACAACCCATTTTTAATTTTTTCCGTTCCATACAAAAAAACTCCCGGGAAGCCACCAGATTGGGTGATTTTCCCGGAAGTTGTTAAAATTATTTGAAGTTAGGACCTCTAAATGTTGTGATTTTCAACATTACTTTTTGCGGTAGGGCCGGATCAGGAAATACCACACCGCCACGGCACCGCCGCCGAAGAACCAGATCCCCGCCACCGCCAGAGGCCAGTAGGAAAGGATGCCGGACTTCTGGGGTTCCGCTTCAGCAGAGGGCTGGGTGGGCTGCTCCTGGGGCTGTTCCGGAAGTTCCTGGGGCAGTTCCGGCTCCGTAACAGCTGCGGGAGCATCCGTCGGTTCCTCCGGAAGCTCCGAAGGCTCCTCCGCAGGTGCTTCCGTGGGCATCTCAGTGGGTGCCGCGGTGGGAGCCTGGGTGGCTTCCTCCGTGGACTCCGCAAAATTATCGGGGATGCCCATATAGAAACGCAGGGCATTGTTGTAGGTTTTGTTCAGGGCATCGAACCGGGTCTCGGACCAGCCCTCGGCATACTTGGGATAGAAAACGGAGGCACTCAGACCCTTCAGCGCGTCGCTTCCAATGGTGGGCATATCGCCGCCGAAGACGATTTCCTTCAGACCGCTTCCTGCGAAGGCGCTCTCACCGATGGATTTGAGGCTGGCAGGCAGCTGGATGCTCTTGAGCTGGGTGCAGTTTTCGAAGCACTGGGCCCCGATGCTGGTCACATCGCCGGTGAAGGAGATGGTCGCCAGACTTCTGCAGCCCCGGAAGGCTGCCTCCGGCAGCTTGGTCACGCCTTCGGGCAGAATGAGCGTCTTCAGACCGGTGAAGGAGAAGGCCTTCTTGCCGACGGTCTTCAGGCCGTTGGGGATGCTGAGCTTGGTCAGCGCCTTACAGTTGGAGAATGCACCGGGACCGATTTCCTTCAGTGCATTGGGAAGTGTCAGTTCCTTCAGATTCTCGCAGCCGTAGAAGGCATAATCGGAAATGGTATGGACGGAATTGGGAATTTCCAGCTTTGTAAGGCCCGTGCAGTTATAAAAGGCGGAGCTGTAAATAATATTCAGATCCTGGGGCCATTTGACTTCCGTCAGATTGGGCATATCCCGGAAGGCACCGGTATAGATGCAGTAGATATTGCCGTTCATGACCACCTTTTTGATGTCATTGCGGTAAGCATACCAGGGCGGATTCTCTGCGCCGGATTTCCAGCCGCCCATGTTGCCCTTGCCCGTGATGGTCAGGGTGCTGCCCTCCACGATCCAGACCAGGTTGTTATCCAGCACACCGCCCTTGCCGCCGGGCACTTCTGCCTTCCAGGTCAGGGTTCCGCCGTAGTTTTTCTTTTCTGCTCTGGCCCAGTCCACGTCCAGACCGGGGTAGGTCACCGTCGCCGTCACGTTCTTGAATGCATTATTCCCGATGGTTCCCAGCACGGAGCCGGTAAAGCGGATCGATTTCAGCGCCGTGCAGCCGGAGAAGGCATAGGCGGTAATGGTCCGCACACCGGAGCCCACCTCCAGGGATTTGATCTGATCTTTCAGATGATCCCAGGGGAAGCCCTCAAAATCATCCATGGGACCGCTGCCGGAGAGGGTCAGCTTGCCGGTAGCCTGGTCAAAATTCCAGTGCATATCATCGCCGCAGCTGCCGGAGGTGACCACCGGAGGTTCTGTGGGTGCTTCCGTGGGAGGTTCCGTCGGAGGTGCCTCCGTGGGGGGAGCTTCTGTCGGGGGTGCTTCCGTGGGAGGAGCTTCCGTCGGAGGAGCTTCCGTCGGAGGAGCCTCCGTGGGGGGTGCTTCCGTTTCTGTGGCCACTGCCACCGTGGTCATCATGCCCAGCATCAGACACAGCGCCATCAGCAAAGAAATCCATCGCCGCATCATATCACAAGCCTCCTTTTCCGTCCGAAAATCCGGACTTTCTATTATGAGATACATTATACCGACAGGGAAAAAGTCTGTCAATATAAAAGGATTTTAAGAATCAGTTCATGGTACCTTCTGCCCGGGTGAAGAGCTCTCCGATCCGCTGCCGCAGAGCCACCGCTTCGGGCCGCTCGGAGGTTCCGCTGCTGTCGATCCAGGCAGCCGATGCGGCCTGGGCATCCTTGAGGGTCTGCAGATCGTAGCTCAGATTCGCCACCCGGAAGGTGGGCAGGCCCGACTGCCGGGAGCCGAAGAAATCGCCGGGGCCCCGGAGTTTCAGGTCCTCCTCCGCAATGCGGAAGCCGTCGGTGGTTTTGCACAGGGCCTTCAGCCGCTGGAGTGTCTCCTGGTTTTTGTTGTGGGAGGTCAGAATGCAGTAGCTTTTTGCCTTGCCCCGGCCCACCCGGCCCCGAAGCTGATGAAGCTGGGAAAGGCCGAACCGGTCCGCATCCTCAATGACCATCAGCGTTGCATTGGGCACATCCACGCCCACCTCGATGACCGTTGTAGCCACCATCACATCCGCCTCACCCCGGGCGAAGGCGGCCATGGCCTCCTCCTTTTCCGCTCCCTTCATCTGGCCGTGGAGCAGGGCGATCCGAAGGTCGGGAAATACCGTCTGCTGCAATGTTTCCGCCCAGACGGTAGCCGCCTTGATCCCCAATTCCTCATTTTCCTCCACCGCCGGGCACACCACAAAGCACTGGTGCCCCCCGGCCACCTGCTTGCGGATGAAGGCATTGATCCTGGCCCGGTAGCTTTCTCCCACCAGGAAGGTATCCACCGGTTCTCTGCCCGGAGGCAGTTCGTCCAGAATGGACACATCCAGATCGCCGTACATCAGCAGCGCCAGAGTTCTGGGAATGGGGGTTGCAGACATGACCAGCAGATGGGGATCGTTTCCCTTGGCGCTGAGCTTTGCCCGCTGAGAAACACCGAACCGATGCTGTTCGTCAGTAATCACCAGGCCCAGATTTTCAAACTGGGTGGCCTCCGACAGCAGCGCATGGGTACCCACCGCCAGATCTGCTTCTCCGGAGGCAATGGCCTCCCGGACCAGGCGCTTTTCCTTTACCGTCATGGAACCGGTGAGCAGTACGGTGCGCAGCCCCAGGGGGGCAAAGAGTTTGCCCAGGGATTCATAGTGCTGCTCCGCCAGAATTTCCGTAGGCGCCATCAGAGCTGCCTGCCGGCCGTTTTGGATGGCGGCGAAGGCTGCCGCCGCTGCCACCATGGTCTTGCCGCTGCCCACATCGCCCTGGACCAGGCGGTTCATGGGAGCTCCTTTGCGGAAATCCGCCAAAATCTCATCGATGGCCCGGTTCTGGGCCCCGGTGAGGGTAAAGGGCAGGGATGCCCGGAAGGGCGTCAGATCCAAGTTTGCATAACTTTCCGTTTTCTTTTCTGCCCGGCTGGCCCGCATGAGAGAAAGGCCTGCGGAAAAGACGAAGAATTCCTCGAAAATCAGCCGCTTTTTCGCCAGCTCCGCCTCTGCCATGGAGGAAGGCTCATGGATGGCGTAATAGGCCCGCTCCGCTCCCAGGATGCCGTACTGCCGCCGGACCTCCTCCGGAATGATTTCCGCCGGAGCATCGCAGACCGCCAGAGCCTGGCGCACGGCCTTGAGCACCGCAGCATTGGAAAGGCCCGCCGTCAGCGGATAGACCGGCAGCACCCGGCGGGTGGTCACGGGCACGGAATCCAGAGCCTCAAAGGCCGGGTTCGTCATGTTATAGCCGATGAAATCCCCGGAAACGGCACCGTAAAAGATGTATTCCTTGCCGTACTGCAGCTGGTCGGAAACATACTTGCTGTTAAAAAAGGTCAGATTCAGCCGTCCGGAGGTATCCGCCACCTGGACCCGGGTGATGTCCAGGCCCTTGCGGATGTGGGCGGTTTTGGGAGTGTTCATAACCATGGCCCGGAAGCAGGCGGGAACATCCGGCTCCAGTTTTTCAATGGGCACCAGCCTGGTCCGGTCCTCATAGCCCCGGGGGAAATGGCAGATCAGATCCCCAAGGGTAAAGATATTCAAATTTGCAAACTGCTTTGCCTTGCTGGGGCCGATGCCTTTGAGCATGGTAATGGGGTCTGTCAGTCTTGCCACGGTCTCACCTCACATTTTTCTTCGAGTATAGCACAGTTCTTCCCCAACTGCAACGGAAAAACCCGGATGCATGGCGCATCCGGGTTCTGTGTTATTTGATTTTCAGCGCCCGGCGCTCGTCCTTGGTCCGGAAGAACCGCTCCAGTTCGGGAACCAGGATGATGCAGATCAGCGCAGCGGTGAAGCCGCCGTTATACAGGCAGAAGCCGCCGTGGAGGGTGGGCACGGAGGTCACCAGCACATAGTGCATCACAGCCGCAATGAAGCCGAACTGCCAGCCATACTTATCTGCGATGGGCGAAAGGCCGTTGGCATAGCAAAGGCCCACACAGATGGCCTGGGCATTGAGCTGGAATACAAAGTTTCCTCCCACCAGCGCAGAAAGCCAGGAGCTCACCAGGGAGGCCGCTGCATAGCCCAGCATGATGGGCAGCACATTGGCCGGATGGGAGCCGGAATTGCAGGTGGAGAGCATGCAGAAAACGATGCCGAAGGTGACGCCGTTGAAGGTGGCGCCGATGAGGTTATAGTAGCCCAGGATGAACAGGCCGAAGCAGCCCACATTCATCAGAAATACCGCGTTGCCGTAGGTGGAAGTAAAATTGGTCACCAGGGCAGGATCCGTCAGCAATCGCAGATAATCTTTGGGCCTGCAGCCGAGGATAAAGGCAAACAGGATGCAAAGACCAAACATAATACCGCAGAAGGTATTGGCAATCACCGGGGAGGCAATCTGCAGCTGTTCGGCAGGTGCGCCTGCAGGAAGATCCACACCCAGGGTCTTGAACAGGGCCGCATTCAGAAAGAAGGCCGTCATGCCCACGGGCAGTGCGGCAGAATACAGGTCGAAGCCTTTATGTACCCTGGGGGAATTGGCCAGGCCCGCCGGCAGGAAGAAGCCGATGACGAGGCCCACCAGGATGGCAAGGCCGATACCCGGAAGATTGAAGCCCACCACTTCTGCATGGGGGTAGCGGATCATCAGATCGGTAATCAGCGGTGCAATGCCGGTGGAAAACAGGAGGGCGTTGACATTGGCCGCCAGCTTTTCCCGTTTTACCAGGCAGTAAAGGCCCACACCTGCAAAGGTTGGCCAGACATTTAAGATATTGATGCCCCAGGATCCGAAGCCCACAGTCAGAATGAAGGCCAGGGTGGAAGCATTGTTGGCCGTCGTCTTCAGACCCACAAAGAAGCTGAGGCAAATAATACCCACCAGACCCATGTTGAGGAAGGTGGCCGCATAGCCGCCCAGGGCAAAATAGCTGGTGCTTGCCTTGCTGGGCTGGCTGAGGATCTGCCAGAGGCCGGAGAACATATCGGCCCGGTCCGGCATCATGGGTGCCGCGATCAGAAAGCATGCAGTGTAAAAGGCGAAAAACACTTTCAGAAAATCGGATTCGCTGAGGTTTCGGATCTTTTTCATTTCGCACCTCGATTATTTCATAATTTCGGATATTATAGCATATTCTGGAAAAAAAGCAAAGTAAAAAAGGGCAATCCGGTCATAAAACCGGATTGCCCAGACGGTCGGCAAATTCACTTTCCCACTTCATCGCGTTGCGCCGCGTTATCCGTCAGTTATGGGAAAGGGGTTATTCAGATTTTTTCGGCGGCTTCCACCACGTGCTTCATCAGCACCGAGGTGGTCACGGCACCCACACCGCCGGGAACCGGGGTGATGGCCTCCACAATGGGCTCCACTTCTGCAAAATTGCAGTCACCGGACATGCCGCCCTTGCCTTTGGAGGTAATTTTCTCCGGATTCCAGTTCATGGACACATCGATGACGGTCTGACCGGGCCGGACCTGGGCGGCACCCACGGAATTCAGCACACCGGCAGCGCAGATGATCAGATCGGAATAGGGCAGATACGCCAGAGGGTCCCGGGTCTGGGTATGGATGGTGGTGACGGTGCAGTTGCGGTGCTGGAGCATCATGCCGATGGGCCGGCCGATGACCAGGCTCCGGCCCATGACCGTGACCCGTTTGCCGCTGTAGTCATAGCCATAGTGATCCAGAATTTCGATGCAGGCCTGGGCGGTACAGGGCGGATAACCCAGATCGGTTCGCCCTTCATAGACCCCTGCGTTGGAAAGGCTGGTCATGGAGTCCACATCCTTTTTGGGATCCAGCCGGTTGCAGATTTCGTCGTTAAAGGCCCTTAAGTGCTTCGGCAGGGGCCGGAACATCAGACAGCCGTGAACAGTCGGATCGGCATTGATCCGGTCGATGACTGCCAGCAGTTCTTCCTTCGTGCAGTCTTCCTTCAGCACAAAATTGACCACTTCCACACCCACCAGGGCAGCCCGCTTGGCAGCGCCGGTTTCATAGCTTAAGTCAGAAGGATTCTCCCCCACCCGGATGATGGCCAGGGTAGGAATCACACCCTTCTTCCGCAGTGCGGCGGTACGCTCCATCAGCTTTTCATTGAGGGCCTCGCAAACTTCCTTGCCGGACAGCAGCTTTGCCATAGTTGTTTCCTCCATAATTTGCAATCAGAGATAGTTTCCCCGAACTTCTTCAAAAATCCCGTCAGCCAGAGGGCAGTATTCCTTCAGCATCCGGTCGGCCTTCCGGTTCAGCTCCTCCGCCAAAACCCGGTTATGAAGGGTCGCGGTGTTGACGAACACATTCAGCGATGCCGCCTGCAGGGCAGCCTTGCACAGCACCGCGCCGCAGCCTGCATCGGAAAGAGCCAGCCGGGAGCCCTTGGCCGCAAAAGCTGCCATGCAGTCGATGGCCTCGCAGCAAAGCTCCATGATCCGCAGAGGCGCAGCGCAGGCCGCAACCGTCGCTTCCTCCAGGATACGCTCCCGGTCCGGATCCTCCTTCGGGATCCGGTAGGCCTTCGCCAGGGGCAAAAATCCCGCTTCGTCCGCTTCCACCTGGTCCAGAAGCTCCCCCTGCAGGGCGTCGCACTTTGCCTTCAGCGCCACGATCTCCTCCTGCACATGGGCATACTTCTTCTTGCCCACGGTGAGGCTTCCCACCATATTGCCCAGGGCCGTTCCCAGGGCACCGGCCAAAGCAGCAGCCCCGCCGCCGCCGGGGGTCGGCGCAGAGGATGCCAGCGCATCCACAAAAGCCCGACAGGATTCTTTTGTTTTGTCCATTGCAGGTCACCTCCGTCAAGTTTGTGTTGCAGATAAGGTCATTATCCATGATTGTCCGGCAAAAGTCAACGAAAAGTAAGAACACAGGCGGTGTCCCCGCCTGTGTTCCGGATAAAGCCAAAATTAGAACAGACCGGAAACCTTGCCGGTTTCCACGTCCACGTCGACCCGGCGGTATGCGGGATCGGCAGCGGTGCCGGGCATCATGGAGATGGTGCCGGCCATGGGGCACAGGAACTTGGCGCCGCCGTACTCCAGAATGTCACGGACGAACAGCCGCCAGCCGGTGGGAACGCCCTTCTTGGTGGGATCGTCAGAAAGGGACAGATGGGTCTTGACCATCATGGTGCAGTAGTCTGCATACTTGGGATCGGTCTCGAAGCGCTTTGCCTTCTCGATAGCCAGAGGAGCCCAGTCAACGCCGTCGGCGCCGTAAACTTCCCGGGCGATCAGGTCAACACGCTGACGCAGGGGCATCTCCAGATCGTACAGGAACTTGACTTCCACGGGATCCTCACAGGCCTCCACGACCACCCGGGCCAGCTCTGCAGCGCCTTCGCCGCCGAAACGCCAGTGGTTGGACTCTGCGCAGCGGATGCCCCGCTCGGCGCACAGCTTCTTCAGCAGAGCGATTTCGGCATCGGTATCGGTGAAGAACCGGTTGATGCAGACCACGGGGTTGATGCCGGACTTCTTGATGGTGTTAACATGGTGGAACAGGTTGCAGGTACCCTTCTCCAGCAGCTCCAGATTCTCCTCGGTATACTCCTTGGGCAGGGGGGAGCCGGGCTTGACAGCGGGGCCGCCGCCGTGCATCTTCAGCGCACGGACGGTAGCAACCAGAACAGAAACGTTGGGAGTCAGGCCGGACAGACGGGTCTTGACGTTCCAGAACTTTTCGAAGCCGATGTCGGCAGCAAAGCCGGACTCGGTAACATGGTAATCAAACAGCTTCAGAGCCAGACGGTCGGCGATGACGGAGGACTGGCCGATGGCGATGTTTGCGAAGGGACCGGCGTGGATCAGCACGGGCTGATGCTCCACGGAGTAGCACATGGTGGGGTTGATGGTATTGCGCATCCAGGCAGTCATGGCGCCGGCAACATCCAGGTCCTCGGTGGTGACAGGCTCGCCGGTCTTGGAGTAAGCCACGACGATCTTGCCGATGCGCTCCCGCAGATCCTTCAGGTCACGGGCAACGGCCAGAATGGCCATCAGCTCGGAGCCCACGGCGATGCCGAACTTGCTTTCCATCATGAAGCCGTCCAGACGGCCGCCGATGCCGATGATGATGTTGCGGAGGCTCTGAGCACAGAAGTCGATGATCCAGCCCATTTCCACCCGCTTGGGGTCGATATCCAGGCGCTTCAGGCCCTTCTTTGCCAGCCACTCATCGGTGTTGTTGCGCTCATGCTGCATACGGGAGGTCAGTGCCACCATGGCCAGGTTGTGGGCGTTCATGATGTCATTGATATCGCCGGTCAGACCCAGAGAGAACTCGGTCATGGGCATCAGCAGAGCGTTGCCGCCGCCGGCTGCGGTACCCTTGACGTTCATGGTAGGGCCGCCGGAGGGCTGACGCAGGGCGCCGCCCACGTTCTTGCCGATATAGCCCAGGCCTTCGATCAGGCCCAGGGAAACGGTGGACTTGCCTTCGCCGAAGGGGGTGGGGGTGATTGCGGTGACTTCGATGAACTTGCCGTCGGGCTTGTCGGCCAGACGGTTCATGACCTTGATGAAGTCGATCTTGGGGGTCTTGCCGTAGGGGATGATCTCATCGGGCAGCAGGCCCAGCTTTTCACGGAAGAAATCCACGGAGGGCAGGGTCTTCTCTGCTTCCTCAGCGATCTGCCAGTCCTTGTAGACCACGGGGTCCAGCTTCACAAGGCCGGTCTTCTCGTCCACATACTTGCCGTCAACGAAATTGATTGCCATATTATTTGTTCCTCCTTAAGGAATTCCTCCGGTTTTTCCGGTGTATTGATGATAGTTTCCATAGAAATCGGTATGATTTACCGATGCTCACAATTTGATCAGGCCAGGACCACGTCGGCCTCATCCCGGACCAGCTTCATGGCCTTGCTGGTCAGCACGCTGCGGACCACGGCAGCTTCGAACTCTGCATCGTAGTAGGGCTTCAGCTGCTCCACGGTCATCCGGTTCTGCCGGGCGATGACTGCCACGGCCTCGCCGATGTCTTCCTGGGTTGCCTCCAGGTTTTCCAGGGTCACGATCTGCTCGATGGCAGCCTGGACCCGGACGGAAGCAATGGCATTGTTCCGGGTGTCGGCCCGGAGCTGCGCTTCCGTGGTATTCATAAACTTGCAGTACATTTCCAGATTCACACCCTGCTGGGCCAGCTGGGCATTCAGATTCTGCATCTGCTCGTCCATCTCCGCCTGGATCTGCTCCTCGGTGGGCTCAAAGTCCAGGGTGTCCGCTGCCTTGCGGATCAGCACTTCCTGCAGTTCCATCTCGCTGCGCTCGTCAGAATAGTTCTGGAGGCTCCGGCGCATCTTTTCCCGCATCTCGGTCAGGTTCTCGCAGCCGCCCACTTCCTTGGCGAACACATCGTCCATTTCGTAAGCGGACTTGATGCGGATAGCATGGATCTTGCATTTAAAGACGGCAGCCTTGCCTGCCAGGTCTGCAGAATGGTATGCTTCAGGGAAGGTCACGTTGACATCCACTTCCTCGCCGGGCATTTTGTCCAGCAGCTGCTCTTCGAAGCCGGGGATGAAGGTGCCGCTGCCAAGAACCAGAGTCTGGAACTGGGCGGTGCCGCCGGGGAACTGGACGCCGTCGCAGAAGCCGGCATAGTCCAGAACCACCTCATCGCCATTGCGGGTGGGACGGTCGTTGACCTCCTGGATCCGGGGGGTCTGCTGCTGCAGGCGCTGCAGCTGATGGTCAGCCTCAGCCTCGGTAACGGTATGATGGTCCATCATGGCGGTCAGACCGCGGTAAACAAAGCTCATAATTTACTCCTTTGAAATCGATATATAAAAACCAAATAAAAAACGGGCAATTCAGCGTATATGCTGAATTGCCCAGACGGTCGGCTTTTTTAACGTGCTGCATTTCCCCGTGGTGATCCACGATTATCCGTCAGTCATCCAGCACACCCTTACTTTAACCCAGATTCGACCGTTTGTCAAGGAAAAGAAAGCTGTCAGCTTTCCCAAAAAAACGGAAAACTATGCACTTTTTCAGAGCACTTTGCTGCCGTTTACCGTCAGCCGGAATCTGGCTCCCAGCATCTGGGCAGCCTCCCGGCACATCATCATCCGGCCCAGGAAAATGTCGAAATACTCATACATAGTGCAGATGCTCTCATCGATCTGCAGATTCAGCGAAATCTTCTTTTCCGCCGGATCCACCCTCAGGCTGTGGCCGGTGACGGCATAATTTACCCGGTCGTGGATGTCGAATTTATCCCGGTCCTGGGTTCTGACCCGGTTCTGGCGCACATCGGATTTGTCCGCCAGGATCAATGCCGCAGAAACCGGATCCTTGGCGCCGCCGGTGGATTCATCATGATTGCCGATGGCAGCGATGACAGTCATCCTGTCAAGGGTATCCATGCCCCCCTCCTTCAGAATGTCATTGGCCAGGAGGGCACCGTACTCGGCATGGTTTTTCCGGTTCACCGCATTGCCAATATCGTGCATGCAGCCGGCGATTCTGGCAAGCTCCTGGTCATGGGCGGAATAGCCCAGGGCCTTGAGGATATAGGCCGCCCGCTCCGCGACAAGGGCGCAGTGGGCCATGGAGTGATCGGTATAGCCCATCACGCCCAGATTATAGTTTCCCCGCTCCAGCAAAGCATTCACTTCCGGATGGTTTTTGATCTGTTCATAGGTCATCAGACTGACCTCCTTTTTGTTCTTCAAATTACAGTTTGTCGGGCAGCTTGGGCTGCCCAATGCAAAATGTAAAATGCAAAATGCAGAATTATGGTGTCGGCTACGCCGACTATTTTAATCATTTCCGAAGGAAATACCGCAATTTTGCATTCTGCATTCTGAATTCTGCATTTCGCGCATCAGCGCGACAAACTGTAATTTACCATGCTCGTATTATACCAAATCCGTCCGGAGGAAACCATCCCTGTTTTGTAAAAAATCTGTCAACAATAGGAAAAGGGCACCCCGGATGGGGTGCCCTTCGGAACTTTTTTACTTTTCTGCCTTCTTTGCAGCCTTCTTTGCTGCAGGCTTCTCTTCCTTCTTCTCGGGCTCGGGCAGGATCACCTTTTCCTCCAGCACGAAGCAGGTACGCGCGGGAATGTACAGCTCGATGAAGTGACGGCCGTCGAACTCCTTGGTGGAGTAGGTCTGGTGCTTGACGTTGCCGAAGCCGCCGAACTTCTCATCATCGGAAGACAGCACCACCGTGTACTCACCGGGCTGGTGGACGGGGATCAGCACATTGTTCAGGGAGTTTCCGAAGTGGAAGTTGAACACGAACATCAGGCCCTTGCGGTAGAAGGCCAGCATCTGCTCGGGGGCCTTCATCAGCAGCAGGTCTGCCATTCTCTGCTTGAAGATCTCATGCTTCTTGGTCAGCTGGACCATTTCCTCGTCGAAGTCATTAAGCCACTGGTACTTGAGCATGCCGTTTTCCTTCAGGCTCCACTGACGGCGGCAGTAATGGAAGCTCCAGCCGTTGCCCTCTCTGGGGAAGTCGATCCATTCGGGATGGCCGAATTCGTTGCCCATGAAGTTTAAGTAGCCCTCACCGCCGCCGGCCAGAGTAAACAGGCGGATGATCTTATGCAGTGCGATGGCCCGGTCGATGACGGGATTGTGGCAGTCCTTATTCATGTCGGTGTACATGTTGGCACCGGCCAGACGGAAGATCATGGTCTGATCGCCCACCAGAGCCTGGTCGTGGGACTCCACATAGGCAACGGTACCCTCACCGGGACGGCGCAGGCACATATCGCCCCACATCTTGTTGATGTCCCAGAACTGGTCCTGGCCCTTGACGGCCTTGATCCACATATCGGGCAGGCCCATAGCCAGGCGGTAGTCGAAGCCGATACCGCCGTCCTCAATGGGCAGGCACATACCGGGCATGCCGGACATATCCTCGGCGATGGTGATGGCATCGGGATTGACCTGGCGGATCAGCTCGTTGGCCAGCTGCAGGTAGGTGATGGCTTCGGTATGGGTATTGTAGGAGAAATACTTGGAGTTATCGTTAAAATCGGTGCCCAGGCCGTGGTCATGGTAGAGCATGGAGGTAACACCGTCAAAACGGAAGCCGTCGAAGTGGTACTCGGTCATCCAGAACTTCAGATTGGAAAGCAGGAAGTGGAGCACGCCGGTCTTGCCGTAGTCGAAGCACTTGGTGCCCCAGGCAGGGTGCTCACCCTTGTCGCCGTCGTGGAAGAACTGCCAGGTGGTGCCGTCGAACATGTTGATGCCCTCGGCGGTATTTTTGACCGCATGGGAGTGGACCACGTCCAGCAGCACCCGGATGCCCATCTCATGGGCCTTATTGACCAGATATTTCAGATCCTCGGGCTTGCCGAACCAGGAAGATGCGGCGAAAAAATTGGAGACCTGGTAGCCGAAGCTGCCATAGTAGGGGTGCTCCATGATGGCCATCAGCTGGATGGTGTTGTAGCCGGCCTTCTTCACATGGGGCAGCACGAAGTCGGCAAACTCCCGGTAGGAGCCCACCTTTCCCTCTTCCTGGGCCATGCCCACATGGGCTTCGTAAATATACAGGGTATCCTCGCCCTTGAAGTCCTGATCGGTCCATCCAAAGGTCTTCCGGTCGTCCACGACCTCGCCTTCAAAGGTATTGTTGGACTTATTCTGAACAGCCCGGCGGATGTACAGGGGCAGATGCTCGGTGCGGGTCAGATTGGCATCCACAACGGTCTTGACCTTGCAGCCTTCCCACAGGGCATCGTCACCGGGGAGGTACAGCTCCCAGTCGCCGTTGCCCAGATTCTTCAGGGGATGGCTTGTCTGGTTCCAGTTGTTGAATTCACCCTCCAGATACAGCTGGTAAGCGCTGGGTGCCCATTCCCGGTAGACCCAGCCGCCATCCACATGGTGGATGCCGTAGTAATTGTGGGCGTTGGCGAAATCGTTCAGCGTCATACCCTCGGACAGAATGCGGTTCTTGGTGGCCCGGTACAGGAACATCCGCAGGTCGATATCGCCGGCGAAATGCTGCAGCTGGGGATTCAGTTCCAGAATACGATACATAGGACAGTTTTCTCCTTTTCAGTATTGTATGAATTTCAACATTGCGCACAAAGTGCTTCAGTATATATTTTAGCATAAATCATGCTGATTGCAAGGCATAATTTACACATTGTTGACTTATCAAATGGGGTATGATATAAGAAAAGCAAAGCAAATCGGAGGATTTTCCATGAACGAACAGTTTTCCAGAACCGGGATTTTACTGGGCGAAGCAGCCGTCCGGAAACTGAATAAAGCCCGGGTGGCCGTATTCGGCATCGGCGGTGTGGGCGGCTACACGGTGGAGGCTCTGGCCCGGTGCGGCGTGGGGCAGCTGGACCTCATCGACAGCGATACGGTCAGCGTTTCCAACATCAACCGGCAGATTTTAGCCACCCATTCTTCCGTGGGAAAGCTGAAGGTGGAGGTGGCGAAGGCGCGGATTCTGGACATCAATCCGGAGTGCTCCGTGCGCACTTACCCCATTTTCTACCTGCCGGAAACGGCGCAGCAGTTTGATTTTACCCAATACGACTATATTGTGGATGCCATCGATACGGTCACCGGGAAACTCCAGCTCGTTGAACGGGCAGTGGCCGCCGGAACGCCCATCATCTGCTCCATGGGCACCGGCAACAAGCTGGACCCGGCGGCTTTCATGGTTTCGGATATTTCCAAAACCTCCATGTGTCCCCTGGCCCGGATCATGCGCAAGGAGCTGAAAAAGCGGGGCATCCATCATCTAAAAGTGGTCTACTCCCAGGAGGAGGCCCTGACCCCCGACGTGGACCCGGAGGAGCTGGCCCGGACCGGCAAGCGACAGATCCCGGGCTCCGTCGCCTTCGTCCCCGGTGCCGCGGGACTGATCCTGGCGGGAGAAGTTGTGAAGGATCTGATCCGATAGTTTTCCGCCACACTTGTGTCGTTTTTTCTTTTGTGCTATTATAGCATCATGGGAAAATGAATTTCAACCCCAGCAAGCCAACTGACACATTCCGCCGGAAAGTGGGTCTTTTATGTACCGAAAGCAGACAAACAAAACCGCCCTTCTGAGCCAGCATCTGATCGCTGATGCCCTGCTCCGGCTGATGCGGAAAGAAGCCTTTCAAAGCATCACCATTACCGATATCTGCAACGAAGCCGGTGTGGGCCGCAAGACCTTTTACCGCAATTTTGAACTGCGGGAGGATGTGATCGATTTTCAGCTGGATCTTCTGTGCGCAGAATATGCCCGGGCCATCTGCGGCATCAGCATCGAGGAACGGCTTTTCTATCATTTTGCTTTCATTCACGATCATACTGATTTCTTTATCGCCCTGTATCAAAGCGGATTGGATTATCTGGCACATCAGAAGTTTTCGGTATTGCTCCCGGAGACCATGCCGGTCTGGTCGGAAGATCCCATCCGGCAGGAGTATCACAGCCAATACGTGATTGCCGGCATTGAAGCCGTCCAGCGGGTATGGATCAGCCGGGGCTGTCAGGAAAGTATTGACGAGGTAATAAGCATGGTTCAGCAGATTCACGCAGGACAATCATAAAAGGCAGGGTGTCACACCCTGCCTTTTGTCATCAATATTTTCTTTTCAGATACAGGTAGCACAGGAAGTACAGGAACGTCAGCAGGCAGACACCGCCGCCGCAGAGCATCATCAGATCCTCTTTCCCGGCAAACTTGAAAGCAAACGTACCGATTCCTGCGATGATTACAAACCAGTTGCCGGCCCACTGCCATGCCTTCATATAGAGGAACTGATTCCGTTCATCCTTTCGCTCCGTATCCACATTCTCCCGGTAGGCTTCATTTTTATGATAGCGGATGGTCTGGACCAAATACACGGTTCCTACGCCGATCAGGGCGCCGCCCATGCCGCTCCAGAATTCATCCACGATTCCTGTGACGCCCAATCCCAGCAGAATAACGCCCGCCAGGATTTCCACAATCTGAACGATCATTCGTTTCTTTGACATAAGCTTACCTCCCTTGCTCCTCTTCATAGATAAACACTTCCTCAATGGTTAACCCGAAACAGCGGGCTACCTTGAAAGCCAGGGAAATGGAAGGATTGTACCGCCCATTTTCCAATGAACTGACCGTCTGCCGGGAGACCCCCAGCATTTTGGCCAGCTCCTCCTGCCGGATGCCCCGCATCTTTCGGATTTCCTCGATTCTGTTTTTCATAGGCCGCTCCCTTCTGTGTCAAGTTTGCTTTACATCTGTATCATACACCACGGCGAGCGTTTTGTCAAGCACGCTTTACATGAATCTTGAAAAAATACCGCAGGTTTCCCTGCGGTATTTGCCGACTTATTGAAAATGATCCTTTACCTTGGGACAGCCGGCACAGCTGCGCTCCTTGTACTGCAACTCCTGCATCTTCATGCTCACTGTGGTGCAGGGCGGTACGGACTTGGTGATAAAGGCATTGGAGCCGATGACCGAATCCCTTCCGATGACCGTCTCGCCGCCCAGAACGGAAGCGCCGGCATAGATGGTCACATTGTCTTCAATGGTGGGATGGCGCTTCATGCCCCGCAGGCTCTGGCCGCCCCGGGTAGTCAGGCCGCCCAGGGTCACGCCCTGGTAGATCTTGACGTGGGAACCGATGACGGTGGTCTCACCGATGACGATGCCGGTACCGTGGTCAATGAAGAAATAGTCGCCGACGGTGGCGCCGGGGTGAATGTCGATACCGGTAATGCCATGGGCATATTCTGTCATGATCCGGGGGATCATGGGAACCCCAAGCCGGTACAGGACATGGGCCAGCCGGTAGACGGTGATGGCATAAAGACCGGGGTAGCAGAAGATGACCTCATCCTTGCTGGTTGCGGCAGGATCTCCGTCATAGGCCGCCTGGACATCGGTCTGGACCAGCGCCCGGATCCCGGGAATTTCATCGAAGAACGCAAGGCAGATTTCCTGGGCCTTTTCGTCTGCGTTCTGAGCGCCCTCATTCTGGAACACCAGCCGGATCTCCCGGTTCAGGTTATACATCACGTCCTCGATCAGCATGGACAGATGGTGCTTGGCATTATACATCCGGAAGGCCTTTTCCCGGAAGAAGCCGGGATAGACGATCCGCAGAAGCTTTTCAATGATGTCGGTGATGACCGCCTTGTCCGGGTATTGGCGCAGTTCGATCTTGTCGATGTCCCGGCCCTGGCCGTAGTCGCGCAGGATGCTGTCCACCACATGCTCGATTCTCTGTTCAATGGTACTCATGGTCATTCCCCCTTTTGGGTGTTTATACCATAATATGCAACCGATGTCAAATGGATTGACTTTTTCCCGGGAGGGATCATATAATAGTGGCAAATTACAGTTTGTTGGAGAGAACGGATTGCCACGTCGGCATTTCATGCCTCCTCGCAATGACATGGAAACTTGGTTGTTGGCTGCGCTAAAAATGGTGCGGAATGTGTCGAAAATCACTGTCATTGCGAACCAGTGCGCACACTGGTGTGGCAATCCGTAACTCTTTCATCCGTCAGGATGCCATCGTTCCAACAGATCGATAAACTCCAATTTAACTATTTCCAAGGAGGTAATCCCATGGCCCGTATTTTCACTTCCGCCGATCAGCTCATCGGCAAAACACCCCTGCTGGAGCTGACCCATCTGGAACAGAAGGAGCAACTTTCCGCAAAGATCCTTGCCAAGCTGGAGTTTTTCAACCCCGCAGGCTCTGCCAAAGACCGGGTGGCCCTGCGGATGATTCTGGATGCGGAGGAACGGGGCCTTCTGAAGCCCGGTGCCACCGTCATCGAGCCCACCTCCGGCAATACGGGTATCGGCCTTGCTTCCGTCGCCGCCGCCAGGGGCTATCGGGTGATCATTGTCATGCCCGATTCCATGAGCGCCGAGCGGCAGATTCTCATGGGTGCCTACGGCGCGGAATTGGTGCTGACCCCCGGCGATGAGGGTATGTCCGGGGCCATCGCCAGTGCCGAGGCCCTTGCAAAGGAAATCCCCGGCAGCTTCATCCCCGACCAGTTCGCAAATCCCGCCAATGCCCGGGCCCACTACGAAACCACCGGTCCGGAAATCTGGGCCGACACCGATGGAAAAGCGGATATTTTTGTTGCCACCGTCGGCACCGGCGGCACCATCACCGGTACGGGCAAGTATCTGAAGGAGCGCAATCCCGCAATCAAAATCGTAGCCGTGGAACCTGCGGAATCTCCCCTGCTTTCCGGCGGAAAGGCCGGTCCCCACGGCATCCAGGGCATCGGTGCCAATTTCGTTCCCAAGGTGCTGGATACGGGCATTTACGATCAGATCATCACCGTCACCACGGAAGAATCCTATGCCATGGGCCGCGCTCTGGGAAGAACCGAGGGCATCCTCTGCGGCATCTCCTCCGGTGCCGCCCTCCATGCCGCCCTCAGCCTGGCAAAGCAGCCGGAGAACGCAGGCAAAACCATTGTCGCTCTTCTTCCTGACACCGGCGACCGGTATCTGTCCACATCGATGTTCAAAGAATAATCTTAGATAAATTACAGTTTGACGGGATGCCCTGATGGGCAATGCGTGCTCGGTGCAATAGTTGTCGCAACTGCCCTAACCCGCTCGGTATCGTTCCTGCGGTAGTCAAATTACAGTTTATCGATCTGTTAATTCTTCGCACCTTTCTTGTTTCGGCAAGAAAGGTGCCCCAAAGAAGCCGACCTAAGGGGCGCTACGGGCCAATCGCGCCCCCTTAGGTATCCCCCACCGCACCGCCATCCAGCATTCAAAAATGTACCGATTTTTGAACGCTTGCATTTTACAAACTTGCAGGTTTGCTCCGCAGAGCCCGCTGAAAATCGGGACATTTTCAGTGGGCGGTGGTCAAAAGCGGCGGGAGTGGGGTCCGGGGCGAGGATGCGATTTGCCCGTAATGCCTCGCCCCGGACGATTTCTTTGGTTACTTTCTTGTTCGGACACAAGAAAGTAACATCGGTCATTGGATCGATAAATTCCAATTTGAAGATTCTCTGCCGGTTCGGGAACGGGCCGGCAATTCTCATTTGTGCATACTTTATTAAACTAAAGTGCTAAAGCATTTCCTTTTTCATGCACTCTGCCAAAAATGATAAAAATGCGAAAATTATGCTTTACAACTTTAGTGTAGTAAAGTATAATCCAATTATCAAATCAAACCCCACACGGGAAAGGAAGGTAACTGTTATGAAAAAGATGATCGCGATGATTCTGGTGCTGGTTATGATGCTGAGTCTGGCAGCCTGCGGCGGTGCTGACTCCGGCTCCGATCTGAAGAATATTCAGAAGAAGGGCAAGATTGTGGTTGGCATCACCGATTACGCCCCCATGGACTACAAGGATGAAAACGGCGAATGGACCGGCTTCGATGCCGAGTTTGCAAAGCTCTTCGCCGCCGAACTGGGTGTGGAATGTGAGTTCTATGTGATCGCCGACTGGGGCAAGAAGTTCATGGAGCTGGATACCAAACAGATCGACGCCGTCTGGAACGGCATGACCATCACGGAAGAGGCCACCTCCAATTCCTCCGTTTCCGATCCCTATGTCATCAATGCCCAGGTGGTTGTGATGAAGGCCGATGCAGTAGGCAACTACGCCGATACCGCTGCCATGAACGGTCTGACCATCGCAGTTGAAAACGGCTCCGCCGGACAGGATGCAGCAAACGCCATTGAAGGCGCCAACGTGGTTGCCCTCCAGGACCAGGCAGCCGCCCTGCTGGAAGTCAAGGCCGGCACCGCTGATGCCTGCGTCATTGACATCACCATGGCCTACGCCATGACCGGCGCCGGTAGCGACTATGCGGACCTGGCCCCCGGCATCAGCCTGACGGAAGAGCTCTACGGTGTCAGCTTCCGCAAGGACTCCGATCTGACTGCCAAGTTTAATGAATTCATGGCAGGCATCAAGGCCGACGGCACCCTGCAGGCCCTGGCCGACAAGTACAATCTGACCCTGGCAAATTAAGAAAACATTCATCCTTCCCCGGGCCCTCCCGGGGAAGGCATCTTTTGGAAAGGAGCCGAAATGCCATGTTTATCCCGGTGATGCAGCAATTATTGGCCGGTTTCGGTGAAACACTCAAAGTATTCCTGTTGACGCTGGTATTCTCCATCCCCCTGGGGCTTGTGGTCTGCTTCGGCTCCATGAGCAAATGGAGGCCCTTCCGGCGGCTGATTGGCGGAAGACTCGGTTTTCTGGGCAAGTGGATGCCCATCCGGATGGTGACCCGGACCTTTGTCTGGATCATCCGGGGTTCCCCGCTGATGCTTCAGCTGATTCTGGTGTTCTACGGACCGGGTCTGCTCTTCGATCTTCCGGCCATGTCCCGCTTCAATGCCACCATTCTGGCCTTTTCCATCAACTATGCCTGCTATTTTTCCGAAATCTACCGGGGCGGCATCGAGTCCATCCCCCAGGGCCAGTATGAGGCCGGCCAGGTGCTGGGCATGACCAGGCATCAGATCTTCTTCAAGGTGGTGCTGCTGCAGGTGATCAAGCGGATCACCGCCCCCATGGGCAACGAAGTGATCACCCTGGTCAAGGACACTTCTCTTGCCCGGGTCATTGGCATTTACGAACTGATCTGGGCCGGCGAAAGCTTCATCAAGAAGGGCCTGCTGTGGCCCCTGTTCGCTACCGGTGTGTTCTATCTGGTGTTCAGCGGTGCCCTGACTGTGCTGCTGAATTCCTTCGAAAAGAAATTGGATTATTTCAGAGGGTAACGAAATGGCTGTATTGGAAGTAAAGAACTTAAAAAAGCGCTTCGGCGAGCTGGATGTGCTCAAGGGCGTCAGCTTTTCTCTGGAAAAAGGCCAGGTCCTGGCCCTCATCGGCTCCTCCGGCGGCGGAAAATCCACCCTGCTGCGGTGTCTGAATTTCCTGGAGACCCCTGACGAAGGCCAGATTCTGGTAAACGGCAAGCCCCTGCTTTCCGGCTCCGAGGAGGAAATCCGGAAAAACCGGCTCCACTTCGGTCTGGTATTTCAGAATTTCAACCTGTTCCCCCAGTACACGGTACTGGAAAACATCACCCTGGCCCCCGGTCTTCTGAAGCTGGACACTCCGGAGGCCATCCGGGCCAACGCCCTGGCCCTACTGGAAAAAGTGGGCCTTTCCCAGAAGGCGAATGCCTACCCTTACCAGCTTTCCGGCGGTCAGCAGCAGCGCACCGCCATCGCCCGGGCACTGGCATTGAATCCGGAGATTCTCTGCTTCGATGAGCCCACCTCCGCCCTGGACCCGGAACTGACGGGAGAGGTTTTGCGGGTCATCCGGGATCTGAAAACCGGCGGCAACACCATGATTGTGGTTACCCACGAAATGGAGTTTGCAAAATCGGTGGCAGATGTGATAATATATATGGCAGAGGGTGTCATTGAGGAAGCCGGAACCCCGGAAGAAGTCTTCGACAACCCGAAAAGCGAAAAAACCAGAGCTTTCCTGCGGGGTACCCAGGAGCGATTTTAGGAGGAATCACCTATGGAGCAGATGTCCAAGCAGCAGCGGATCACATTTTTGTTTCAGCTGATCGCATCCATTGACAATGAAGAAGATTGCCGCATGCTGTTTGACGATCTTTGCACCATCAAGGAAGTGGAGAATATGGCCGAGCGGCTGTATGCCGCCAAGCTGCTGATAGAAGGCAATACCTACAACCAGGTGATGGCCCAGGGGGATATTTCCTCCGCCACATTGAGCCGGGTTTCCCGGTGTGTCCAGTACGGCAAGGGTTACTCTAAACTGCTGAAAACCGAATAAACAATGCCGCCGGATCCCGGCGGCATTGTTTTGTATGAGGGTATTCAAATTACAGTTTATCGAGCAGTTGATAAGTGTTACTTTCTTGTGTCCGAACAAGAAAGTAACCAAAGAAATCGGCATAGGAGGGAGCTTTTTACAAAGACGCCCCCTCCTATGTACCACCCCTCCGAAACCGGGAAGGCCCGCAGAATCTCTACTAAGTGCGCAAGTGTTCCGACTTGCGCCCTGCCGAATTACCTCAGCACCTCCCCTGCAGAGCAAAAATCGGAACATTTTTGCTGTGCACGGGTTTTAGGTTAAGGTGCTCCGAGCCATCGTAAGTGCGGCCGGGTGGGGTACATAGGGGCGGGCGGCTCTGGCGCGGGAGCTGGCCAGCGGACAGCGCCGCCCCTATGGCGGCTTCTTTGGGGCACCTTTCTTGCCGAAACAAGAAAGGTGCATAAAATCATCGGATCGATAAATTCCAATTTGACCGTTTCATTCCTTTGCCATGGCGGCCCGGCGGAGGATTTGCCCGATGATATCCAGGGTCGTCAGCCGGGGAACCTCCGTTTCCGCCACCAGCGGCACCTGGGCAATCACCTGCTCCCCGGCCTTCACCGTCATGGTTCCCAGCCGCTGGCCCCGGCTCACCGGAGCCGTCACGCACTGCTCCAGGGCAATCTCTGTGGTGACAGAGCCCCGCTGGGCCTTGTCCACCAGCAGCACCGTTTCTCCGGCAGGAACTGCCGACACCGCAGCCGAAGTTCCCAGCTTCACCGGGACGGAGGCCCCTTCCTGCAGCTGAGGGGTATAGAGGGCAAAGTTTGCAAATCCGTAATCCAGGAGGCTCTTGCAGGCTGCAAACCGGTCCTTGCTGGTTTCCGAGCCCATCACCACGGCGATGAGTTCCAGCTCCTCCCGCTGGGCTGAAGCCGACAGGCAGTACCCGGCCCCGCTTGTGAAGCCGGTCTTGAGCCCGGTGCAGCCGTCGTAGAACCGGACCATTTTGTTGGTGTTGGAAAGGCCGAAGGCCCCATCCCGGACGGTATCCATCCAGATGGTGGTGTATTTTTTGATATCCGGATGGTTTTTCAGCAGCTCCCGGCTCATGAGGGCAATGTCATAGGCGGAGGTCCGGTGTTTTTCCGCTTCCGGGTCATCGTCCAGACCGGTGCAGTTTACAAAATGGGTATCTTCCATGCCCAGCTCTTTCGCCCGGGCGTTCATCTGCTCCACAAAAGCGCTTTCAGATCCCGACAAATGCTCCGCCATGGCGCAGGCGCAGTCGTTGGCAGAGCTCACGGCGATGGACTTGACCATATCGGAAACGGTCATGGTCTCCCCCACCTTCAGATAGATCTGACTGCCGCCCTTGGAAGCGGCGCTTTCCGATGCGGTGACGGTGTCCTCCCAGCGGATTTTACCGCTGTCGATGGCCTCCATGATCAAAAGCATGGTCATGACCTTGGTCACCGAGGCCGGTGCCAGCATCTCATGGGCATTCTGCTCTATGAGCACCGTTCCCGTTTCCACATCCATCAGCACCGCGCTTTTGGCTTTTACCTCCGGGCCCGCCGCCCTCACCTTTCCCGGCAGCAGCCCCAAAATCAGACAGCACACCAGCACCGCCGCAACTTTTCTCATATTCCGATCCCTCCCGGTAATAAGTGGTACAACCTATGCACCGGCGAGCGAAATATGCAATGCGAAGCGGCAAGAGAGCGGAGTGGGAAGTGTGGAGTTTGGAGAGTGGAGTGTGGAGTTCAAATTACAGTTTATCGGGATGCCCCGATGGGCAATGCGTGCCCGGTGCAGCAATTGTCGAACTGCCCTAACCCGCTCGGTATCGTTCCTGCGGTAGTCAAATTACAGTTTATCGATCCGTAGCGGCGAAGCCGCCTTGCCTCCCCCCTTTGGGGGAGGTGCCCACAGAATTTTCATATTCTGTGGGCGGAGAGGGCTGTTTTACCGCTTTTGCCCTCTCAATCACGCCTTACGGCGTGCCAGCTCTCCCAGAGGGAGAGCCAAGGGTGCGGAACGATGAATTCCAATTTATCCGTGCAGGCAGTAGAAAAAAGTCCCGATAAAATGAAAAAACTCCCTCCGAAAGTGAAGGGAGGGAGATATTTTCAGAGAAATTAGGCCAGCTTGTTCAGCTTCAGGGTCATGCTGCTCTTCTTGCGGGCAGCATTGTTCTTGTGCAGAAGACCCTTGATCACAGCCTGGTCCACGGACTTGACAGCGGTCTTGTAAGCAGCTTCAGCAACGGTCTTGTCGCCGGCAACCAGAGCAGCGTCGAACTTCTTCAG
>SVKV01000002.1 GCA_015068305.1 Oscillospiraceae bacterium
GCAAAGAATCTGGTGGATGATCCCGAATCCGTCACCGTCACCGAAATCGATTCCGAGGACGGCAAGGTGCTGGAACTCCGCGTTGCAGAAGGCGACATGGGTAAGGTAATTGGCCGCCAGGGTCGGATCGCCAAGGAGATCCGTACCATCGTGAAGACTGTGGCCCAGCGCACCGGCGACAAGGTCACTGTTGAAATCGTGGATTAATGGATTGTGCGTGGCGAAGGTCGTCACGCATTTTCCATTTTCCCGCTAAGTGTGAAATCAGTCCGGAGTATTCCGGTAGAATAGAAGGAGCAAGTGTTATGAAACTCCAGTTTGTTGAAGCAGGTGAGATCGTCACCACCCACGGCATCAAAGGCGAAGTCAAGGTCATGCCCTGGCTGGACAGCCCCGAGGATCTGTGCGATTTTGACCGCTGCCTGATCGATGGCAGAGAATATGAGATCGAGCAGTGCCGGGTTCAGAAGACCTGCAACCTGGTCAAGCTCTCCGGTATTGATACGATGGAAGCAGCCCAGGCCATGCGCGGCAAAACCATCAAGCTGTACCGGGAGGATATCGACGACGAAGTGATCTTTGCCGCCGAGCTCATCGGCATGGAAGTTTTTGCCGAGGGTCAGCTGATCGGCAAGATCAAGGAGGTCCTGGACTATCCCGGAAACTCCGTGTATGTGGTCAAGGGAACCCATGAATACATGATCCCGGCTGTCAAGGCATTCATTCTGGATACCGACATGGAAGCAAATGCCATGCAGGTTAAGCTGATCGAGGGAATGAGAAGCGATGAGGATTGATATCATGACCCTGTTCCCGGAAACTCTGGGAGATGTTCTGTCTGAGAGCATTCTGGGCCGGGCCCAGGAACGGGGCTACATCAGGATTGATACCCACCAGATCCGGGACTATACTGCAAACAAGCAGAATCAGACCGACGACTACCCCTACGGCGGCGGCCGGGGTGCGGTGATGACGGCGGATCCCCTGTACCGCTGCTGGGAAGCCATCTGCGATGAGGCAGGAGGTCCGGTGCACACCATCTATATGTCCCCCTGCGGTCATACCTTCAAACAGGCCGATGCCATCCGCCTGAGCAAAATGGAGAATATCATCATCGTCTGCGGTCACTATGAGGGCATCGACCAGCGGTTCATCGACGAATGTGTGGATGAGGAAATCTCCTTAGGCGACTTTGTGCTCACCGGCGGAGAAATCGCTGCCATGGCTGTTACCGATGCGGTGTGTCGGATGGTCCCCGGTGTGCTGGCAGATCCCGAATGCTTCGAGGACGAAAGCCACTTTAATGGCCTGCTGGAATATCCCCAGTACAGCCGCCCTGCGGTTTGGCACGGCAGGGAAGTGCCTGCAATTTTGCTCTCCGGCAACCACGAGAAGGTCCGACAGTGGCGCAGAAAGCAGTCCCTGCGCCGTACCCGGGAGCGCCGGCCCGATATGTACGAAAAGCTGGATCTGTCAAGTAAGCAGGATAAGAAACTGCTGAAGGAAATGGCGGAAGAGGACGCAAAAGAAAATGCAGAATGCAAAATGCAGAATGCAGAATAATCTGTCAAATTACACCCACCGATTCCCGGTGGGTGTTGCTTTTTGTTCCGTGATTCAGTAAAATAAAGCAAAGGGGCTGATGCTATGAGCAATGTTGAAAAACTGAAACAATGGATTGAAGAGAGTGAGCGCATTGTTTTTTTCGGCGGCGCAGGTGTGTCGACGGAATCGGGCATTCCGGATTTTCGGAGTGTGGATGGGCTGTATAGCCAGAAATTTGAGTATCCCCCGGAGACCATCATCAGCCACAGCTTCTATCGGTGGAAGCCGGAATATTTCTTCCGGTTTTACCGGGAAAAGATGCTGCCATTGGGCTTTGAACCCAATATCACCCACAAAGTGCTGGCCCGGTGGGAGCAGGAGGGAAAACTCTCTGCCGTGGTGACCCAGAATATCGATGGGCTGCATCAGAAAGCGGGCAGCAAAAAGGTCTACGAGCTTCACGGCTCCGTACTGCGCAATTACTGCACGGTTTGCGGAAAATTCCACAGCGCGGAGTTTGTCCGGGATGCGCAGGGCGTGCCGAAATGTACCTGCGGCGGCACCGTCAAGCCCGATGTGGTGCTTTATGAGGAAAGCCTGGATATGGGGACCATTGAGAAAAGTGTGCAGGCGATCGCAGATGCGGATCTTCTGATCGTGGCCGGAACCAGTCTGACGGTGTATCCGGCAGCAGGACTCATCAATTACTACCGGGGCAGGCGTCTGGTGCTGATCAACCGGGATGAAACACCCTACGACGGAAGAGCCAACCTGGTATTCCGCCAGAGCCTGGGTGATATTTTTACCCAACTGTAAGAAAAACCTGGGAAGCTTTTGCTTCCCAGGTTTTTTATGCTCTTTTACGGCGCTGGGACCACCAGATTCTCAAGGAACGGACGGCGGTGGATACCAGCAGAATGCCCACGGCCATGACTCCGGCGACGGCTGCGGTTTCAAGGCCCTTATGCAAAGCCTGTGTGAAGCTGCCTTCCAGGGCATAGCCCATGGTGTAGTAAATACCGGCACCGGGCAGCAGGGGGAACAGGGAAACCACCAGATAGGAGGTGGCGGGGTATTTCCGGATCCGGGCCATGATCTCGGAGTAGGCTGCTGCAAAGGCCGTGGCCCAGAAATTTGCAACGAAGATGCTTCCGGTGGCGTCCATAGCCAGAAGATAAACTGCCCAGGTCAGACCACCGCCGACGGCGCAGAGGGGCAGTCCCCAGCTGTGAACATTGAACAGAATGGCAAAACCGGCGCAGCCGATGAGGCTGACCAGACATTGGATGGCATAGGAATACTGAATCGGAGGATTGGGCTCCGTGTGGGTCCAGATGTCGGCGGTGACACCCCAGGCGGCCGCCGTGCCCAGGGCGATGGCCATGGCGATCAGCAGCACCTGAACGATCCGGTTGACACCGGAGTTGGTATCGCCGTAGATGATATCCCGCATGGCGTTGGTAAACAGCAGACCGGGCACCAGGATCATCAGAGAACCGATGATCACGGCATCCACATTGTTCGTCATGCCGAGACCTGCCATGGCATAGGCAAGCAGGGCCATGGCAAAGGATGAGGCAATGGTTTTGAAGAAGGGATTGGTTTTCGTGGAGCCCATAAAACGGCCCATCAGTCCCGCAACCAGACCGCAGATGCCGGAAAGAATGGCATCGTTGAGGTTTCCGCCAAAGAAGAAGGCAAAGCCGAAGGCGCCGGCGATATTGCCCAGAAGATACAGCGGCAGGCTGTAATTGCGGCGGATGGAGGGGGCCAGGTCAAACCATTTCCGGGCTTCCTCCATGGAGGGTTTCCGGTTGCAGATGGCCCGGGAGATGGCATTGAAGCACTCTACACCGTCCAGGTCGTTGCCGTGGTAGCCGATGCGACGCATCCGGGTCATCAGCTTTCCTTCCGGGGTCTCGATGCTGACGATCAGACAGTTGGGAATTGCGAAAACCTCGGAGCTGACCCCATAGGTCTGCAAAATGCGGTTGATACTTTCTTCAATGCGGAATGTTTCCGCGCCGCACATGGCAAGCTCATAGCCAAGATCCGTTGCCAGATCCAAAAGATCACTGTAATTCATAAACATACCTCTGTTCCGGTACTTGCTTTGTGCTCAGTATACCATAGGTGCCCGGGAAATTACAAGTGAAAGCCGCCGTTGACGGCGGCTTTTACTTTACGGCTCGATGGCAATGCTGATATTTCCGCTGACAGTGCTGATGTGGCAGGTTCCGGCACTTTCATCAGAGGGCGGAAAGGACGCATAACCGGAGTTGGTGTCCACGATAAAGTTCTTCGGTGACAGGAGATTACCGGATACATCGCCGCTGGTGGAGAGAAACTCCAGCATTTCAGAATCCAGACCTGTGAACTGAATCTCACCACTGACGGTGTGACACAGAACGTTTTCGCTGTATAGCGCATCCCCGATGATGATCTCACCGCTGGTGTTGCGGGCATTCAGACTGGTTCCTGTGACATTTTGCAGGGAAACGTCGCCGCTGATCGCTGTGATACTTTGCTCACCGCAGCCGGAATCCGTGATTTCCACATTGCCGCTGCCGGTTTCAAAATAAGAGGTATTGCGGAAATCGCCGCCCATTACCCGAATCTCACCGCTGACGGAAGTGGCCCGAAGATAGTCCGAGGAAACATTTTCCAGAGCCATGCCGCCGCTGGAGGAATGGGTGGTGACATTGGTGGCCTTTAGATTTTCGATCTGCATGAAACCGCTGATACTTTCCAGATAAACATCCTCTGCTGCGTCTGTATCGCGCAGAATCAGATCACCGCTGACGGTATGCGCTGTCAAATGCCCGGTTTGCAGATCGGTGATTTTCGTATTGCCGCCTGCGGTATAGGTGTTGACCGTCCGGCACCGGAAATCCGGAGCGATTGTGATGTCACCATTGGCGGAATCTGCATGAAGAAGATCATATTCCGCTGCCGGAAGATATACCTGCACCTTGAGTTCATCTACCCGGTAAAGACCGTAGAGCATCTCATACCACTGCCAGTCATCGCGTTGATTGATATTCAGCTGGGTGCCCTGGGGGGATTCCGTTACAGAAAAATCGTGATAGAGTTTTTCGTTGTCGTCGCAGACGATGCGGCAGGTGCCGTCGGAAGAGGGGAGAATCTCGATGGAAGAACTGATGGTCCGGATGTTGAGCTTGGTGAAGGGCTCCGTGACCGTGTGGGTTTTCTTCTGGAATCGGGCATCGGCTATTTTTTCGGATGCATCGCTGGCAAGCGCGTAATAGGCGCCTCCCATCATGGCAGCACCGATCAGAATACAGACAACAGAAATGACGATCAGTATGACTTTGCTCTTTTTCATTACTTACCACCCTTTCTGCGGAAGAGACCGATGATTTTCAGAACAGACCATTTGCTCAGCTGCCAGAGCAGCCGGGAGAGCAGGTTGCACAGGAAAAACAGCAGAACCGTGATGCCGGCGCAGACCAGTCCGCCACCCAAAAACAGTACGGCAGGCATGGAGATTCCCTGGGCAAGGTAGAAAACGCCCCCTGCGATGCCAGAAAGAAAGCCCAGCAGCAGACCAAAATCGGTAGCATACAACGCTAGAATCACAGCCCAAAGGGAGACATACACCGCTGCAATTACCGTAACGATGCTGATTATGGCCAGTATTACGGTCAGCAACAGAGAAATCCACAGGGGAGAACCCAGCACAATCAGCACGATGGCCCAAATGGGGAATCTGCGGGCAGGTTTTGGCGGTACTTCTCCCAGAATCTGGGCGGCAATATCAGCAGGTCTGCCCAGGGCAGCCACAGCTTCCTCCTCCGTTAGGCCATCTTCCATCCGGTCAGCAATCATTTCTTCGTAGTAATCCAGATGCTGCTGCCGCTCGGATTTGGACAGGGGGTTCAGAAGATGATACAGTTCGTCGATAAATTCGGTTTTATTCACGGTCTGCATCCTCCTTTACGATGAATTTATAAATTGACATGATCTCTTTCCATTCTTCGGTGAAAGTTCGTATCCGCTCCCGGCCTGCGGGGGTGATGCGGTAGTATTTCCGCAGCCGGCCGCCATGCTCGACAGACCGGACGGTCAGCAGGTCGGCAGCTTCCAGCCGCCGCAGAATGGGGTATAGGGTGGATTCGGATATGGTCACATAGGGCTTCATGTCCTTGATGATCTGATAGCCATAGGAGTCCTGATCCTTAATGGCTGCCAGCACGCATACATCCAGAAGTCCGCGCTTTAATTGTGTGTCCATAACATACCTCCTTTCACGTTATACTATATAACGCATAGTATAGCTTGTCAAGTGCGGGACAGAGATTTTGATATAAAGGTTTTATTAAGATGCAAAAGCACCGCAGTTCGGCAGGAACTGCGGTGCAACAGCAGGAGTCTTTACTTACGTACAAACAGAATGCCCAGGGTACCGGGACCGCAGTGGCAGGAGACGGTGCAGCCGGCGGTGGTTTCGTAAACCGTGTCAAACTTACCGTAGGTTTTCACAGCCTCCAGTACGGCAGCATTGCATTCATCGGAAACAATGGTCTGGGTGACGAACAGGGTGCTCCAGTCAATATCTTCCCGGCCATCCAGTCGTTCCTTGACATAATTGGCCAGGCACTTGGCGTAATTGCCCCGGTACTTCTTGCCCACGGTCATTTTGCCGCCCTTGACCTCGATGCAGGGCTTCAGATTCAGCAGGTTGGCACCCAGCGCTGCGGCGGAAGAGCAGCGACCGCCCTTAACCAGATAATCCAGCTTATCCACCAGGAAGCTGGCTTCCACCTTTTCGGTGTAGGCCCGGAGTTCAGCAGCCAGAGCATCCAGGTCCGTGGCAGCTGCAGCCAGCTCACAGGCCTTCAGCACCACCAGACCCTGGCCGGTGGACAGGTTCTGGGAGTCAATGACCCGGACATTGGGGAAATCTTCCGCAGCCAGGCAGGCATTCTGATAGCAGGAGGAGAAGCCGGAGCCGATGGTGATGTAAATCACACCGTCATATTCCGATGTGTATTTTTCAAAATAGTCGGCATATTCACCGATGCTGTTGGCCGCAGTGGAGCACAGGTCGCCGCCGGCAGCAACATGGGAGAAAATATCCGCAGGGGTGATGGTAACACCGTCCTTATACTGTTCCTCAGCCTTTACAACAGTCAGAGGGACCAGGGTAATATCATGTTCAGCCAGCAGCTGGGCAGACAAATCGCAGGTGCTGTCAGACAGAATCTTAATTTTCATAATTCGTTTCCTTTCAGTCAGTTGGATTTGGTTGCGGGATTTTTACCCATCATAAAGCAGTTGGGCTCCAGAGAGCGCTTGCGCAGGTACCCGCTGCCCCAGTCCCGCATGGCAACCAGGATGGGCATCAGACTGCGTCCAAGCTCTGTCAGAGAGTATTCCACCCGGGGCGGAATCACCGGAAATACCTCCCGGTGGATCAGATCCTGGGCTTCCAGCTCCCGCAGCTGCTGGGTCAGCATTTTGGGTGTGGCGGTCTTTACGACCTTCCGCAGCTCAGAAAAACGCAGTTTTCCCTCCGACAGGTGCCAGAGGATCAGTGCCTTATACTTGCCGCCGATCAGATCCAGGGTGGCTGCTACGGGACAGTTTTCACTTTGCATCCTTAATACCTCCATAGTTTCCTAAAAGATACTAATGCACAAAATAGTACATACTTGTGTTTTTGACATCGTATGCTAAAATAGTAGCATGTAGAAGCATACTTGTCAATGCTGATGTTTCGGCTGTGTTTCGGAATTGTTTGGGTTTTGTTGAAAAGGAGTGTGATTCCATGAAGATCAAATACAATGTGACGGGAATGACCTGTGCGGCCTGCTCCGCCAGGGTGGAAAAAGTGGCCAATGGGGTTACCGGTGTGGAAAAGGCAGAGGTGAATCTGCTGGCCGGCACCATGGTGGTGGATGCGGCGGATGAAACGGTGACCCAGGCAATCATCAAGGCCGTATCCGATGCGGGCTACGGCGCATCGGTGGCCGGTGAAAAGAAAAAAACGGAGGAGCCTGCCAAACAGGAGGATGCTCTGAAGGAAATGAAGGTCCGCATAATCGGTTCCGGTATTTTCCTGGTGATTCTGATGTATTTCACCATGGGCCATATGATCGGGCTCCCTGCTCCTCATTGGTATCACGGAGCCGAAAATGCTCTGGTTGCGGCACTGCTGCAGTTTTTCCTGACGCTGCCGGCGGTCTATCTGAACCGGGCCTATTATTTCAAGGGCTTTAAATCCCTCTGGCACCGCAGCCCCAATATGGACTCTTTGATCGCGGTGGGTTCCTCTGCGGCGCTGATCTACGGCGTGGCGGCGCTGTTCATGATGGCCAATGCCATGGGTGAAGGGGACTGGGAGACGGTTTCTCACTACGCAAGCAACCTCTATTTTGAATCTGCGGCCATGATTCTGACGCTGATCACCCTGGGTAAATTCCTGGAGACCCGGGCAAAGGGCAAGACTGGCGATGCCATCCGCAAGCTCATGGACTTAAGCCCTAAGACCGCCCATGTGATCCGGGACGGTGTGGAAAGGGAAGTTCCGGTGGAAGAAGTCCGTGTGGGCGATGTGATCGCGGTTCGTTCCGGCGGCAGTATTCCTGTTGACGGTGTTGTGATCAAGGGCCGCGGTGCGGTGGATCAGAGCGCGCTGACCGGCGAAAGCGTCCCGGTGGAGAAAAAAGTGGGCGATACCGTGGCGGCTGCCACCATCAATACCGAAGGCTACCTGGAATTCCGGGCTGAGAAGGTGGGCGAGGATACCACCCTTTCCCAGATCATCCACATGGTGGAGGAGGCCGGCGGCTCCAAGGCTCCCATTGCAAGAATGGCAGACAAAATTGCCGGTATTTTCGTCCCGGTGGTTATGACCATTGCGGCGGTTACCTTTGCAGTATGGATGCTGATCAATGGTGATCTGGAATTTGCCCTGACCAATGCCATTTCCGTGCTGGTCATTTCCTGTCCCTGTGCCCTGGGCCTGGCAACCCCTGTTGCCATTATGGTGGGTACCGGCCGGGGCGCCGGCATGGGCGTGCTGTTTAAGAATGCAGAATCTCTTGAAAATCTGCACCGGATCGATACCGTTGTTCTGGACAAGACCGGAACACTGACCACCGGAAAACCTGCGGTGACCGATGTGATTCCCAACGGCATTTGTGAAAAGGAACTGCTGCGCCTGGCAGCGGCCCTTGAGAAACACTCCGAGCATCCCTTTGCCAGAGCAATTCTTGCAAAGGCTTCCGGTATGGTGATTCCTACGGTAACGGATTTTGAAACCATCCCCGGCCGGGGCGTCAGCGGCACCGTTAAGGGAATCCGCTACTATGGCGGCAATGAAAAGCTGATGCGAAGCATTGGTGTGGAAGTGCCTGCCTTTGAAGAACTTGCAAAGCAGGGAAAGACCCCGCTGTATTTTGCCTCGGAGGAAGGCACCTACCTGGGCGCCATCGCCGCTGCGGATGTTTTGAAGCCCGATTCCCGGGATGCGGTAGCAGCGATGCAGAAACTGCATCTTGACGTGGTGATGTTGACAGGCGATAATAAGGATGTGGCCCGGGCCATCGGAGCCCAGGCAGGCATCGCCCATGTGATCTCCGATGTACTGCCCGGTGACAAGGCCGGTGCGGTGAAGAAGCTTCAGAGTGAAGGAAAGCATGTGCTGATGGTGGGAGACGGCATCAACGATGCCCCGGCACTGGTGACGGCCGACGTGGGCATGGCCATTGGAGCAGGCACCGACATTGCCATGGAGTCTGCCGATGTGGTGCTGATGAGCGGCTCTCTGGGGGCTGTTGCCGACGCGGTGCGCCTGAGCAAGGCAACCATCCGGAACATCAAGGAGAATCTGTTCTGGGCATTTTTCTACAACTGTCTGGGTATCCCTGTGGCCGCCGGTGTGCTGGCACCCATCGGAATTACCCTGAGCCCCATGCTGGGCGCTGCTGCCATGAGCTTTTCCAGCGTCTTCGTGGTGAGCAATGCCCTGCGGCTGCGCTTTTTCAAAGCTGAAAGAAAAGAAATTCCGGCAGAAGTTTCTGCCAAACCCGAAATTTTAGAGGAGGAACCCAATATGGAAACTGTTATCAAGGTCAACGGCATGATGTGCACCCACTGCAAGGCAAGAGTGGAGAAGGTCTGCAAGGCTGTCCCCGGTACTGTGGATGCTGTGGTGGACCTGCAGGCAAAGACCGTCACCGTCACAGGTTCTGCCGATGTTGCCGCGCTGAAGCAGGCAATTACTGATGCTGACTACGAAGTTGTGGAGTAATCCCATGAGAACGGATTTTTACTATGATTCTCTGGGCGGCGGAAAAATCCATGCATGCCGCTGGATCCCCAATGGGGAAATCAAGGCCGTGGTTCAGATCGTCCACGGCATTGCTGAATATGCCCAGCGTTATGACGATTTTGCACAGTTTCTGAATACCCGGGGTATTCTGGTGGTGGCTGAGGATCACATGGGCCACGGTAAGTCCATCTGCGATGCAACGCCTCAGGGCTGCTTTGCAGGAGGCTGGCATACGGCTGTAAAGGATACCTACCGGCTGCTGAAAAATACCATGGAGGAATTTTCGGGCGTGCCCTTTATCCTGTTCGGGCATTCCATGGGCTCTTTCATGGCCCGGACCATTCTGGCCCGGCATCCGAACAGCGGCATTTCCGGTGCCATTATCTGCGGTACTGCCTGGATGCCCAATGCTGTGATCGGTGCCGGTAAGGCAGTTGCCAATCTGATCTGCAAAAAGGACGGGGAACAGAATCCCAGCGCATTTCTGCAGAAAATGATGTTCGGAAGCTACAACAGCAAGGTGGAGCATCCCAGAACTGCCTCCGACTGGCTGAGCCGGGACAGCAGAATCGTGGATGCATACGAAGCGGATCCTTTGTGCGGTTTTGTGCCCTCTGCGGGCCTGGTGCGGGATATGATGACGGGACTTCAGTATATCCAGGATCCCAAGAACTTAAATGCCATGAAGAAGGACCTGCCTGTTTATTTCATCGCCGGCGGAGATGACCCTGTGGGCGGCTATGGCGCAGGTGTAAAGCAGGCAGCCGAGGAATTTAAAAAGCACGGCATGACCCAGGTGGATCTGAAGATCTACCCCCTGTGCCGCCATGAGATCCACAATGAGATCAATAAGCAGGAAGTTTACGAAGACTTGGCTTCCTGGATTGAGAAAATTAATTAAGTCCGATTTAATGGACTGATAAGCTGATAGAATACAGCCAGAAAGCAAAAGGAGTGGATGGTTATGTATTCTATCAGATATGTAAGAGGCCATGTTCAGGTGTATGACAGAAACGGAGTATTCCTGTTTTCTGCGGACAATGAACGGGAAGCCAGAGAGGAACTGCGCGACTATGAGGAATTTGCGGCTTGATATCTGCTATGACGGCACCCGGTACCGGGGCTGGCAGCGGCTGAAAGGTGAGGATAATACCATACAGGGAAAGCTGGAAACGGCCTTGTCCCGGATTCTGGGGGAGCCAATCGAGATTTCCGGTTCCGGCCGCACCGATGCCGGCGTCCACGCAAGGGGGCAGGTGGCTAATTTCCACTGCGAAAGCGCCATGCCTGCCCAGGAGATTCTGACGCAGCTGCGCAGGTATCTGCCGGAGGATATCGGGATCTGCTCCTGCAAGGACTGCTCCGACCGGTTCCATGCCCGGCTGAATGCCAGGGAAAAGACTTACCGGTACCGGATCTGGAATTCCGATATGCCCTGCGTTTTTGACCGGCGGTTTGTGACGGTGATGCCCGAACAGCTGGACGTGAATGCCATGCAGGCAGCGGCCCGGCATTTTCTGGGTGAGCATGATTTTGCCGCCTTCTGCGGTAACCCGAAGTTCAAAAAATCCACGGTCCGGTTCATCCGGTCTCTGGAAGTGGAGCGGGTGGGCGAAGAAATCCGGATTACCGTTACCGGAAACGGCTTTCTGCACAATATGGTCCGCATTATGGTCGGCACACTGATTGAAGTGGGCAGGGGGGAGCGGTCTGCTGACAGCATCCCGGCGCTCTTTGGCGGTAAGCGGGCGGAGGCAGGCTTTCTGGTGCCGCCCCAGGGACTGTGCTTAATGGAGGTATACTATTGAACATTCAGATTTTCGGAAAATCCAAATGCTTCGACACCAAGAAGGCGGAGCGCTGGTTCAAGGAGCGGCGGATCAAGTATCAGTCCATTGACCTGGTAAAATACGGCATGTCCGGCAAGGAATTTGACAGTGTCCTCCGGGCCGTGGGCGGTGTGGACAATCTCATCGACTGGAACGGCAAGAGCCAGGAAATCACCAATATGAAGTACATGGATGACCGCATCGCCAAGGAGGACAAGCTCTTTGACGATCCCGGTTTGATGAAGACGCCCGTTGTACGAAACGGCAAGCAGGCAACTGTCGGTTTCTGCCCGGAAATCTGGGCCACCTGGGAATAACATCTTAACAAGAGGCAGTTTCTGTTGAAGGAACTGCCTTTTTCCTTTCTTCCCTTGACAAAAACCCATGAGAAATGGTAATATACTTGTGTTGCGATGAACGGAAAGAGTAGCGCAATTCAACCCTTCAGAGAGCCGGGGCCATCGGCTGGAAGCCCGGGCAGGGAAGAGGCGTGAAGGTGCGTCCGGGAGCGGCAAATTCCATATCAAGCGATAAATGAGAGTGGAACCGCGAGTATGTTTTACCCGCCTCTTATGCCTGTGTTGGCATAGGAGGCGTTTTTATTTCATATATTAACAGTTGGAGGAATTCAATATGTATCTTTATAACTCTGTTTCCCATAAGAAGGAACTGTTCGTTCCCAAGAATCCCGACCTAGTGAAGATGTATACCTGCGGTCCTACGGTGTATCACTATGCCCACATCGGCAACCTGCGCACCTACATCATGGAGGACGTGCTGGAAAAGAGCCTGCGCTACCTGGGCTACAATGTCAAGCGGGTCATGAACATTACCGACGTGGGTCACCTGGCCAGTGATGCCGACACCGGCGAAGACAAGATGCTCAAGGGTGCCAAGCGGGAGAATAAGTCCGTTATGGATATTGCCCGCTACTACACCGAGGCCTTCAAGGCAGACTGCGAAAAGCTGAATATCAAGTGGCCCGATGTGGTGGAGCCTGCCACCAACTGCATCGACGAGTATATCCACATGGTGTCTACCCTGCTGGAGAAGGGCAATGCCTATTTTGCCGGCGGCAACGTCTATTTTGATACTTCCACTCTGAATAAGTACTATGTCTTCAACGACCATGACGAGGAAGACCTGGACGTGGGTGTCCGGGAAGGCGTCGAGGAAGACACCAACAAGCGCAACAAGAATGACTTCGTTCTGTGGTTTACCAAGTCTAAGTTTGAAGACCAGGCCCTGAAGTGGGACTCCCCCTGGGGCGTGGGCTATCCCGGCTGGCACATTGAGTGCTCCTGCATTTCTATGAAGCACCTGGGCGAGGATCTGGATATCCATGCCGGCGGCATTGACAATGCGTTCCCCCACCACACCAATGAGATTGCCCAGAGTGAGAGCTACCTGGGCCACGAGTGGTGCAAGTACTGGTTCCATGTCCACCATCTGAACACCAACGACGGCAAGATGTCCAAGTCCAAGGGTGAATTCCTCACGGTTTCCCTGCTGGAAAAGAAGGGCTATGATCCCATGGCTTACCGCCTCTTCTGCCTCCAGAGCCACTACCGCCGGAACCTGGTCTTCAGCTGGGAGAACCTGGACAATGCGGTGACCGCCTACGACAAGCTGATTGCCAAGATCGCCACCTTCAAGAATGAAGGTGAAGTGGATACTGACGCCTTCAATAAGCTGAAGGAGCGTTTTGTGAACGCGCTGAACGGCGACCTGAATACCTCTCTGGCTGTTACCGCCGTTTATGATGTACTGAAGGCCAAGTGCAATGATGCCACCAAGCTGGCAGCCCTGGCCGATTTTGACAAGGTGCTGAGTCTGAATCTGATCGAAGCCGCTAATGCTCTTGCAAAGAAGCAGGCCCAGGAGGAAGCAGCCAATGCCGATCCCGAGATCGATGCACTGGTGGCTGCAAGAACTGAAGCCAAGAAGGCAAAGAACTGGGCAGAGGCTGACCGGATCCGGGACGAACTGAAGGCCCGCGGCATCGAAATCATCGACACCCCCCAGGGTACCAAGTGGAGAAAAGTATGAAATTAATGATCCTTGATGGCAACTCTGTCATCAACCGGGCCTATTTCGGTGTCAGACCTCTGACCACCCGGGATGGCCTCTATACCCATGCCATCTACGGATTTCTGAACATCCTGGAGAAAATGGAGAAGGAAGAGCAGCCGGATGCCATCTGTGTTGCCTTCGACCTCCACGGACCTACCTTCCGTCACCTCAAGTATGACGGTTATAAGGCTACCCGTCACGGAATGCCCGAAGAACTGGCCATGCAGATGCCGGTGATGAAGGATGTGCTCCGGGCCATGAACATTCCCATCTATGAATGCCAGGGCTGGGAAGCCGATGATGTCATCGGCACCGTGGGCAAAATCTGCTCCAATAACGGCTGGGAGTGTGTGGTTATCACCGGTGACCGGGACTCCTTACAGCTGATCGATGAAAATGTCCACATCAAGCTGGTGATTTCCAAGCCCGGCCAGACCACAGCCACGCTTTACACGGAGGAGAAGTTCCGGGAGGAGTATGGCTTCGAGCCCAGAAAGCTGATCGATCTGAAGGCGCTGATGGGTGATTCCTCTGACAATATCCCCGGCGTCAAGGGCATCGGCGAAAAGACCGCCAAGAATCTGCTGATGAAATTCGGCAGCCTGGACGGTGTCTATGAGAACCTGGACGATGCTATTATCAAGCCCAAAATGCGGGAAAACCTGACGACCTATAAGGACAATGCCTATCTTTCCTATGATCTGGCAACCATTGTCCCCGAGGCTCCCATCGATTTTGAGCCGAAGGATGCCATCGTTATGCCCTATAACCGGCCGGCGCTGTATGATCTTTTCCAGCGCCTGGAGTTTGTCCGGCTCATCGATAAGTATGGCCTCCGGGGTGCGGAATTGGAAAAGCCCAAGGCAGAAAAGAAAATGGCGGCCCTGCCCCGGTGCGACGAAATGCCCGCAGAGGGTCTGGACTGTGCGGTATATATTGCCGAAGACGGCACCCTGGGCGTTGCCTGGGAAAAGGGTGTTTGTACCCTTACCCCCATGGAGGTACAGATGGCATGCGACTGTTTGCTGGGCCGCATGAACTGCATCTGCCATGATATGAAATCTACCATGCACCGGCTGGATGAACTGGGCCTGTGCTACGGAAAGTTTACCTTTGATACGGCCCTTGCCGCCTATGATCTGAACCCCTCCCAGTCCGATTATCCCGTTTCCAAGCTGGCAACCACCTTCCTGGGCTCTTCTGTGGAAGATGGGGATGCTGCGGCCTGCGCGGAAGCTTTGTGGCAGCTGCGGCCTGTGCTGGAGGAAGAACTGGAAAAGCAGGGGATGACCAAACTCTATCAGGAAATCGAACTGCCTCTGTGCGATGTGCTCTACCGGATGGAGTGCCTGGGCATCGATATTGATAAGCAGCAGCTGATTGCCTTCGGCGAGATGCTTACCGCACGGATCGACGAATGCGAAAAGCTGATTTATTCCTATTCGGAAGAACCCTTCAATATCAACTCCACCAAACAGCTGGGAGAGCTGCTCTTTGTCAAGCTGGGGCTGCCTCCTGTGAAGAAGACCAAGACCGGATATTCCACCAATGCGGATGTGCTGGAGAAGCTGAAGAACAAGCACCCGATCATTCCGGCCATTATGGACTACCGGATGCTCACCAAGCTCAAATCCACCTATGCGGAAGGACTTCTGAAACAGATCGGAGAGGATGGCCGGATCCACACCACCTTCCAGAATCTTGTGACGGCCACCGGCCGCCTGTCCTCTACGGAGCCGAACCTTCAGAACATCCCGGTCCGAACCGATCTGGGCGCCGAGATCCGGAAAATGTTCATCCCCAAGCCCGGCTGCGTGCTCATTGATGCGGACTACAGCCAGATCGAACTGCGGGTGCTGGCCCATATCGCAAATGACGAGAATATGTGCCGGGCCTTCCGGGAAGGTATGGATATCCACACGGTGACTGCTTCCCAGGTTTTCGGCGTGACTGCGGAGGAAGTTACCTCCCTCCAGCGCCGCCATGCCAAGGCTGTCAATTTCGGCATTGTCTACGGTATTTCCGAGTTCTCCCTGTCTGAAGACATCGGTGTCACCCGCTGGGAGGCCAAGGAATACATTGAAAGCTACCTGGCCAATTACCGGGGCGTGAAGGACTATATGAAAAATGTGGTGGCGGAGGCCCGGGAACGGGGCTATACCGAAACCATGTTTGGCCGCCGCCGGTATATCCCGGAGCTCAAGTCCAGCAATTTCAATGTCAGAAGCGGTGCGGAGCGAATGACGCTGAATACCCCTATCCAGGGAACGGCAGCGGATCTGATCAAGCTGGCTATGATCAAGGTGGACAGGGCCCTGTCCGAAAAGTTCCCGGAAGCAAAACTGCTGCTGCAGGTCCACGACGAACTGATCGTGGAGTGCCCGGAGGAAATCGCCGGGGATGTTGCGAAGCTGGTAAGCTGTGAGATGGAGCAGGTGGCGCAGCTGAATGTACCTCTGACCGCAGAAGCAAAAATCGGAAAGAGCTGGTTTGAAGCAAAATGATATTTGCAAAAATGACAGAAAAACATGTGGCCCAGGTGGCAGAGCTGGAAACGATCTGCTTCGGCACCGCCGCATGGAGCGAAAAAAGCATTGCATCGGAACTGAATAATGTGCTTTCTTTGTGGATCGTTGCTGTGGAGGAGGAAAAGGTCCTGGGTTATGTGGGATCCCAGACGGTGATGGGGGAGACGGATATGATGAATGTGGCCGTCCACCCGGATTACCGCAAACAGGGCATTGCCACCGGTCTGATCACAGAACTGATCGGGGCGCTGAAAAAGCGGGAAAGCCATTGCCTGACATTGGAGGTCCGTGCATCCAATGAACCGGCTAAGAACCTTTATAAAATGCTGGATTTTGAAGAAATCGGAATCCGAAAGAATTACTACCGAAATCCCAGAGAAGATGCACTGATTCTGCGAAAGGAGTGGCAAAATGAATATTCTGGCAATTGAATCCTCCTGCGATGAAACTGCTGTGGCCATCGTCCGGGATGGGCGGGAAGTGCTCACCGACTGCATCGCATCCCAGGTTGCCCTCCACCGGGAATACGGCGGCGTAGTGCCGGAGATCGCATCCCGGAAACATATCGAAGCCATCTACGGTCTTGCAGACCAGGCTCTGGAAAATGCCAACCTGACCCGCGGGGATATTGATGCTGCGGCGGTAACCTATGCCCCGGGCCTCATCGGCGCGGTGCTGGTGGGTGTGAATTTTGCCAAGGCTGCGGCCATGGCGCTGAATGTGCCGCTGATTCCGGTCCATCACATCCGGGGCCACATTGCGGCAAACTACCTGGCCTATCCGGAGCTGGAGCCTCCGTTCCTGTGTTTGGTGGTTTCCGGCGGCCATACCATGATCATCGAGGTCAAGGACTACACCGATATGCGGATTCTGGGCACGACGCTGGATGATGCTGCCGGTGAGTGCTTTGATAAGGTGGGCCGTGTGCTGGGGATGCCCTATCCCGGCGGCGCAGCCCTGGACAAGGCAGCCCAGCAGGGAGATGAACGCAAATACAGCCTGCCGGTGGCCAAGCCCGGTGAGAATCCATACAATATGAGCTTCTCCGGACTGAAAACGGCCACGCTGAATCTCATTCACCATGCCCAGCAGGTGGGGGAGGAGCTGGATGTGCCCAGCCTCTGCGCAGCCTTCACAGCTGCGGTTTCCGAAACCCTGGTGCCGAGGGTGGTGCGGGCGCTGGAGGAAACCGGATACAAGAAGGTCGCCGTTGCCGGCGGCGTCGCTGCAAACTCCCGCATCCGGAGAGATATCCTGGCTGCGGCGGAAAAACTGGGTGCAGAGGTTTACATGCCGCCGCTGAAACTCTGCGGCGACAACGGGGCCATGATCGGAGCCCAGGCCTATTACGAGTACAAATCCGGCCATGTGGCGGATATGAGCCTCAATGCCTATGCCACCAAATCCATTCTGGGTGAAGCACTGTAAACATAATGCGGAAGATGATTCATCTTCCGCATTTTTGTATTTTGTTGTATCTTTATGCATAATATTTGTTGCCGGTGAAACCGGGGACAGAAATGTAAAGTTAAAAGTTTGAAGTTTACAAGGATTCGGGATGTTCGACTGATTTTGACAGCTTTTTCTGAGCAGACAGTCTGTGGAAAAAGCTGTGGAATGTGTTGAATACTTTCATGGATAACTGAATTGAATGATTTTTGAAAAATGGAAAAGATGGAGAATTCCGAACTTTTCAGCATAAAATGGTAAACATAAACAAATAAAATCAACAAAAATGTTTCATTTTGTAATAATCGGCAAACTGTTAAAAAATCCTGTGGATTTCTGCAGGTTTTGTGTAAAAACAGAGAAATCCGGCACCCAAAAGGGTGCCGGATGCGGAAAACATTTTTTGCTTACAGAACCAGGAAGGTGCAGGAGCCGGGAGCCAGCTCCAGCTTGCCGGCCTTCTGGGGCTCACCGCAGAGGCAGGGCAGCTCGTCATTTTCGCCGAGAACCAGTTCACGGCCATTGAGGAGCATGGTGCGGCTGCGCATGGAGCCGTTGCCGGTGAGGGTATAGCGGACCGCATCGACAGGGAGATCCACGGTGGTGGTCTCGGTCCAGGAGTTGTTGATGATCAGATAGACGCAGCCTTCCTTGCCGTCGGCGCGGGAATGGGCAAAGACATGGGCGCCGGGGCGGATTGCTTCGCCGGAGTCATAAACAGTGTTGCCCATCAGCTTCTTCCACAGCAGGACGGAGAAGTAGCTGGGACGGGGGACGAAGGTGCCGTGCTTCAGCCAGCCGTAGTCGGAGGACGCCAGGGTGTTATGGAAGATGACGCCGTCGGTGACGGTGGCAAAGGAGCCGATTTCGTTCAGGGTGCGGATAACCTCAGCGTAGGTGGAAGCCCAGGTGTGACCGCCGGCACCGGCGTCGCCGGATTCAGTGACCCACATTTCTCCGTTAGGAGTTGCATACTTGTCCCGGTAGCTCAGGAAGCAGCGGGCGGTATGGGCAGCGGCACCCAGATATTCCTCGCTCATGCAGCCCTCAAAGGGGGTAAAGGCAGAGGGCATCATGGCAGCCATACGCTCGGAAACGCCGTTATAGTAGTGATAGGAGAAGATATCCAGCTTTTCCTCGCAGCCGTCCATCAAATCGCCGGTGGAGCAGTAGGCCAGTGCGGCAGCAATGCCTGCAGTTTCCTTGGCACCGCTGGTCCAGGGGTGGGGATTGCCGTCGGCATCCACGCTCATGGCATTGGGGTCAGTATCGGAAGGTCCGATGATGGCGCACTCGGGATAGTTCTCCCGGACCCACTTGTGGAAGATATCCTGGTCACGGCGGAAATCAGCTGCGGTATAGTCCTTGGGGAAACCGGTGGACTGGAGCATATTGGGCTCGTTGACAAACTCAACGGCTTCGATGGGGCAGCCCAGTTCCTTGGACAGGGCAAAAATCTTCTCAGCCTGGCTGGAATTCCAGGGCTCATCGTGGCTGTGCAGACCGTCGCAGTTGGCAACAGAAATCTTCAGCTTGCCGTTAACGGCCTTGACGAAGTTGCACAGATTCACCCACTGCTCCTTGCGCAGGTGGTTAAAGTAGCCCTCGGGCATGCCGGTGCCATCAAAATCATAGTAGGTTCTGGTTGCCCAGGTGCCGGAAACACGAACCCAGCAGCTGCCCAGCTCCTTGGCCAGCTTGATCAGTCTGGGATTGGTGGTGTCGATGGGATCGTACCACTGGTGCATGGCAGCCATGCCCTTGGAAAAGTCCGGAGGGGGGACCTGCTCGGTGCCGTCCACCTGTGCGTCGGTGTATGCTTTCCAGAAGGTGCCGCCGGTGACCTCGGTCATTTCCACATTGTAGGAAATCAGACGGGGATTGACGGTGCGCAGTTCCTTCAGTTCAGCGGGATTCAGCGTAATATGGGCCATGGGAATCAGTCTCCTTTATGCATATTTTTCCTAATACTTATTATAAAACGCCGCAAGACCCCCATCAAGGGACAAAAGAACCTTTTTGTGACCCGACCGGAAAAAGATTCTGCCGGATATTGGGGTTTCTGCACAAACCGGCTTGCAAAGATTGAGCGCATTTGGTAGGATAGAAAAAGAAGGTGATATCATGAAACTGATCTACACGGATGCGGATATTGTGGTCTGCATCAAACCTGCCCGGGTGCTTTCCACTGACGAACCCGGCGGTGTGCCGGAGCTGGTGCGGGAAAAACTTGGCAATCCAAAGGCGGATATTCGCACCGTACACCGGCTGGACCGGGTGGTTTCGGGGCTGATGGTGCTGGCCAGAAATCCGAAGGCAGCATCGGAGCTCTCCCGGCAGATTCGGGATAATGAATTTGAAAAGGAATATCTGGCAGTGGTTCATGGTACTCCCGTTGAGGTAAGTGGAACATTCCGGGATCTTCTGGGCCGGGACAAAGCCAGGAAGATGACCTATGTGGCCCCGGAGCCAGCGAAGGGGGTCCAGGAGGCGATTCTGCATTATACCTGCCTGGAAAGCCGGGAGAATATGAGCCGTGTGCGGATTCGACTGGAAACGGGAAGGACCCACCAGATTCGGGTTCAGTTTGCCAGCCGGGGGATGCCTCTGGTGGGGGAGCGGAAGTACAGTGAGCGGAATGACCCTTGTGAGATTGCCCTCTGGTCTTACCGGCTCGGATTTTCTCATCCCGCCACGGGAGAGAAAATGGAATTCATCCAGGAACCGCCGGAATGCTATCCCTGGACGGAGGTATGAATGGACTGCTATAAATTTGTGCAAAACCGGGACTGTGAATTCTTTCCCTGCCATAAAGGAATCGGCTGTGAGGAATTCAACTGCTTGTTTTGTTATTGTCCCCTGTATGCGCTTGGCGACAAATGCGGCGGAAACTTTACCTATCTGGAAAACGGCATCAAGGATTGCAGCAATTGTTCCATTCCCCACCGCCGGGAAAATTACGAATTTGTCATGAGCAAAATGGACCAGATTATGGAACTGGCGAAGAAAAAATAAAAGGATCCACCCCGGATGGGGTGGATCTTTTTTGGCGGAGGAGAAGGGATTTGAACCCTTGCACCCTGTAACAGGCCTACGAGATTTCGAGTCACGCCTCTTCGACCACTTGAGTACTCCTCCATATGATGAACGGAGTTATTATATCAGCGGTCACGGTGAAAATCAAGAGAAAGTTGGCTTTTTACAGGGTGCGGATCATCTCGGGGGTGATGTTTTCCATCAGCGCCACAACCATCTGCACAGCAGCTTCAAAATCAAACCCGGAGCTGATGCAGTTGGTGGAATGGGCATAACGGACCGGGATTCCGGCTACAATGGAAGGAGCACCCACCAGAGCTGTCTGGATGGAGGCAGCGTTGTTACCGCCGCCCTGACGGACGGATTCCTGGACCGGAATGCTCTTTCTGGCGGCCAAGTCCAGCGCAAACCGCTGATACCGGGGAGCGCAGATGGCGGAAACATCCATGTGGCGGAACATGGGGCCTTTCTTCAGGGCGGTTTGCACCGCATAGGGTTCCGTGAAGGTATCGTCGGCAGGGCAGCCCTCCATGACGATGGCGATATCGGGATGGATGTGGTGGACGGTGACCTTGCTGTTCCGGGGGCCCAGCTCTTCCTGGGTGGACAGAACGGCGATCACATCGCAGGGCAGCTCCCTGCCCTCCATCCGGTGCAGGGCTTCCAGCATGGCGGCGCAGCCGATGCGGCAGTCGAAGGCTTTGCCGAACATCAGGTCGTGCTTTTCGTCGTAATGGAATTTGGTATCCGGCACCACGGGCTCACCCATACGGATATGGAATTCCTTCACGGCCTCCTCGGCGCTGCAGGCACCGATGTCAATGACCATGTTGTCAATATCCAGGGCGGGGTTCGCCTTTTCACCGGCACTCATGAAATGCACCGGCTTGGAGGCAATGATGCCGGGGATGTATTCGCCCAGGGCATTTCGGACCAGAACTTTGGAAGAAACCAGAGCGTTCTTGTTCCAGCTGCCCAGAGGCAGGAAACGCAGAGTTCCGTTGGGCTTGATGGAATGAATGATGAAGCCTACCTCATCGGAGTGGGCATCCAGCATCAGAACCGGCTTGGTGCCCGTGTTTTCCTTTCGGTAAATGTAGAGATTCCGCAGGAAATCCTCCTCCAGACGGCCCAGGGGGGCGGCATATTTTCTTGCAACCTCCACGACTGCGTCCTCGAAGCCGGAGGCGCCGGGGGCATCGGACAGCTCCTGAATCATGGTGAGTGTGCGCTTATCCATGTTATGATCCTCTCTTTCGGACATTTTTTATAAATTGTACCGCTGTTGTTTGTCAAAGTCAATGGCAGGATAGTTAGAAACTCGGGCCTGTTTGTGAATTTATTGAAACATTTTTCCGATATATCTTGAATTGGAAAAGAACACATGGTAAGATGGTTGCAAATGCAACCATATTGGATCCTCCGGCGGGAGAAAGAGGGAACACAATGCTTCAAATTAAGGATATCCGAAAAACATATGTTACCGGCGAGCTGGTGCAGACCGCCCTGGATGGGGTCAGTCTGAATCTGCGGGACAATGAGTTCGTGGCGATTCTGGGTCCCAGCGGCTCCGGTAAGACCACCTTGCTCAACGTCATCGGCGGCCTGGACCGTTATGACAGCGGCGACCTGGTGATTAACGGCATTTCCACAAGAAAATACTCGGACCGGGACTGGGATTCTTACCGAAACCATACCATCGGCTTTGTGTTTCAGAGCTACAATCTGATTCCCCATCAGTCGGTCCTGGCCAATGTGGAACTGGCACTGACGATTTCCGGTATCTCCCGTTCCGAGCGCCGCAGAAGGGCAGCCAAGGCACTGGCGGATGTGGGCCTGGGCAATCAGCTCCATAAGAAGCCCAACCAGATGTCCGGCGGTCAGATGCAGCGGGTGGCCATTGCCCGCGCCCTGGTCAATGACCCGGATATCCTGCTGGCCGACGAGCCCACCGGCGCCCTGGATTCCGAGACCAGCGTGCAGGTCATGGAACTTCTGAAGGAAGTGTCCAGGGACCGGCTGGTGGTGATGGTCACCCACAACCCGGAGCTGGCAGAGGACTATGCAAACCGCATCGTCCGGGTGAAGGACGGCCGGATCATCGATGATACCAATGCATTTATCGTGGATGAAACCGGCATGGCGGCACCCAAGCATAAAAACATGGGCAAATCCTCCATGTCCTTCTGGACAGCCATGGCCCTGAGCTTCAACAACCTGCGGACCAAAAAGGCAAGAACCTTTTTGACTGCCTTTGCAGGCTCCATCGGTATCATCGGCATTGCGCTGATCATGTCACTGTCCACAGGCTTCCAGAAATACATTGACAAAATCCAGGCGGATACCCTGTCCAACTATCCGCTGACCATTCAGACGGAAACCTCTGATATGGGTTCCATGTTTGCGGCCTTCGGTGCGTCCCTGGCGGAGGCAAGAAACGCTGATGAAGGCGTGGTGGTGGAACAGCAGATGATCGCCCAGATGTTTGCCCAGATCGGTTCCAACGACCTGGAATCCTTCAAGCGGCATCTGGAAAGACATTATGATGAAGTGGACCACACCGTCAGCTCCATCAAATACAGCTACGGGATCAAACCGCGGATCTATGTCCGGGATGACGAAGAACGGATTCTCCAGGCAAATCCCGCAACCCTCTTCAACAAGCTCATGGGCAATTCCTTCATGGCCAGTTACATGGCATCGGATATTTTCTATGAGATGATCGATAACCGGGAGATTCTGGAATCTCAGTATGAGGTGCTTCGAGGCAGATGGCCGGAAGAATACAATGAGATGATCGTTGTTCTGTCGGACCCCAGCCAGATTACCGACTATATGGCCTATACCCTGGGCCTGAAGGATGCGGATCTGCTGGATGGGCTCATGGACAAAATCATGGCGGGTGAGGATGTGGAGTCCGTTTCTGATACGGAAGAATGGACCTACGAAAACCTGCTGAATCTGGAATTGCGGCTGGTGGATGTTTCGTATCTTTACAAGTATAACGAGGAGTACAATATCTGGGAAGATATGTCCGATGATGAAAACCATATGGAATCGGTTTTTGAAGCGTCGGAGCCCCTCCAGATTGTGGGTATTGTCTGTGCCAGAGAAGGTGTCAATGCCACGGCTCTTTCCGCCGGTGTTGCCTATACCTCCGGTCTGACCGGCCGTGTGATCGAGCGGGCAAAGGAATCGGAGCTGGTCAAAGCCCAGCTTGCGGACCGGGAAGTGGATGTGTTTTCCGGAAGCCGCTTCGATGAGGAGGCAGAAACCTCCCTGAACTTTGAGAATATGATCTCTGTGGACGGAAATGCGATCTCCTCTGCCTTTGGCATGAATATTTCCACAGACAGCATCCTGTCCATGCTGAAAGGATATCTGCAGGAAGTGATGTCTTCCGTTAAGGTGGATACCGCCCCTGCCCAGAACGCATTTCTGGATGCTTTCAGTCAAATGGCCCGGGAAATGTTGCAGCAGTATGTGGCAGCCAACGCCGATGCCAGCGGAGAAGCAAAGCTCTATCTGACCGAGGCAGAAGGCCTGGTTGACGGATATCTTGCCGGAGAAAGCGCCAAGGCTAAAATTCAGAGTCTGTCGGATTCTTACTCCGTACCCGCAGATGCCTTTGCTCAGATATACCGGCCGCTGCTGCTGGGACTGGTAACCGGCACCATTGCGGAGGATTTGCAGGCCGAGCAGGCTCCTGCTCCCAGCTCTTCCGGCGCATCCGACCCGACAGAACCTGCGGCTCCGGAAGAACCTGCGGCGGAAACCACACCGCCCTCCGGTGGCTCCGAGGAGACCACGCCTCCCTCCGGCGGCGCTGAGGAGACCACGCCACCTTCTGACGGCTCTGAGGAGACCACGCCTCCCTCCGGCGGCTCCGAGGAAACCACGCCTCCTTCCGACGGCTCCGAGGAGACCACGCCTCCTTCCGATGGTTTTGAAGAAACGACACCTCCCTCCGACGATACCGAGGAGACTACACCTCCTGAGGAGGAAGAAGAACCGACAGAACCGGATATCGGGATCGACACCGACCAGTTCCACGGTACCATTACCGCCGGAGAAATCGACGGCATCGTTTCTTCCTACATGTCCGGCTCCGTTGTCCAGGGTGCCGCTTCCGTCATGGGCGCAAAAATGATGGAAACCACGATCCAGAGCATTCTGATGCAGAAGATTTCTGAGTTCGGCGGTCGGCTGGCCTCCTTTATCGGCAGCTCCTTTACGGTGGACGGCAATAAAATTGCCAATGCCTTCCAGTTCAACATGACCGAAGAGGACCTGCAGCGGCTGATGATGACCATGTCCGGCCAGAACCGGGAATACAGTGCCGATGCCAATCTGAGAAGCCTGGGCTATGCCCGTCTGGAAAAGCCCTACTCCATGTCCATTTATCTGGTGGATTTTGCGGCGAAGGAGGAATTCATTGCCTTCCTGGACCGGTATAATGAGGATATGGCGGACATCGGCTGGGAGGACCATGTGATCCAGTACACCGATTTGACCGGCGTGATGATGTCCTCGGTTCGGACCATCATTGACTCTGTCAGCTATGCACTGATCGCCTTTGTTGCGGTGTCGCTGGTGGTTTCCTCCATCATGATCGGCATCATCACCTATATTTCCGTCATGGAGCGCACCAAGGAAATCGGCATTCTCCGGGCCATCGGTGCATCCAAGCGCAATATCTCCCAGGTGTTCAATGCAGAAACCTTTATGATCGGTCTTTGCTCGGGCCTCATCGGCATTGGAATCACACTGCTGATTCTGATACCGGGCAATATGCTGATCCAGCATCTGACCGACAATCCGGATATTGTAGCCCAGCTTCCGGCTGTCAACGCGGTGATCCTGATCGGCCTCAGCGTGATTCTGACGCTGATCGGCGGATTCATCCCGGCCAAGAAGGCTGCAAAGAAGGATCCGGTCATTGCCCTGCGTTCCGAATAAACAGTAAAGGCCCCCGGATTCCGGGGGCTTTTTGCTTGCGGTGGAAGCGAAACTGTGCTAGACTCGTAGGTAAGGAGTGAGAGAATATGGAGTTTTCAAGAGAAATCGGTATTTTTATGGAAGAACACCGGCAGGAGGCCTTTGATCTGCTGCTGGAGCTGGCGCAGATTCCGGCACCGTCCAATCACGAGGAAAAGCGTGCGGAATTCTGCCGTAACTGGCTGACGGCCCAGGGGGCTGAGGGCGTATACATCGATGATGCGCTGAACGTGATCTATCCGGTGGGCTGTGGGGAAGCAGATGACCTGGCGGTGTTTATGGCCCACAGCGATGTGGTGTTCCCGGACCGGGAGCCGCTGCCGCTGAAAGTTGAGAACGGACGGATCTGCTGCCCCGGCATCGGCGATGATACAGCCAATGTGGTGGCCCTTCTGATGACGGCAAAGTACATTGCCCGGAAGGGTCTGCGGCCCGGAAACGGCGGCATGCTGCTGGTTGTGAACTCCGGAGAGGAAGGCCTGGGTAATCTGAAGGGTTCCCGGAAGATCATGGCGGACTTTGGCAGCCGTATCCGGGAATTCGTAACTCTGGACGGCACAGCGGCGGCCGGTGTCAGCCGGGCGGTAGGGTCCAGAAGATACCGGGTAGAGATCGATACGGAGGGCGGCCATTCCTACGGCGCCTTCGGAAACCGCAATGCCATCGCTTACCTGGCATCGCTCATTGATACACTGTATACCGTCAAGGTCCCGGAATTGGGTAAAACTACCTACAATGTAGGTACGATTTCCGGCGGAACATCCGTCAATACCATTGCCCAGCATGCCGAGATGCTCTATGAATTCCGCTCCGATGAGCAGTGCTCCCTGGATGCGATGGAGAAGCATTTCATGGCGGCTGTGGAGTTTTACCGTGCCAAAGGAATCACGGTAACCGTAACCTTAGTGGGGGACCGGCCCTGTGCCGATGGCGTGGACCGGGAGAAGCTGGGAGAGATGATGGCCAGAGCCAACGCCGCTTCACAGCGGCACTACGGACATGCCATGGCCTTCGGTTCCGGTTCCACGGACTGCAACATTCCGCTGTCCATGGGAATCCCTGCCATTTGTGTCGGCTGTTACCGGGGTGCCGGAGCCCACACCCGGGAGGAGTATGTGGAAATTGACAGCCTGCTGCCCGGATTAAAGTTTGCTTCCGATCTGATTCTCCACCATTTTTAACGGGTTGACAAATGTACGTCCTGGGAGTACAATGTAGGGGATTTTGTAAGACACGGAGGTAACTTATGAACGAAATTTCAAGAGAGCAGGCCCTCAATCTGCTCCAAAAATACAATAAGGAACCGTTTCATATTCTTCACGGACTGACTGTGGAGGGTGTTATGGGCTATTTTGCCCAGGAACTGGGTTATGGGGAGGAAGCTGACTTCTGGAAGCTCTGCGGCCTGCTGCATGATGTGGACTTTGAGATGTTCCCGGAGGAGCACTGCAAGAAGGCTCCCGAGCTTCTGGCCGAAATCGGCGCAGACCAGGCCCTTGTTCATGCGGTATGCTCCCATGCCTACGGCAGCTGCTCCGATGTGGAACCCATCCACCAGATGGAGAAGGTCTTGTTTGCAGTGGATGAACTGTCCGGCCTCATCGGCGCCGCAGCCCGGATGCGTCCCAGCAAGAGCGTCATGGACATGGAGCTTTCCAGTCTGAAAAAGAAGTTCAAGGATAAGAAGTTTGCCGCCGGCTGCTCCCGGGATGTGATCAGGGAGGGCGCTGAGCGTCTTGGCTGGTCCCTGGATGAGACCCTGGAAAAGACCATTCTGGCCATGCGCAGCTGTGAAGCTCAGGTGGCGGAAGAACATGAAAAACTTTGCGGTTAAGGAGAGAAAACTATGCTGCTGATTAAAAACGGTTACATCAAGACAATGGCAGGCCCCGATCTGGACAACGGATCTGTTCTGATCGGTGACGACGGTAAGATTGCCGCAGTTGGCCAGAATCTGGAAGCCCCTGCCGGCTGCCAGGTCATCGATGCACAGGGTCTGCTGGTGACTCCCGGCTGTGTGGATGCCCACTGCCACATCGGTCTGGACAATGAGGGCATGGGCTGGGAAGGCATGGATTACAATGAAATCACCGATCCCATCACACCCCATATGCGCGCCATCGATTCCATCAATCCCCTGGACGAGGCCTTCGGTCTGGCCCTCCAGGGCGGCGTTACTTCCGCCTGCACCGGCCCCGGCAGCGCCAACGTGGTTGGCGGTACCTTTGTGGCCATCAAGCTGTCCGGCAAGCGGGTGGACAAGATGATCATCAAAAATCCTCTGGCCATGAAGTGCGCCTTCGGCGAGAATCCCAAGCGCTGCTACGGTCAGGGTGCCAAGCGCAGCCCCATGACCCGCATGGGTACCGCCGCCCTGCTGCGGGAAGTGCTGTTCAAGGCAAAGCGGTACATGGAAGATAAGGAAAATGACAAGAATCCTGCCTTCGACATGAAGCTGGAGGCCATGATCCCCGTCCTCAAGGGCGAGATCCCGCTGAAGGCCCACGCCCACCGGGCTGACGATATTCTCACTGCAATCCGGATCGCGAAGGAATTCGGCGTGAAGATCACCCTGGACCATTGCACCGACGGCGCGCTGATTGCCGACGAACTGGCAGAAGAGGGCCTCAGCGCCTTTGTTGGACCGACCCTGGGCAGCAAGTCCAAGATTGAGCTGCGGAACAAGAGCTTTACCACCCCCGCAGTGCTCCATGAGGCCGGCGTGCCCATCAGCATCATCACCGATGCACCTGTGATCCCCCTGCAGTACCTGCCTATGTGCGCCGGTCTGGCAGTCAACAGCGGCCTGGACTACGAGGAGGCCTGGAAGGCCATCACCATCAATCCCGCCGTTCAGACGGGCATCGGTGACCGGGTGGGCAGCCTGGAGCCGGGCAAGGACGGCGATGTGGTCATCTGGACCGCTGATCCGCTGACCACCGTAGGTGCGGAAGCATTCACCACCGTTGTGGACGGCAAGATCGTCTATCAGGTTCAGTAACATTCATAAGATAAAAAAGAAAGCAGCCGCTTGCGCGGCTGCTTTTTCTTATTCAATGATGTTCAGCGTCTTTTCGATGACGAATGCGCGGTTGAAATAAATCTGAACGGTGTACTGACCGGCTACGCTGGGGATGATGGGCAGGTCCAGCTCACAGTAGCGGCTGCGGTTGCGCCACAGCTGACGCCAGGGAGCGGTCATGGTCTTGGTCAGCTCAGGAACGATGTTGCCTGCACCGTCACGGATGACAAACATAACCGTGGTTTCTTTGCCGGTATTATCGGGCCGTTCGGGGCTGTAGAGCACCATGGAAACCTTGGAACCAACGGAATGGGTGGAGGTGTAGGCATCTGCGGCAATATCCTCATAGGTCCAGCCCTTCTTCTCCGGGGTGGGGCAGAGGCTGCCGGTGATGGAGGCTGCATCCAGACCGTGATCCCTAAAGGCGGCGGCGTTCTTGGCTTCGTAGGTATATGTACGGCCGAAGACAGAGGAGCCGTCAGCGGACTGGATTCGCAGCTGATAATCGGCACCGGGCACAGTGTTTGTGATCGTTGCGGTGTTCTCAGCACACTTTTCAACCATGGCAGATTCGCCGGAGTCGATGTTGTACATCAGAAGCCAGCCACCTTCGGGAATGATGCCGTTGCTGTCCCAGTTGATGACCAGAGTGCCTTCGGTGGAATCATCCACAGTCACAGCACTGATGGTAATGGGATTTGCGCTGACAAAGATCCGGGTGTTCTGAGTCATACCGGCGGCGGTAACTTCCACCGTATAGGCGGCATCCGTACTGATGTTCTGGAAGCTTGCGGCAGGTTCGGAAACGGTGATGGTTTCCTCGTAGCCGCTTTCGTTATAGCAGCGGACGTTCCAGCTTTCCACTTTGGTATCTGCGGGAGCATTCCAGGCAAGCTTCAGCACGCCGTCCATGCTGGAAAGAACCGTCAGATTCTCGGCGGTCACATTCTTGGATGCGGTGAATTCCAGTGCATCGCTGCCCACAAGGAACAGACCTGCATTCTGAGGAGCTACCAGACGGAAGGTGTAGGTCTTGCCCACAGTCAGATTGTTGACAGTGACGCTGTGACCGGTGAAGGTAATGCTGCGGGTTTCCTCATCCGCTGCGCTGTATTCGAGAATCCAGTCCTCTTCCGGACCTTCCACAGCAAAGCTCAGCACGGCGGAGCCATCCTCGGTGCCGGTCTTTGCCTGGAATTCCAGAATTCTGGTCTGATTGACTGTGGTTACGGTGCCGCTGCTACGGCCGGAAATGCCATGGAAGCCTTCGGTGGTAACCTCAATTTTATAAAGGGTTCCGGGGACCAGATCGGTAAAGATTACCTGGCGACCGGAAACAGGTGCGGAAAGGGAGTTGCCGTAGGTATCGGTGCAGACCACGGTCATCAGACTGGTATCTGCGGCAGTAATCAGCTCGACATTGATATAGTCAGCCTCCGTGGTGAGCACCAGGTCATCGATCGTCAGCAGATATTGGTTCTGATAGAACCAGGCTCCGCCAAAACCGATGAGCACCAGAAGCACAATGCCAATGATGCGCTTCAGCCAGACATGTTTTTTCCGGGGCCGTTCGTAGGGCGGGAAGATGGGTTCTTCCGGCTCCTCCGGTTCGTTCTGTTCGTTCTGATCAGGCTCAGCATGCCGGGCTGCGGCATTGCTTATGAGACTTTCAAAATCAAGCTCCTCTTCGCTGTCGTCGGCTTCCGCTGCAGCAGGTTCTTCCTGGGGCGCCTCAACAGCCGGTGCTTCCTCTGCTTCCTCTGCAGCGGCTTCCTCCGGTTCCGGAGCAGGCTCTGTCATCAGCTCATCAGCCTGAGCCAGAATGGAGCTGACTTCCTCCGTCATGGAGGCTTCCGCAAGGGTATCTGCATCCTCTGTATCCGGAGCGGTTTCATCGGAAACCAGATTCTCCAGGAAGGTCAGCTCTTCAGCCTGTGCAGATTCCGCTGCTTCTGCTGCTTCTTCCGGTGCGGGCTCAGCTGCCTCCAGCTGCTGCTCAGCAGGCTCGTAGGCGGCATCCAGGAAATCAGATTCCACTGCCGGAGGAACGATGGGATCATCCTTCACGCCGTTGCGCTGCATATAGCTGACCAGTGCCTGGCCCATTTCGATGGGAGTTTGCCAGCGCTTTCTGGGATTGGGGTCGCAGGCCTTCAGAATGATTTCTGCCAGTTCATAGTCTGCATTCATAGGTGCAGGCAGAACAGCGGCAGGGGCCTTGTCGTCGAAGGGCAGCTGGCCGTTGTTGTAGATCTGATACAGGATCATGCCCACAGCATAAATATCGGCGGTGGGATTCAGGGTGGACAGAACATCCTGGAGCTCCGGCGGGGTGTAGGGGCTGCAGTACTTGCTGGGCAGGGAAGTATACTTCAGCGCACTGAGCTTCACAAAACCAAGATCGCCGATGCGGAATTCCCGTTTGCCGGCCATGAATACATTGCTGGGCTTCAGATCCACATGAATATATCCTGCCCGGCGGCAGATGGACAGCGCGGCGCACAGATCAAGACCAAGGTTCACAGCACCCAGATGGGTCATGGTGTGGCGGCGCAGGTATTTCTCCAGGGAACGTCTGTAGGAACTGATCAGGTAAATCTGATAACCAAGCTTGCTGCCCTCCATGGGCACAATCTGCCAGTCATCATAGCCCAGAAAACCTTCCAGCCTGGAAAGCTGCTTCAGCAGGCCGGCTTCCTTTGTGATTTCCTCTGCAACCTCCTTGAAATAATCGGTGGCAGATGCGGGATCGGGATAAGCGCCGGTCAGCAAAAGTGCATCCAACTGTTTCTGCGTGGCAGGAACAGAAATGATTTTTACGATATACTTTTCATCAGAATTCTCTCTCATGGAAGGGCAGCAGCTGACACCGTCGTGGCTGCTGATGGGATCACCCATTACAAAGCCATCCAGAAGAGGAGAGACCAAATGATACTCGGACAATGATATCGCCTCCTTTTACACCAATATCATATAATAAAATAACAAAAAAAGCAACCTTTTTGTAGTTGTTTTCTTTGTCGAAAGGTGCTATAATGTTCTGAAGGATTGCATTTTATGCGATTTTAACAGGAGGTTTGTCATGAGCAAGATTATTTGCGATGTATGTGGAACTCGTTATCCCGACAGTTCCGAACAGTGTCCCATTTGCGGCTGTGTTCGCAATGTTGTGGCAGAGCCCCAGGAAGAACCTATTTTTGAGGAAGAAATTGCTGCTCCCGCTCGCCAGCCGGTTCGGGGCGGCCGGTTCTCCAAGGCCAATGTCCGCAAGCGCAACCGGAATCAACCCATCTACGAGGAGCCGGAGGTTCCTGCAAGAGCCGCCGCATCCATTCAGAGTGAGGATGAGACCGATCCTTATGAAGAATTTGAGGAAGCCAACAAGAGGGGCGGCAAGGTGCTGAATGTGCTGCTGGTGATCGTGATCCTGGCACTGCTGGCCGTATCTGCCTATATTTTCCTGGAATTCTTTATGCCCAATTTCCTGGGCGATGCACCTGCAGCTTTTGCGACTGAACCCGTTACGGAAACTGCTGCACCTGCTACGGATGCACCCACGGAAGCTCCCACCGAAGCTCCCACTGAGGCTCCCGATGTGGCCTGCCAGCAGCTGGTTATGGAAGTGACTGACATTACGCTGCACGAACCCGGTGAAATGTTCCTGCTGAATGTCCAGGCGCTGCCTGAGGACACCACGGATACCATTATGTACATTTCCAGCAACGAAGCGGTTGCAACGGTCAATGAAGAGGGACGTGTGACCGCTGTTGGTGAAGGTAGTGTTGTGATTTCCATGTTCTGCGGTGAGCAGCAGACCGAGTGCAATGTGATCTGCGACTTCAGCGAAGAAGAAACAGAAGCACCCGAGGAAACTGCCGAGGCAGGCCAGGATGCAACGGAAGCAACCGAGGCTCCCCAGCAGCTGAAGGATGTCACCCTGAGCGTGAAGACTTCTGACCTGACCTTCCGTGCCCGGGGCCAGCAGTCGACTATCAAGCTCACCTGCAATCTGGAAAACAACGAGGTTACCTGGACTTCTGAAAATGAGGCTGTTGCAACTGTCAGCGCAGACGGCATCATTACCCGCGTCGGTGCCGGTACCACCAAGGTGATCGGCCAGTACGGCGAACAGAAGGTTGAAATCATCGTTCGCTGCCCCAAGAAGTAAAGGGAATCCTAAGCGGCAGTTCCTGCGGGAACTGCCGCTTCCTTCTTTATTCGCCTTCGATGATGTGGTTTCTGCGAAACAGGAAAGAAATACACCAAAGACCGGCCAGTCCCACAAGGGTGTAGATGATCCGGCTGAAAATGGAACCTTGTCCGCCGAACAGCCAGGCCACCAGATCAAACTTGAAAATACCAACAAGGCCCCAGTTCAGGGAGCCGATGATGGAAAGAATCAATGCCAGTGTATCCATCGTTTTACCTCCATTCTGCCAGTTTGGATGGTGCTAGGATACCCGGACAGGGAGGATATTATTCAAAAACGGGCCGATTGGTGCGGCATATCATTGAATTTTTCGGAAATTGCCGGTATAATGGATTTATTCATAGACAGAAGGACGGAGTTTGGAATGGTTACACTTTATGAGAAAGCCTATGCAAAACTGAATCTGACCCTGGATGTGCTGGGAAAACGGGCAGACGGCTACCATGATTTGTGCAGTGTGATGCAGACAGTCTCCCTTTGGGATGACGTTGAGATCGATGTGGGGACCGGAAAGCCCTGGTGTCTGAAATGCGATGCGCCGGGTGTTCCCTGTGATGAGCGGAATCTTGCCTGGAAGGCAGTGAAGGCTTTTTTTGAGGAATTGAACCGGGATCCTGATGGCCTGGAGATCCGGATCACCAAGCGGATTCCCAGCCAGGCAGGTATGGCTGGCGGCAGCGCAGATGCTGCGGCGGTGCTGCGGGCGCTGAACCGGCACTGGGGAGAGCCTCTGACTCTGGAGGCATTGGCGGACCTGGGCTCCCGCATCGGCAGCGATGTTCCCTTCTGCGTGGTGGGCGGCACCTGTATGTGTGAAGGAAGAGGCGAACTGCTGCGCAGGCTTCCGGATATGCCCGACTGCATCTTTGTTGTGTGCAAGCCGGAGTTCCCAATCTCCACACCGGCCCTGTTCAGAAAAATTGACAGTGTGGCAATTCATGAGCATCCCGATAACCGGGCCATGGAGATGGCGCTGGCAGCCGGAGATCTTGAAAAGGTTGCCCAAAATGTGTTTAACGTATTCGATCCGGTGGTGTCGGCAGAGCATCCGGAGCTGGATGCAATCAAATCTGTGATGCGGGAGTACGGCGCGCTGGCCTGCCAGATGACCGGCTCCGGTTCTGCGACCTTTGCAATGGTGGATGAGCCTTTGAGCGCGGTGGCAATCAGCGGGCTGCTGAAAAAGGAATATCAAGAGGTTTTTGTCTGCAAACCTGTTTAATTGCTGCGGTTTCCGTCCATACTGGAAGTAATTTCAGTATGGACGGTGTTTTTTATGAGAAAGTATTGGAATCGGATCGGGATTTGCCTGATCACAGCGGTGCTGTTCTGGGTTGGCGGTCTGATCGCAGACCGGCAGCTGCTGCGGCAGGAACTGGTCCGGCTGCATGTGGTGGCAGCTTCGGATTCGGAAGAGGATCAGCGACTCAAGCTGCGGGTGCGGGATGCAATCCTGGAGAGTCTGCAATCGGATATGGAAAAGCTGACGGATGTGGAAGCGGCAAAGGCATACTTACTGGAAAACCTTCCGAAAATCGAAGGAGTTGCCAACCGGGTGCTCCGGGAGGCGGGCTGCACCGATCTGGCGGCAGCATCGCTGGTAGTGGAAGAATTCTCTACCCGGGTGTATGATACCTTTTCTCTGCCTGCCGGGATCTATGATACCCTGCGGATCACCATCGGCGAAGGGGAAGGGCACAATTGGTGGTGCGTGGTATTTCCTTCGCTGTGTCTGCCGGCTACCGCAGAGGGCTTTGCAGAGGCTGCCAGCTGCGCCGGATTTCCGGAGGAGCTGACAGCTGCGCTGGAAGGGGGAGAGGGCTATGAAATCCGCTTCTATTTCCTGGATCTGATCGGAAGAATCGAGAATTTGCTGAGGGAGGAATAATTACCCCCTGTTTTTTGGACAGAATCTGTGGTATCATGAAGAAAACTCAGAAAGAAAGGCGGTGGGCAGCTTGCTGCATCTGCTGCTTGGAACCGACTGGACGGCGAACCGGGATGAACTCCTGGACCGGATCAGCCGGGATGTAAAAAACGAAAAGACGGGCCGGATTCTGCTGGTGCCGGAGCTGATCAGCCATGAGGCGGAGCGGCGGCTTTGTGCTGCGGCGGGGGATACCGCCAGCCGTTTTGCGGAGGTGCTGTCCTTTACCCGTCTTGCAGGCCGGGTCAGCGCCTATGGGGGCCGGGGTCTGGAAGAATGCATGGATGCCGGCGGCCGGGTGGTTGCCATGGCAGCTTCTGCCCGGCAGCTGCACAGCCGGCTGAAAGCCTACGCGGCGGTGGAAACGAAGCCGGAATTTTTAACGGGGCTGATCGATGCAGTGGATGAATTCAAGCGCTGCTGCATTTCTTCCCAGGATCTGCTGGCAGCCTCTCAGTCAACGGCAGGCGCGCTCTCCCAGAAGCTGGAGGAGCTGGCGCTGATTCTGGAGACTTATGATGCGCTCTGCAGCCAGGGAAAGCGGGATCCCCGGGACCAGGCAACACTGCTGCTGGAGCAGATGGAGCTGTGCGATTTTGCCGAAAATCATGTGTTCTACATAGACGGATTCCCGGACTTTACCCGGCAGCACATGGCGATTCTGGAGCATCTGATCATCCACAGCCCCAGTGTGACGGTGAGCTTAAACTGCGACGAGCCCGGAAGCAGCTTGCTGGCCTTTGAAAAGGCGGGGGATACGGCTTCCCAGATTCTGCGCATGGCCCAAAGGGCCGGGGTGGAGGTCAGGATCGAAAAGATCCGGCCCAAGGCTGCATCCCTGCAGCCTATGCGGGACCGGCTTTTCCAGGGCAGCATCACTGCCGGAGAATGCAGTGGCATTGTCCGGGTATGCCGGGCCCAGTCTGCCTACCAGGAGTGCTTGGCGGCTGCGGAGCAGATCCTGCATCTGGTGCGGCAGGGATGCCGCTACCGGGATATTATGGTGGTCTGCGCCGATCTGCCCGGTTACAGTCCTTTGGTAAATCTGGCCTTCAGACGCTGCGCAATTCCGGTATACTTATCCGGCACGGAGGATATTCTGGAAAAAAGTGTGATTTCCACGGTGCTTTCCGCCCTGGATGCGGCCCTTGGCGGCTTTGAGCAGCGGTCCGTGCTGCGCTATTTGCGGGCGGTGCTGTCACCTCTGGATCCGGATACCTGCGACCGGGTCGAAAATTACAGCATTATCTGGGGTATCCGGGGCTCCAAATGGCAGGAAAGCTGGGTCAACCATCCGGAGGGCTTAAGCGGAATCTGGAGTGAAGCCTCCGAAGCTGAATTGCAGAGATTGAATGAAGCCCGGGAAGCTGCCATCGGGCCTCTGGTCCGGCTGGAACAGGGATTTTCCAGTGCAAAAAATCTTGCGGGGCAGGTGGAGGCAGTCTATGATTTCCTCCAAGGAATCCGGCTGGAGCAGCGGCTTGCGGAGCTGGCAGATGAGATGGACGCGGCAGAAGATAACCGCAGCGCCCAGATTCTCAATCAGCTCTGGGAGATCCTGGTGGGGGCTCTGGAGCAGCTTCATGATGTGCTGGGCCAGACAGTCTGGGACCGGGAAAGCTTTACTCGGCTGTTCCAGCTGCTTCTGAGCCAGTATGATGTTGGCACGATTCCGCCGGTGCTGGATGCGGTGCAGGTGGGTGCGGTGAGTACCCAGCGGCTCCATCAGCAGAAGCATCTGATCATCCTGGGTGCAAAGGAAGGCAATCTGCCCGGCTATACCGGAACCGGCGGTGTGCTGACAGACCAGGAACGAGTGGCCCTGCGGGAGCTGGGCGTACCGCTGACCGGCGGCAATCTGGAAGGCATTCAGGCAGAATTTGCAGAGATCTACGGCGTGTTCTGCGGAGCGGTGGAATCCGTGACGGTCTATACCTCCGGGGAGCAGCCCTCCTTTGTCTGCCGCCGTCTTGCCCAGATGGCCGGGGGGATGGAATCGGTGACACCCGAATTGGGTGCGGCGCTGACGGATGATTTCGAGGCGGGCGCTTATCTGGCCCGGTGGAACCGGGCAGATACAGCGGATGCCGTTGGCGTGTCCGACTGTTACCGGGAAGTGCTTCAAAGCCGCAGCTTCCGGCTGGGCACCGTGGATCGGGAGCATGTTGACAGACTGTACGGCGAAACCCTGCGGCTTTCCGCATCCCAGATTGACCGGCAGGCAGAATGCCGGCTGTCCTATTTTCTCAAATACGGTCTGCGGGCAAAGGAACGGAAGGAAGCCACCGTTGACCCGGCAGAATTCGGTACTTATGTTCATGCGGTGCTGGAAAATACCGCCCGCACCGTCAAGGAAAAGGGCGGTTTCCCACAGGTTTCCCTGGAGGAAACTCTGGAAATCGCGCAGCGTTACTCCGATGCATATGCCCGGGAGCATTTTGCACAGCTGGATTCCCAGCGGCTGGAATACCTCTTCCGGCGCAATGCCCAGGAACTGCAGATGGTAGTCCGGGAGCTTTGGGAGGAACTTCAGGAATCCGGTTTCCAGCCGGAGGATTTTGAAGTGAACTTCGGCGCAGCCCAGGGACTGCCGCCCATTGCGGTGCCGGGCACCCGGAAAAACGCAATTCTCCAGGGCTATATCGACCGGGTGGATACCTGGAACCACAACGGAAATTCCTATTTCCGGGTGGTGGACTACAAAACCGGCAAGAAAGACTTTGACTACTGCGATGTCTATAACGGCGTGGGACTGCAGATGCTGCTCTACCTCTTTGCGCTGCAGGAATGCGGTGCTGAGGTGGTGGGAGAGAATCCAATCCCGGCGGGCGTTCAGTATTTCCCGGCCAGGGTGCCCTATGTCAGCGCCGACGGCCGTCTGACGGCAGAGGAACTGGAAAAGCAGCGCAGCAAGGCGATGGTGCGCCGGGGTCTTCTGCTGCGGGATGAGGAAGTGCTCCATGCCATGGAGCCCGGGGAGAATCCCAGACGGCTGTGTTATTCCACCAGGAAAGACGGAACCATGACCGGCGATCTGGCGGACCGGGAACAGCTGAAGCTGCTCAAGGGCTACCTTCTGAAGACGCTGGAAAAGATGGTGGATGAGATTGCCTCCGGCAATGTGGATCCCAACCCTTACACCAGAGGCACCAGCCACAGCGCCTGCGCCTATTGCCCCTACGGACCTGTCTGCCGGGAGAACCGGGAGGAAGGCCGGAGAAACTATAAAACCATGGACGCCCAGCGGTTCTGGGACGAGATCGGAAAGGAGATGGATTCCCATGGCTGAGAAGCTGACACCACAACAGAAGCAGGCTGTGGAGAATCGGGGCGGAAAACTGCTGGTTTCCGCTGCCGCCGGCTCCGGCAAGACCAAGGTCCTGGTGGACCGGCTGCTGTCCTATCTGAATGATCCTTCCGATCCTGCCAATCTGGACGATTTTCTGATCATTACCTATACCAAGGCAGCCGCATCGGAGCTGCGGGGGAAAATTGCGGCCAAACTGACGGAAGCCATCGCCGCCCAGCCGGAAAACCGCCATCTGCAGCGGCAGATGCAGCGGCTGTTTCTGACGAAGATTTCCACGGTCCACGGATTCTGCGGCGATATTCTCCGGGAATATGCCTACCGGCTAGATCTGGCAGCGGATTTTCGGGTGGCAGATGAAAACGAATGCCGGGAAATCCGGGAAACAGTGCTGGCGGAGCTTCTGGACCGGGTCTATGAGTCGGCTTCCGGGGATGGAGATTTCCGGGCCTTTGTAGATAGCCAGGGCCTGGGCCGGACGGACAGTCTGGTTTCGGAAATAATTTTGAAGGTTTACGACAGCGCCCGGTGCCATCTGGATCCTCAGCGCTGGCTCCGGGACTGTCTGGAAGCATCCAATGTGGAAGATTTGACCGATGCATCGGAAACGGTCTGGGGCCGGTACCTGATGGATGACCTATTTTCCTATCTGGATCAGCAGCTGAACGTGATGGGCCGGTGTGCGCAATTGGCAGAGGCGGCGGAGGGTATGGAAAAGCCCGCTGCGGTTTTGCGGGATACGGTGTATCAGCTGGAGCATCTGCGCAGTGCGGAAGACTGGAACCAGGTGGTGCAGCGGAAGAATATCGACTTTGGCCGGCTGACCTTCCCACGGAAAAATGTGGATACGGCCCTGACCGAGCAGATCAAAGCCTGCCGCAGCGCCTGCAAGAAGGGCCTTGAAAAGTACCTGCGCAGTTTTGCGGACCCCTCGGCGCAAGTTCTGGAGGACCTGTCCCAGTCCGGGGCTGCGGCCCGGGGCCTGGTCAGTTTGGTACGCGGCTTTGACGAGGCCTATTCCAAGGCAAAGCGCAGCCGACGGGTGCTGGATTTCAGCGATTTGGAGCACAAGATGCTGGACCTGCTGCTGGGAACCAAACGCAGCGGCAGAACTGCGGCGGCAGATGAAATCGGCAGCCGGTTCCGGGAAATCATGGTGGATGAATACCAGGACTCCAACGGTGTCCAGGATGCAATTTTTGAGGCATTGACCGCCAAACGGCACAACTGCTTTCTGGTGGGCGATGTGAAGCAGTCCATTTATCAGTTCCGGCTGGCAGATCCCGGAATTTTTCTGAAAAAATACCGGGATTATTGCCCTGTGGAGGAAGCACAGCCAGGTGAAGGGCGGAAGGTCCTTCTCAGCGCCAATTTCCGTTCCGGTCCGGAGGTGATCGAGGCGGTCAACGATGTGTTTTCCGACTGTATGAGTGAGACTGTGGGCGGACTTGTCTACGGTGAAGCGGAAATGCTTCGGGAGGGAATCCCCCACAACCTGCTGCCGGAGCCTGCGGTGGAGCTTTACGGCATAGAAATTCGGGAAAGTACTTATGAAGAGGAGCCTGCCTTTGTTGCCCAGCGGATCGGACAGCTGCTGGACGGTACCCACATGATCCGCGATGGGGATAAGTTTCGGCCCATTGGAGCGGATGACATCGTGATTTTGCTGCGCAGCCCCGGCTCCGTGGGCGGATATTATCAGAAAGCTCTGGAAAACAGGGGAATTCGCTGCACCTCCGGAGGCGGCACGGATCTGCTGCAGACGGAAGAAATCGGCACCCTGCGGAGCATCCTTCAGGTTATTGCCAATCCCAGACAGGATATTCCTCTGCTCAGCGCTCTGGCAAGCCCGGTGTTCGGGTTTACTGCCGACGATTTGGCGGCATTCCGTTCCCGGCAGAAGCAGGGGAGCATTTATGATGCCCTGCTGGCTGACGACAGTCCCAAAACAAGAGAATTTCTCAATCATTTGGAGATCCTGCGCAGAGAAGCCCGGATGAATCCCATTGCACAGCTGATTGAGAAGATTTTCCTTCTGACCCGGATGGACAGCATTTATGCAGCCATGGAGGGCGGTGATGTCAAGAAAGCCAATCTGCAGACCTTCTATGGACTGGCCGCGGAGTATGAGGCCGCATCCCGCCGGGAACTGAGTCAGTTTTTGGAATATCTGGAGATGATGGCGGAAAAGGGTATTATGAGCGCCGGGGAAAGCGTGAGCGGCGCCGTGACTGTCATGAGCATCCACAAGTCCAAGGGCCTGGAATTCCCTGTGGTATTCCTCTGCGGCCTGGGACGGGAATTCAACCGGGAAAGCCTCCGGGCTCAGGTTCTGTGCGATCAGAAACTGGGGCTGGGTCTGTCCGTTGCAGATACAAAGAACCGGATCCGGTATCCCGCCATTTCCAAGCGGGCCATTGCAGCCAAGACCGCATCGGAAAGCCTGTCTGAGGAAATGCGGGTGCTGTATGTGGCTATGACTCGGGCAAGAGACCGGCTTGTGATGACCTATGCTTCCCGGAATCTGCAGAAGGACCTGCAGGAAACGGCATTGCGGATGGATATGGACGGAGGCAGACTTCTGACCCGGGATGTGGTGTGCCCCGGCGAATGGGTGCTGCAGAGTGCCCTGCGGCGAATGGAAGCCGGGCAGCTGCACCAATTGGGCGACCGTCCGGCGCAGCTTCGCAGCAGCGCCTGTCCCTGGAAGATCCAGGTTGCGCAAGCACCTGAACAGGAAGCAGCCCGTTTGGAGGAAAGGGAAACAGTGCAGCTGCCGGATGGAACAGAAGAACTGCTGAAAGCCGGCCTCAGCTTCCGCTATCCCTTCCTGGAGGCAACCAAAGCACCCTCCAAGCAGACAGCCACCCAGCAAAAGGGCCGCCGGAAGGACCAGGAGGCGGCTGAGGAAGCCCAGCTACCCCGGGAGATTCACCGAAGCTGGAGAAAGCCTGCCTTTGCCGATGGAGGCAGCCAGGGCAAAGCCTACGGCAGCGCCACCCATGCGGTGATGCAGTATCTGGATTTTGCAGCCTGCGGGGATGCGGATGGGGTGAGAGCCCAGGTGGAACAGCTGGTTACCAGACGACTGATCACACAGGAGCAGGCGGAGATGGTCAATTGCAGCGCGGTTGCCGCATTTTTCGGAACGGAGCTGGGATTGAAGCTTCGAAGCGGGATCCCCCATATCCGGGAATTCAAGTTCTCCATTCTGGATGAGGGCCGCCATTACGGCGATGCCCTGGAGGGAGAGCAGGTGCTGCTGCAGGGCGTTGTGGACTGTGCGATTCTGGAAGAGGACGGGATCACGGTCATCGACTTTAAAACCGATGCCGTGACGGAACAGACCCTTCCTCAGCTGACAGCCCGCTACGGGCCGCAGCTGAAAACCTATGCCCATGCCCTGGAACGGATCTACCGGAAGCAGGTAACGAAAAGCTGCCTGTATTTCTTCCGCTTAAACCGGTTTGTGGAAATATAAAAGAACGGGACGTCCGGCTGCGGACGTCCCGTTTCGGTATCAGCGGTTGTTCTGGTTCTGGTTGTTGTTCTGATTCTGATTCTGGTTCTGGTTCTGGCTGCGGTTCTGGTTGTTGTTCTGATTCTGGTTCTTATTCTGGTTATTCATGATAGATCCTCCAAATTTTTGTACTTGCGGTATCCCGCTCTGATAGCTTGCCCCAATCCTCAGGATTTATCCTTGGTTCTGAAAATCAGACTGGCAAGTAGCCCCGCAGCAACAGCGGCGGCGATGCCGCCGGCACAGGCTTTGAGTCCTCCGGTGAAGATTCCCAGAAAGCCATCCTGCTGCACCGCTTCCTTGACACCCCTGGCAAGATTGTAGCCAAAGCCGGTCAGCGGAACGGTTGCACCGGCTCCCGCAAATTCAGCCAGAGGCTTATAAATGCCCACGGCTCCGAGAAAAACACCGAGGACCACGTAGCTGACCAGAATCCGTGCCGGGGTCAGTTTGGTTTTGTCGATAAGAATTTGTCCGATCAGACAGAACAGACCGCCCACCAGAAATGCTTTCAAATAATCCATGTCAGTCCCTCCCGGTAATGATGGATACAGCGTGGCAGACACCGGGGATGGGCAGCCCCTGCTGGGTGGAAGTGGGGGAGAGCAGAGCACCGGTGCCGCAGAAGAGAATCCTTCTCAGTTTTCCTTCGTTCAGCTGATTGAGAAGATAGCCGCAGAGGGTAATGGCGCTGCAGCCGCAGCCGGAGCCCCCTGCGTGGACATCCTGGGTGGTGTTGTCAAAAACCAGGGTGCCGCAGTCCGCCAGTTTTCCCCCCAGGGGCAGATGATTCCGCCTGCCAAGTTCCAGAAGAAGTTCTTTACCCAGCTGTCCCAGATCCCCGGTGACGATCAAGTCAAAATCCTCCGGAGTCCGGTTCAGATCCTGCATGTGAGCCCTTATGGTTTCAAATGCAGCCGGGGCCATGGCGGCACCCATATTGTTGGCATCCTTGATGCCCAGATCCGTGACGGTTCCGAGGGTGCAGCATTCGATCCTTGGACCGGTGCCGGAGGAGCAGATCAGCGCAGCGCCGGAGCCGGTAACCGTCCATTGGGATGTGGGAGTCCGCTGACCGCCATAACCCAGCGGGAACCGGTACTGTCGCTCGGAGGATGCAAAATGGGAGGAGGTTTGGGCAACTACCTTATCAGCAAAACCGCCTCCGACCATGACGGAAGCCAGAAGAAGGCTTTCAGTCATGGTCGAGCATGCTCCGTAGAGGCCCAGATGGGGGATTCCGGTGTTGCGCAGACTGAAGGAGGAACCGATGCACTGGTTCAGCAGGTCGCCGGACAGCACCAGCTCAAACTCCCCCTTCTTCATGCCGGCTTTTTCCGCCAGCTTGTGAAGGGCCATCTGCTGCATCTTCTTTTCTGCCTGTTCCCAGGTTTTTTCGCCGAAATAGGTATCCTGGGATGTGATATCAAATGTGTGGGCGAGAGGCCCCTCTGACTCCTTTTTTCCGGCCACGCTGGCCCAGTTCCGGATCACCGGTAGCTGCGGCAGAACGAAGGATTGCCTGCCCCGCTTATGAATGGCCAAATAACCACCTTCTTTTTTAATTTTCCATAGTTTGCGCATATTGGCGGAAGCTATGATTGCATCTTGATATTTGGCGGCATTTTACTATAATGAGAAAAAAGGGGTTGATGATATGACCAAAACAGAAATCCGCCCGGCGCAGCTGGCGGATCTGGAACAGATTCTGAAGATTTATGAATATGCTCGGAGATTTATGGCAGAAAACGGAAATCCCACCCAGTGGCACAGCGGATATCCGAAACGGGAGCTGCTGGAACTGGATATCAGCCTGGGCCGCCTCTATGCAGTGACACGGGACGGTGGGATCTGCGGGGCCTTTGTGTTCTTTATCGGTGACGATCCTACCTATTCTTACATTGAAGGAAGCTGGCGCAGCGATGCACCCTACGGTGTGATCCACCGCATCGCCGGCATCGGCGGCGGAATATTTACTGCCGCGCTGGAGTTTTGCAAAGACAGGATCTCCCATCTGCGGATCGACACCCATCATAATAACAAACCCATGCAGCATGTGGTGGAAAAGGCAGGTTTTTCCAGAAGAGGCACCATCTATGTGGAGGATGGGTCCTCCAGAATTGCATATGATCTGATATAAAAAACCGCCGACACATTCTTGTGTCGGCGGATATGTTTTTTCTTAGCCGGTGTAGCGGGCGGCTCCGTAGTAGTGACTGGTGTAGTAGTCAGAATACAGGTCTGCATAGGAAACCACTTTGCCGGAATGGGGGGAGTGGATGAACTTGCCGTCGCCCACATAGATGCCCACATGGGAAATGCCGGCCTTGTAAGTATTCTGGAAGAAGACCAGATCGCCGGGCTTCAGCTCAGACTTCTTAACGGGCGTACCCTGGGAATACATGGTAGCCTGGGTGCGGCTGACATTGATGCCCAGAGAGCGGTAGACATAGTAGACAAAGCCGGAGCAGTCAAAACCGCTGGGAGTAGTGCCGCCGTACTTGTAGGGGACACCCAGATACTGCTTTGCCTTGGAAACGATCTGATCGCCGGTAACCTTGGCGGTGGTGCTGGGCTTGCTGGAAGAGGTGGAGCCGTTCAGCGCGGAAGCGCTGGGCTCGACACCCAGGGACTTGCCGCCCCGGTAGAACTTGGGGGACTTGGCAGAGGACCGGTTTTCGTAGGGTGTTTCGGTCAGATCCAGATAATCGCTGCGGACATAGCAGACATGCTGGCCGTAAATGACCTTGTACCAGCCGTTGTTGATGCCGATGATGTAAGCCTTTTCACCCTTGGAGGCGGTATCCACAACACCGTGGGAGGTGCCGGGGCCGCTGCGCAGGTTGACCTTGGTGGTGTTGACCTTGCCGTAGCCCAGCTCTGCGTTCTCTGTGGTGGAAACCTTCAGATAGTCGCCGTGCATGTAGCCTTCCTGCAGGTCGTAAATGACTTTGTACCAGTCACCGGTTTTTGCAAGAACCACAACCGCTTCGTTCTTATTGGCAGAATCGATGATCTTGCCGCCGGTGGAAGCGGTGCTGCGCAGGCGCAGGCCGGAACCGGTGGTAAAGCCGATGCCGTACTTGATGTCCTTGGCGGTGGCGGTGGTGCCGGAAGCAGGGGTGCTGGGTGTGGTAGTGGTCTCTTCCTTCACTTCTTCTTTGGATTCGTCCTTGCCGGAGGAAGTGCCGTTCAGTGCAGAAGCGCTGGGCTCGGTGCCCAGAGATTTACCGCCCCGGTAGAATTTGGGGGACTTGGAAGAGGACTTGTTTTCGTAGGGGGCTTCGGTCAGATCCAGATAGTCGCTGCGGATGTAGCAGATGTCATCTTCAAAGATGACCTTGTACCAGCCGTCCTTAACGCCAATGATGTAGGCCTTGTCGCCCTTGTTACCCTGAGCAACCTTGGAGTGAGAGGTGCCGGCACCGCTGCGCAGATTCACGGAAGAACCGTTGATTCTGCCGTAGCCCAGCTCTGCATTTTCGGTTTTTGCCACATCCAGGTAATCACCGTGCATGTAGCCTTCCTTCAGATCATAAATGACCTTGTACCAGTCACCGTGCTTGCTTAAGACCACGACAACTTCATTTTTGTTGGTGGTATCCAAGATCCGGGAATCGGTGCTGTCGTCACTGCGCAGCCGGACGCTGGAACCGGTAATAAATGCGACACCGTAAATGATGTCACCCTTTGCAAAAGCGGTCATGGGCAGGGAGCCGCACAGCAGCACCACAGCCAAAACCAGACTGATTACACGGGAAAAAGATTTCATACGTTACCCTCCGTCTTACGGAACAAAAAACTTACTTACCTGCCAGAGCTCTTTCCAGCCATACACAGCCAAAATCCAAAGCGGTGTAGAGGCCGTCTTTCTCGCTCTTTTTCACGATCCGGTCGCGGCTCTTGGCGGCGGGATCGGTCAGCTGCAGCTGCACGGAAACACGGGATGCAACCTCAATGCCGTTGACGGGCTTGGTCTCGAGGATCTGGAGCATCACGATGTGAGAGTCAGCCATGGAGCCATAATAAATCAGGTTGTCCTTACGCATCAGAGGACGACCTTTGTACATCAAAACTGCATTTTCTTCAGCCATGGGGAAACCTCCAAAGAAATTGTAATGAAATTGTAACACATTGTTACTGAGAAGTCAACCAAAAAATCTTAAAATTCAATTAAATTCCAGCATTTTCCGGAGAAAAACGAAGAAATTGTGAATAAAACGTGGATTTTTGAAGACGGAGGGAGTATGAAATTGACAAGGAACAGATAAATTACAAAAAAGAAGAGGCTTTTGCAACAGCAAAAGCCTCTTGCGATTTTACTCGTTCACAGACAGATAGTCACGAACCAGCTGCTGCATCAGCTCATCACGATCCAGCTTGCAGATCATGCTGCGGGCATTATTGTAGTTGGTGATATACGTGGGATCCTCTGTCAGCAGGTAACCGACGATCTGATTGATGGGATTGTAGCCTTTCTTGTTCAGAGCATCGAACACCGCACGCAGAATCCGGCGCATATTCTCTTTGTCATCGCTGGGAACTGTAAACTTAATGGTACTTTCTGTCATGGGATCGACCTCCTCGAGTGACTGTTTGGACTTATTATATCCCAAACTGACAAAGGTGTAAAGTCCCGAAAGTTTAATTTTTTCGAAACTTTAGCGCAATGTCACGTTCAGCTTGTCCTTCAGCGCTGCCAGGATCTTGCCGACCACATTTTCAGAGTCGGTATCGGTCAGTGTCCGGTCGTCGGCACGAAGTTCCAGAGCAAAGGCCACGCTCTTCTTGCCCTCGGGAACACCGGTGCCGCGATAGATGTCGAAGAGTTTGATGCCACGCAGCAGCTTGCCGCCGGCGGCGGTCATCACATCCTCAACCTCAGCCACGGTCAGTGCTTCGTCGCACAGCACAGCCAGGTCACGGGAGACGGTGGGGTACTTGGGCAGGGGGGTGTAGGTGGGCTCGGGCAGAACCATCTCGGACAGGGCGGAGAAATTGATCTCAGCGCAGTAAACTTCCCAGTCAATGCCGTAATTCTTGGCGACGATGGGGTGGACCTGGCCGATGAAGCCCACATCCTGACCGTTCACGGTAACCTTGGCGCAGCGGCCGGGATGGAAGGAGGGGTTATCCTTGACAGCGGTGTAGCTTGCCTTGGGCAGGCGCAGACCCTTCAGTATGGCTTCCAGCTCGCCCTTGACGGTGAAGAAGGTGGTGCCTTCGCCGTAGGTGCCCAGCAGGAGCATCTTGGGCTCTTCGGGAAGAACCTGGTCTTCCACGGGCAGGTAGATCTTGGCCAGCTCGTAGAGCTTGGCAGCCTTGTTGTGGTAAGCAGCATTGCGGCTCAGAATTTCCAGCATGGAAGGCAGAGCGATGGTGCGCATGATGGAGGTGTCCTCGCCCAGGGGATTCTGGATCCGCATAGCGTTGCGCAGCTTGGAATCGGAAGGAATCCGGATCTGATCAAAGATGGCGGGGGAGACGAAGGAGTAGGTGATGATCTCACTGTAGCCCAGGCTGCGGCACAGCTGGCCTGCCTTGGTCTCCAGCTTCATGAAGTCGGAGTAGCCGCCCTGGGTGGAAGTCTTGAAGGGGGTGGTGGGGATTTCGTTGTAACCGAAGGAACGGCCCACTTCCTCAGCAATATCTGCCATCAGATTCAGGTCGGGACGGAAGGAGGGAACCAGAATGGTATCGCCTTCCACGGGGATCTCCAGACGGTTCAGGTACATGACCATATCTTCCTTGGAGATATCAGTGCCCAGCAGACGGTTGATCTTTTCGGGCTCCAGAGGAAGGGTTTTGGCTTCGGGAACATAGTTGATGATGTCGATGGTGCCGTCCAGCACATCACCGGCTTCCAGCAGCTCCACCAGTTCGCAGGCGCGCTGGACAGCGGGCATGGTCATCATGGGATCCAGGCTCTTTTCGAACTTGCCGGAGGCCTCGGTACGCATACCCAGAGCCAGAGCGGTCTGGCGGATGGAGGTGCCGTTGAAGTTGGCGGACTCAAAGACCACGGTGGTGGTATCGTCCACGATTTCAGAGTTCTCACCGCCCATGATGCCGGCCAGGCCGATGGCCCGGGTGTCGTCTGCGATGACCAGCATGCCGGGCTTCAGAGAACGCACATTGCCGTCCAGGGTAGTCAGGGTTTCACCCTCTTCTGCCTCCCGGACCACGATCTTGCCGGAGGTGATATAGCGGTAGTCAAAAGCGTGCATGGGCTGGCCGTATTCCAGCATCACATAGTTGGTGATGTCAACAATGTTGTTGATGGGGCGGACGCCGTTTGCTCTCAGACGCTGGCGCAGCCACTTGGGGGAGGGGCCGATCTTGACGTTGGCCACCATCCGTGCGGTGTAGCGGTTGCACAGCTCGGTGGCAGGAACCTCCACATCCAGCTTGTCGTACAGGTCGCCGGCATCGCTGCCGTGAACCAGGGGCTCATGATGCTTCATGGGCAGACCGAAGGCAGCGGCGGACTCACGGGCCAGACCGATGATGGAGTAGCAGTCGGGCCGGTTGTTGGTGATTTCAAAGTCGACGATGGTATCATCGTTGCCGATGATCAGATTGATGTCATCGCCAACCTTGCAGTCTTCCTCATTGAGGATCCAGATGCCGTCGGCAAAAACGCCGGGCAGGTCGTTCTGGGTCAGACCCAGCTCTGCAAAGGAGCAGAGCATGCCGTTGGAAACCACACCCCGGAGCTTGCCCTTGGTGATGTGGACACCGCCGGCCAGATAAGAATTGTGCAGCGCAGCGGGAACCAGGTCACCCTCGTGGACGTTCTGGGCACCGGTAACGATCTGGACAGGCTCTTCACCGCCCACGTCTACCTGGCAGACCCACATGTGGTCAGAATTCTCGTGACGGACGATGGACAGAACCTTGCCCACCTTGACATTCTTGATCTCGGCATCCATGCGCTCCCAGGTCTCCACCTTCTGGCCGAAGACGGTGAGCTTTTCGACATATTCTCTGTCGGAAACGTGGGAAAGATCCACGAATTCCTCATGCAGCCATTTTCTGTTGAGTTTCATGTTTCTTCCTCCTTAGAACTGATTCAGGAACCGGACATCGTTATCGAAGATCAGACGCAGGTCGGTGATCTTCAGACGGCCCATGGCCATACGCTCCAGGCCCATGCCGAAGGCAAAGCCGGAGTACTTCTCGGGATCAATGCCGCAGTTGCGCAGCACCTCGGGGTGAACCATACCGGCACCCAGCAGCTCGATCCAGCCTTCGCCGTGGCAGGTGGAGCAGACCTGACCGTCAATTTCACCGGTGCCATGGCACTTGTGACACTGCATGTCCATTTCGCAGGAGGGCTCGGTGAAGGGGAAGTGGTGGGGACGGAACCGCATCTGAGCATCTGCACCGTAGATCTTGCGCATGATGGTGATCAGAGCATCCTTCAGGTTGCCCATGGTGATGTCCTCGGCAACCACCAGACCCTCGATCTGATGGAACATGGGGGAGTGAGTTGCGTCAGCCTCGTCCTTACGGAACACACGGCCGGGGGCCAGCATGCACAGGGGAGGCTTGTTGTTTTCCATGAAGCGGATCTGCATGGGGCTGGTCTGGGTCCGCAGCAGAACCTCATCATTATCGTCGAAGTAGAAGGTATCGGAGCGGTCACGGGAGGGGTGGCCCTCTTCGATGTTCAGCCGGGTGAAGTTGTAGCTTGCCAGCTCCACTTCGGGGCCGTCAACAACGGTGTAGCCCAGACCGACAAAGATGTCCTTGATCTCCTGCAGCACCATGTTCATGGGATGCTGATGGCCCAGCTCGATCTCGTCACCGGGAATGGTCACGTCGATGGCTTCGCTTGCCAGCTTTGCTTCCAGAACCTTGGCACCGATGGAAGCCTTGCAGCTTTCCAGCTTGGCCTCGATTTCAGCGCGGACCGCATTGGCCATCTGACCCATAATGGGGCGCTCCTCGGGGGAGAGCTTGCCCATCATCTTCAGAACGGCAGTCAGTTCGCCCTTCTTGCCCAGCAGCTTGACGCGCAGCTCTTCCAGAGCAGCGGGAGTTTCCGCAGCTTCCAGAGCAGCCAGCGCATTGCGCTTAATCAGCTCTAATTGTTCTTTCATTATCTTTCCTCCTAAAAGGTTTACTTACAAAAAAATACACCCTTCATCCCAACAATCGGGACGAAAGGCATTCCTTCCGCGGTACCACCCGCTAATTCGCCAAAAGGCGCAGCTTAGAAGCGCAATTACGCTCGCAGTTTGTAACGGAACCACCCGGCACCCTCTACTGTTGCTTCAAGGGGCAGCTCATGGGAGAAGGCCCGGTATTGCACATAAGCGGATCCCACCATCCCGCTCTCTCTGAAATGCTTTCCCAATACAAGGCAGCCCAGTCACAGCTTTTTACGATATCCCAGATATATTAACATATTCAATTGAGATATGCAAGCAAAATTTCTTCAATTGACGGATCTTTCGGGGTGTGGTATGGTATAAAAAACGCACACGAAAGGGGAAAACAAAATGAAATATGAATCTGTGCAGCAGGCTGTTGCCGCATTAAAGAAATTCCAGGCAACCATGGCAGCCTATAACCATGCGCTGGGCGTTCTTTATCTGGATGCCACCACTGCTGCCCCCAGCGATACCTGGGAAGGTCGGGGCAAGACCATGGAGATCATGTCTGAAATTACTTACAATCTGAGCACCGATCCCGGAAATGAGGAGCTTCTGTCCTATCTGGAATCCCATGGGGATGAACTGGATCCCCAGACGAAGCGGGAAGTGGAAGTGCTGCGCAAGGGCTTCGACCAGACCCGGAAGATCCCGGCGGAGGAATATGTGGCCTATTCCGTGCTGATGAACGATGCCCAGGCAGTCTGGGCCAAGGCAAAGAACGAAGATGATTTTGCTTCCTTTGCCCCGTACCTGGAAAAGATCATGGACTATAACCGGAAATTTGCCGGTTACTATAACCCCGATATGAAGCCCTACGACGCACTGCTGAATGAGTACGAAGAGGGTCTGAATATGGAAACCCTGGATGCTTTCTTCGCACAGCTGCGCGATACCATTGTCCCCCTGATCGCAAAGATCCAGGCGGTACCCCAGATTGAGGATGCCTTCCTCTATAAGCATTATCCTGTTGAAATTCAGCGGAAATTCTCCGATTATCTGATGGAAGTGCTGGGCATGGACCGGACCCACTGCGGCATCGCCGAGACGGAGCACCCCTATACCACCAATTTCAACAACAAGGACGTGCGCATCACCACCCATTACTATGAGGACAACCTGGTTTCTTCCATGTTCTCCGTGGTCCATGAGGGCGGCCATGCCCTGTATGAACTGGGTGCCGACGATTGTTATAACTACACCGCTCTCTCCGGCGGCGTGTCCATGGGCATTCACGAAAGCCAGAGCCGGTTCTATGAGAACATCATCGGCCGCAGCCGTGCCTTTGTCCATGCCATCTTCCCCAAGACAAAGGAGCTGTTCCCCCAGCAGCTGGAAGGCATCGACGAGGAGATGTTCTACCGGGCTATCAACAAGGCAGAGCCCTCTCTCATCCGTACCGAGGCTGACGAACTGACCTATGCGCTCCATGTGATGGTCCGCTACGAGATCGAGAAGCAGGTCATCGGCGGCACTCTGGCAGTTGCGGATATTCCTGCCGAATGGAAGCGTCTGTACAAGGAATATCTGGGTGTGGATGTTCCCAATGATGCCCTGGGCTGCCTCCAGGATTCCCACTGGTCCGGCGGCTCCGTGGGTTATTTCCCCTCCTATGCCCTGGGCAGCGCCTACGGCCCCCAGATGCTCAAAGTCATGGAAAAGGAACTGGGTGATATCTGGGCAGATGTTGCACAGGGTGACCTCAGCAGAGTCACCGGCTGGCTGAGAGCACACATCCACCGCCATGCCAGCTTCAAAAAGCCCGGTGCCCTCTTTGAAGAGGTCTGCGGCAAATTTGATGCTTCTTACTATACCGACTACCTGACGAAGAAGTATACGGAACTTTATAACCTGTAAGGGTGAAGCTATGAGCAGAATTCTGATTTCCGGCCTTGTGAATACGGAAACCACCGTAAAGGTGCAAAAGTTTCCTATTGACTACTATCCGATCGACTATCCGTTCTTTGGAATCAGCACTGCTGTTTCCGGTGTGGCATATAATATTGCACTGGCCATGAAAACCCTGGGAGATGAAACCAGACTGCTTTCCATGACCGGCAGGGACTTTCCGGCATCGTACATCCAAAATGAACTGACCGCTGCCGGTATCGGAACGGAACATCTGAAAGCAAAGCTGGGGGAGACACCCAGCTCCGTGGTGCTTTACGATCAGAGCGGCCGGAGGCAGATCCACTGCGATCTGAAGGATATCCAGGAAGCTTCCTATGATTTTTCTGAGGAACAGGTGGCGGATGCGGATATCGTGGTGGCCTGTAACATCAATTTTAACCGGGAACTGCTGCATCTTGCAAAAAAGATGGGTAAAAGAATTGCCACAGATGTCCATGTTCTGAGCAATATCTTTGACGACTACAACCGGGAGTTTATGGAGTGTGCCGATATCCTCTTCTTAAGCGATGAAGGAATCGGCGATGATCCCTACGGGTTTATCGGCGCGCTGGAAGAGGCTTACCGGACTCCGGTCATCGTTCTTGGCCGGGGAAGCAGGGGTGCGCTGATGTATGTTCGGGAAAATGATTGGTTTCATGAAATGCCGGCGGCCCATGTGGGGGAAGTGGTCAACACGGTGGGTGCAGGTGATGCCCTGTTCAGTGCATTCCTGCATTTTTATGCCAAGGGCCTTGACCCGGTGGATTGTCTGAAGCGGGCCCAGGTTTTTGCCGCTGCAAAAATCCGTGTCAGCGGTGCATCAAAGGGTTTTGTGACCGAAGCAGAAATTGAGGAGATGCTTACATGGAATTGAGTCATGAAAAAGTCTTAAAGCTGCTGCCGGACCGGAAGGAATGTGCCCACAAGGGCGATTTCGGAAAAATCCTGCTGCTGTGCGGCAGCCGGGGCTTTACCGGGGCGGCTTATCTTGCCGCCATGGGTGCCCTGCGCAGCGGTGCCGGACTGGTATTTCTGGGTGTTCCCGAAAGCATCTATGCCATTGAAGCGATGAAACTCAACGAGCCGGTGGTGTTCCCGCTGCCGGATGAAGACGGAAAACTGTCCCATGGGGCAATCCCGGAGATTCTTTCCAGACTGCCCCAGATGGATGCGGTACTGATGGGTCCCGGTCTGGGACAGAGTGAGGGCACGTTTCAGGTGGTAAAGACGGTCCTTGAAAGGGCCGACTGCCCGGTGGTTCTGGATGCGGACGGCATAAATGTGGTTGCCCCGCATAAAGATATACTGCGCGGAAGGACAAACCCCACCGTTCTGACACCCCACGCCGGCGAGTTTGCAAGACTTGGAGGAAATGCAGACGACCGGGTGGCGGCAGCAGAGGAAATGGCCCGGGATACAGGGTGTATCGTGCTGCTGAAAGGGCACAATACGGTTATCACTGACGGGAAAACCACCTACATAAATCCCACCGGAAATCCCGGCATGGCTGTGGGCGGCAGCGGCGATGTCCTTGCCGGCATCATCGTAAGTCTGATCGGCCAGGGGATCGGGCCGCTGGAAGCGGCTGCCTGCGGTGCATGGCTTCACGGTGCAGCCGGTGATATCTGTGGGGCCGAGATCGGCCAGTATGGCATGCTGCCGACAGATATGCTGAATGTCTTACCGCGACTACTGAAATAGGGCGGGATCTAAAATTGAAAAAACTGGCGGCACTGATGATTGCGCTGGTCATCCTGACAGGATGCACCGGGAAACGGGACGAAATGGACCGCATCATGAATCTGAGGGCCAAACTGCTGGGCAGTGAGGGATGCACCTTCACTGCCCGTATTTTTGCAGACTATGGGGACACGCTCCAGGAATTTACCCTCCAGTGCGAGGGAAACAACGATGGAGACCTGGGATTCCGGGTGGAAGCGCCCGATACGATTTCGGGGATTACCGGCCGGTTCAAGGGAGAGGAGGGCTTTCTGACCTTCGATGAGGTGGCGTTGTCCTTTCCGCTGCTGGCAGATGACCAGGTGACACCGGTCAGCGGACCCTGGATTCTGCTGAAAACGCTGCTGGGAGGCTATCTGACGGCCTGCACCGTGGAAGAAGAGCTGCTTCGTCTGACCATCAACGACAGTTATGAAGAGGATGCCCTGCAGCTGGAAATCTGGCTCAGCAGCGAGGATGTGCCCATCCAGGCTGAAATTCTTTATGACGGCCGCCGGATCGTGACGATGCAGATCGAAGATTTCCGGATTTTGTAGCAATCGGGATGATCCTTTCATAGGATTATTTGCAGGTGCTGCCGTATAATTTCCAATGTAGCGTGGGAGAATAGAGATAAGCTGCGTTACATATGGACATTTCCGGTAGCGCAGGCAAATCGCTACGGAGTGTGAAACACATGGAAAGTACCGTCAAGCGGGGAGATATTTTTTATGCAGATCTGTCTCCGGTGGTGGGCAGCGAACAGGGCGGCACCCGGCCGGTTCTGATCGTTCAGAATGATACCGGAAACCGCCATTCTCCCACAGTTATCGCTGCAGCCATCACCAGCCAGACCGGCAAGGCCCGGCTCCCCACACATATCAATATCCCCGGCGGCAGTGTGGGCCTGAGCAAGGATTCTGTGATTTTGCTGGAACAGATCCGCACCATCGATAAAAAACGGCTCCGGGAGCATATGGGCCACCTGGACGAGAATCAGATGATGCAGGTAGACGATGCCATCGCGGTCAGTTTTGGACTGGGAGGCCGTCCGACCTGAGAAGAAAAACAACACCCCCTGCCGCATATGCTAGGCGGTAAGGGGGGATTCTTTATGGTTGGAAGCTATGATGTAAGGATCGGCGACAGGACAGTGGGCAATGTTGAGGTGGTAAAGCAGGGCCTTTACTACCGGTTTTCCTGCCGATGCCGGCTTTCCGGCGATACGATGCACCGGCTGGAGGTTTCCTGCGGCGGGGAGCGGCAGGATCTGGGAATCTGTGTGCCGATGGAGGGCCGGTTCGGGGTGGAGAAGAAGCTGCCCTGCAAACTCTTTTCCCGGGACAGGCCGGAGTTCCGGCTGCTGCCGAAGGAAAGCGGGGGCCGGGGAAAATATGTTCCCGTCTATCCGGAAGAGCCCTTTGCCTACATGACAAAGCTGAAAAATGCCTATCTGGAGATCCGGGACGGACAGGCAGGAATCCTGATCCGGGAATAAAAAGGGACGGCTTCTGCCGTCCCTTCGGTTACATATCCAGTTCCAGACCCACCGGGCAATGGTCGGAGCCCAGGGTGTCCTTATAAATGGGTGCGCCCACAATTTTCTCCTTGATCCGGTCGGAAACCAGGAAATAGTCGATACGCCAGCCCACGTTCTTTTCCCGGGCCTTGAACATATAGCTCCACCAGGTGTAGCAGTCCACCGCCTCGGGATTTAAATGGCGGAAGGTGTCCGTGAAGCCTTTGGCAAGGGTTTCAGTAAAGCTGCCCCGCTCCTCGTCGGAGAAGCCGGCGTTGCCCCGGTTGGACTTGGGATTTTTCAGATCGATCTCCTGATGGGCCACGTTCAGATCGCCGCAGACGATGACGGGCTTTTCCTTATCCAGTTCAGCCAGGTAATTCCGGAAGGCCTCGTCCCATTTCAACCGGTGGTCAATCCGGGCCAGCTCCCGTTGGGCATTGGGGGTATAGCAGGTGGCGATGAAAAAGTTTTCGTATTCCAGGGTGATCATCCGGCCTTCGGTATCCAGTTCCGGTACGCCCACACCGTAGCGGACGGAAAGCGGTTTGTGCCTGGTGAAGATGGCGGTGCCGGAATAGCCTTTCTTTTCTGCATAGTTCCAGTACTGCTCATAGCCGGGCAGCTCCAGCTCAATCTGGCCGGCCTGGAGCTTGGTTTCCTGCAGACAGAAAAAGTCCGCGTCGCAGCTGTCGAAAAATTCCTTCCAGCCTTTATTCATGCAGGCCCGCAGGCCGTTGACATTCCAGGAAATGAATTTCATGGGTTTTCCTCCGTTATTGGGTTTCTTCCGGGCCATCGGTGGACGGCGGGGGAGATTCTTTCAGAATCAGATCATCGGCGGTCATGGTTGCGGAAAACAGGATCTTATCATCGATCCCCCGGGATTCAATGTAAACCGTGTCCACATCCGCCAGGGCCAGGCATGTTTTGGTTAAGCAGGCATTTGCCAGGGTCAGGTCGAAATCCTCCAGGTTTGCGGCCACTGCGTTCAGATAAACGGTCAGTTTCCGGTCTTCCTGCCGGACTTTTACCACGGTGCTGCCGGTGGGGAAAGGAGAAACCAACTGAGAATCCTGGGGCCCCCGCAGGTACATGGAAAGCAGGTAGTAAAGATCCTGCCTGCGGCCGGTGGCTTCCCGGGTTTCCGGGGCAATGGCACCTTCCGTGAAATAAGTTTTGTGGTCGTCCGGTGTGCTGCAGGCGCGAAGATAGTAGAATTCCACAGGCTCTTTGATGTTGTCCAATGCCAAGGAGCAACCGGAAAGCAGCAGGAGCATCGAAAGAAGCAGCGCGATAACTTTTCTCATTCTTCATCCACCTCCGTATCGAAAATGGGGAAGCTGACCGTGAAGGTGGTGCCTTTCCCAAGCTGGGATTCCACGGAAATATCGCCCCGGTTGCGCTGGACGATGGTGCGGACGATGGAAAGACCCAGACCGCTGCCGCCGGAGGCCCGGGAACGGGACTTATCCACCCGGAAGAACCGCTCGAAGATATGACCCAGAGCCTCTTCCGGGATGCCCATGCCGGTGTCGCTGACCTGCAGCAGGGCATTGTCATCCTGCCGCAGCAGACGGACAGTCAGATTACCCCCGGGAACATTGTATTTGATGCCGTTTTCCACCAGGTTGAAGGCAATCTGATATAGATCGTCCTCCAGGATCAGCACCGGGGAATCCTGCGTCAGATCGCATTCCATGGTGATGCCGTTCTTTTTTGCAATGCCGGAGAGCATATGCACAACCTTTTCCACCGTAGGTGCCATGTTGATGATCTCCGATTCCTGGATCTGCTGGCCGTCGATCCGGGCCAGGGAAAGGAGCTTGGAGGTGGTGCGGTTTAAGCGGTCCGCCTCGTTGCCGATGTCCTCCACGAATTCCCGAACAGTGCTCATATCCATATCGTTTTGCAAAATGGAGTCCGTCAGCAGCTTGATGGAGGCCAGGGGCGTTTTCAGCTCGTGGGATGCATCGGAAACAAACCGGTGACGCTTCTGCTCCGATGTCTGGAGCCGCTCCGTCAGATCGTTGAATTCGTCACCCAGGAAAGTCAGCTCATCTCTGCCGCCCAGCTTAACCTTATGGGAGTAGTCGCCCTGCTGGATGATGTGCATGGAATGCATGATCTGCCGCAGCCGCCGGGAGAAGGTATTGGCGAAGGCAAAGGAAAAGAGGATGACCACAAATTCCAGAATCAGGGTGATCCGCAGCACATTGGTCTGCAGGGACTGGATGAGGCTGCCCTGTTCGGTGTCGTACTCCATCATGTAAACACAGCCCAGGGTGGTTTTGTAGGAAACGATGGGGGTTGCCGCCTGGGACTGCATGGCGCCGTCGTGATAATGGCAGGAGAAGACGTCGTTTCCAGCCATTGCCTGGACGATCTCCGGAAAAAGGGCATACCGGGATCCGGTCTGATAGGTATCGTGGATAATCAGACCGGTGTGATCCGTCACAATCAGCCGTGTCACATTCATGCTTTCCATCCGGGAAACCGCATCGGACACAGTGGAAGGATTGATGACTTCCAGCTTGGATATTTCATCTGCCGCCAGCTGGCACCTTTCAATCATGGCTACTTCCTTATTCTTGTTGAAAAGTTCCTGGCTGATGTTGGAGCAGAATATATTCAGAATCAGCAGCGCGATGGAGGTAATGACCACATAAACAAGGGCATAGCGCAGCTGCGAATTGGTATACCGGCCCACAATGGGCTTATCACTTCTTGAAATAATAGCCAACGCCCCACTTTGTCAGAATATATTTGGGTTCTGCGGAATTTTCCTCCAGCTTTTCCCGGAGTCTGCGGATATGCACATCCACCGTGCGGATGTCGCTGCGGTATTCATAGGCCCAGATGGTATCAAGCAGCGCCTCCCGGGAGTAGACCCGGTTGGGATTGCGCATGAGAAATTCAATCACATCAAATTCCTTGGCAGTCAGATCCACCAGCGTGCCGCTGCGGTAGGCGTTCCGGGCGTCCAGATCCAGTGTGATGGAGCCGATGGTGAGGGTATTGGTGGGCTGCGCAGCTTTATCGCTGCGGCTGCCGGCCCGGCGCAGCAGAGCCCGGATCCGGGCCTTCAGCTCCAGAATATTGAAAGGCTTGGTCAGATAGTCATCCACACCGTGGTCAAAGCCCAGAAGCTTGTCCATATCGTCGGTTTTTGCGGTGAGCATGATGATGGGAACATCGGAAAACTCCCGGATCTTGCTGCAGGCGGTCAGACCGTCCATCTCCGGCATCATCACGTCCAGAACCACCAGATCGGGCTGCTGCTCCTGAACAAGTCTGACGGCCTCCAGACCGTTGCAGCCGGTGATCACATCATAGCCTTCATTCTGCAGATTAAAACGAATGCCCTTAACAAGCAGCATTTCGTCGTCAACGACCAGTATTTTCATTTATGAATCTCCTTCCACTGTAACAAGATCCCATACAGCCTCCAGCTTCTTTTCGCCGATGCCGCTGACATTCATCAGCGAACCGACGGAGGGGAAGGGGCCGTGGGCATCCCGGTAATCGATGATGCGCTGTGCCAATGCAGGACCGATGCCGGGCAGTGTTTCCAGCAGCTCCGGTCCGGCGGTATTGAGGTTGATCAGACCCACGGGCTCCGGCGGCTGGGTTTCCTCCGGAAGCGTCTGGGGCTCTGAAGCAGCCTGGGGCACGGTTTCAGCCGGCGCGGAGGCAGTACGCAGCGTTTGAATCTGCACCGGCGTGCGGTCCAGGTTTCTTCCGGCGAAGAAGCCCACGACAAACGCGGCGAAGACAATGCTCAGCACCGTGAGCCATTGAATTCGCTTAACTTTCATTTAACTTCAAACCTCCCGCATTGACTATAAAAGGAAAAGCTGATATAATGACCTAAACTATCTCCATTATACACGACATTTCTGCGTCGGACAAGTCTGACATGAAAAGTATTGAGGTCGATTTATGAAAAAAATAATCTGCATGATCCTCTGCCTGCTTCTGACAGTGCAGTTTATATTGATTCCTGCTGCGGCAACGGAAACGGGACTTCCCACGGAGGCAGTGGTGGAGACCCTTCCTTCGGCAGAAGGAGAAACGGCACCCCAGGCGGAGTACGGCCTGGCGACAATCCTCAACGGCTGCCGGACTCTGGATGCCCAGGAGCCCCTGGGCGGCAGCAACCCGATGCTGGAGACCGCGGTATCTGCCTTTGTCTACGAGCGCAATACCGGCACGGTGGTCTATGCCTATAACCCGGATCTGGAACTGCAGCCCGGTACCCTGACCAAGATCGTGGCGGCCATCGTCGCCATTGAAAACGGCGATCTGGATGCGGATGTTACCATCAGCAGCCGCAATTACAAATATCTTCCGGCAGGTGCGAAGAATTCCAAGCTGAAGGAAGGCGAAGTGATGACCCTGCGGGATCTGCTGTACTGCATGTTCCTGGAATGGGCCAACGATGCCGCCGTTACCATTTCCGAGCATATCGCCAATTCCCAGGAGTCCTTCGTCAAAATGATGAATGAGTGGGTCGACCGGGTAGGCTGTACCAATACCCGTTTTACCGACTGCCACGGCCTGGGCTCCGAAGGTCAGAGCACCACAGCCCGGGATATGGCCCGCATCGTGGAGGAAGCACTGAAGAATGAGGACTTCCGGAAACTCTTCTGTGCCAAGGCCTACACAGTTCCTGCAACCAACCGATCCGATGCCCGGGCGCTGAAATCTCTGAACTATCTGATCGAGGAAACCATCGTTCCTCAGCACAACTATAAGGGCGCTACCGGCGGCCTTGCCCACTATACCGAATTCTCCGGTGCGTCTCTGGTATGTACGGCGGAGAACAAGGGCATGTCCTATACCGTCGTGGTCATGGGCTGCAAGCGTGTTTTCAACAAGGACAAGAGCTGGGTCGTGGAAAGCTACGGCAACTACGAAGAGGCCTGGGTGCTCCTGGACTATGCCTTTGATAACTACAAAATCTGCCGTCTGCTCCACGAAGGACAGTCCATGGCTCAGTTCCCGGTGGCCGGCGGTGAAAACGATGTGGTTGCCCAGACCCATGTTTCCAAGGATGCCATCCTTCCGGCCAGTGCAAGGCTTGACAATCTGATCCTTAAGTATTCGGTGGTGGGAGGCGGACTGAAAGCACCGCTGGAAAAGGATCAGAATATTGCAAATCTGCAGATCTGGTACCGAACCTCCTGCGTGGCGGAGGCAGAGCTTTATGCCATGTCCCCGGTCCGTGCAGTGGCGGATCTGGATCTGGATATCCAGGGTGCCGCGTCCCGGGACGACTCGAACCTTTCTCAGTTTTTGTCATTCGTGGGCATTGTGTGCCTGGTGATTCTGGTGCCGCTGACGGTTTACCTGGTTGTCAATCATACCCGGCGGATTATGGCCAGAAACCGGCGGCGCCGCCGCAGAACAAGCCGCAGGAGGAGCCGCTGATCATGATGGATTGGGATGCCCTGGAAAAAACCTGTAAAACCTGCACCCGGTGCGGTCTGTGTGAGACCCGGAATCATGTGGTCTTTGGCGTCGGCCCCAAGACGGCAGATGTGATGTTTGTGGGCGAAGGACCCGGCGAACAGGAAGACCTGCAGGGAGAACCCTTTGTCGGGGCTGCCGGTCATCTGCTGGACGATATGCTGTCCATCATCGATTTGAGCCGGGAAAACTGCTACATCGGCAACATCGTCAAGTGCCGTCCGCCCCGGAACCGGGATCCTCTGGAAACAGAGCAGGATGCCTGCATCGTTTACCTGCGCAACCAGGTGGCGCTGATCCAGCCGAAAATTATTGTCTGTCTGGGCCGGGTGGCTGCCAAGCGGCTCATTGATCCGGATTACCGGATCACCCGGCAGCACGGTACCTGGGTGCAGAAGGGCGGCATCTGGATGACGGCCATTTATCATCCGTCGGCCCTGCTGCGGGATGTTTCCAAACGTCCCGAAACCTTTGATGACCTGCTGGCGATCCGTGATAAGATCACGGAAACAGGCGCAAAGTTCTGATACCATGGGGAGGAAGCGAAAGCCACCTCCCCTTGTTTAAATTCCGAAGAGAAAGGACTGTGAACTATGCAATATATGATTTCATTTTTGGAGGGCATCATTACCTTTATTTCCCCGTGCCTGCTGCCGATGCTGCCCATTTATATTTCCTATTTCGCCGGCGGCGGAGAGCGGTCCACCAAGAAGACAATGACCGGCGCACTGGGCTTTGTCCTGGGCTTTACGGTGGTATTTGTGGCCATGGGTGCGCTGGCCGGAACCCTGGGCAGCTTTCTGAAGCAGTACCAGACCGCAGTGAATGTGGTGTCCGGACTGATCGTGATTGTATTTGGTCTGAACTTTATGGGCGTTGTGAAGCTGAATCTGTTCCGGGGCGGTGTCAGCAATAATGTATCCCCCAACGGATTCTTTTCTTCCGTCCTGTTCGGCATTGTCTTTTCCGTGGGCTGGACCCCCTGTGTGGGCGCGTTCCTGGGTTCTGCGCTGATGCTGGCCTCCCAGCAGGGTCACGTGCTGGAGGGAATGCTGATGCTGCTGGTCTATTCCATGGGCCTGGGTATTCCCTTTATGGTCAGCGCGCTGCTGATTGACAAGCTAAAGTCTGCCTTTAACTGGATCAAGAGTCATTACAATCTGGTCAATATGATCAGCGGTGCGCTGCTGATCTTTGTAGGTGTGCTGATGGCCACCGGAACTTTGGGACGGATTTTGTCCTGGATGAGCTGAGGTGGAGAATATGAAGAAAAAAATTACTTGGATCGTTCTTGCGGTGCTGCTGGTTGCGCTGATCGGCGGTGCGTCCGTGCTCTATGACCGGCTGGGCAGCGCCTACGAGGTGGATCAGCTGGCAACTCAGGCACCGGTTGTGCCTCAGACGGAAGTTCCTGCTGAAAATGAAATCCCGAAAGAGACGGAAACTCCTGAGGAGACAGAAGCTCAGGCGGAAACGGAACCTATGACTGCCCCGGACTTTACCGCCCTGGATGCCCAGGGAAATGAGGTCAGACTGTCCGATTATTTCGGAAAACCCATCGTGCTGAATTTCTGGGCCAGCTGGTGCGGCCCCTGCAAAAGCGAAATGCCGGATTTTGATGAGGCCTATCTGGCCCAGGGAGAGGAAATCCAGTTTCTGATGGTGAATATGACCGACGGCTCCAGAGAAACCCTGGACACCGCGAAGTCCTTTGTCGCCGACAGCGGCTACAGCTTCCCGGTTGTTTTTGATGTGAACCAGGAGGCGGCCATGACCTATGCGGTCAGTTCTCTGCCGACTACCTTCTTCATCGGTGCGGACGGAAGCATGGTAGCCTATGCCATGGGTGCCATTGATGGGGATACTCTCCAGCGTGGCATTGAAATGATCACACAATGAGAAAAACCTCCACGGCTTTTGCCGTGGAGGTTTCTTTTTACTGTTTCTTTTTCTCGGAATAGCAAATCGTGATAAAACCAAATGCCAGGATCAAAACCAGACCGGAGAATCCCAAAGCAAAAGAGGGGAGCCGGGCGGGGTTGACTTTTTCCACGTAATCGGCGGCCATCATCATGAATACCAGCTGCCCGTTGCACATCAGAATGCCGGGCATGGCCCGCTGCAGGGGCTTCAGATCATGGCAGATGGGAATGATCACGGAAATAAATACCACATTGGCGCAGATTGCCAGAAGCATCATGGGGTAGAAGTGGGGATTGGGAATGTAACCGGGGATGAAGCGGCTGCCGATGAAGGTCAGCACCAGGATATAGGCAAGATAGACAGCCATCAGAACCAGATTCATCAGAAAATTACCGATAACGTCTTTTCGTTCACTGACACCATCGGGCCGCTGCGGGAAATTCTTGAACTGACAGATGAAGGGGACCACACTGGCGCAGATGCCCACCAGCTCAATGGAATAGCCGGAGGTCAGCGTGCGATAGGATGCAAGTACCAGCAAAACGAGGGAGGGGATGCTTATGCGGAAGGATCTCAGCTTGTGAAGAACGAGAGAGAAGATGTTCATAGAATCCGGGCTCCTTTATGAATTTGATAAATGCAGAATATCACATAAATGTTTCTGAAATGTTTGAAATTTTTCTGTTTATAAAATTATTTTAGAATATTTCAGTTGAATTGCCAATGAAGAATCGACCGGAAGCCGGCAACTCGACACTCTGTTGAGCAAGAGACCTGACGCTCCATATCGAGCCCCCATCCAGTGACAGTCCACCGGACTGTCACATATTATTTTCGGGTCAGTTCAACGCATATAAAAAGAACCAACCCATATGGGTTGGTTCTTCTTATGGAGCTAGTGACCTGACTCGTTTACATTTTCATTTCCTATGGAAATGAAAATTAAGGTGTCGATGTGGTCGAGCCCCCATCGAGTGACAGTCCACCGGACTGTCACATATTGTTTTCGAGTCAGCTCACCGCATATAAAAAGAACCAACCCAGGTGGGTTGGTTCTTTTTATGGAGCTAGTGACCTGACTCGAACAGGCGACCTTCTCATTACGAGTGGTGATTTTGCTGTTTTCTCCTGTTTTGAGATGTGCGAAAATGTGTTGCAGCGCAATCATTTTTCGAATTCTGCGTTGCGTATCGTTTTGGCTACCGGAAAGCTCTTTTTGTAACGTGGGTAGCCAAATGGTAGCCAAAATATAGAGGCGGTTTTGCCCTTTGATTTTTGCTTTTTCTTTGCTTTCGGTTTGCTTAATAATTGCTTATTGAAAAGATGCACACCTGCAGAATTAAGCGAAGGACTCCAGAATGCTGAGCCACTCCACCATGCTCTCTCTGTCCTTCAGCTTCATATCCGTCGCGTCGTTGTACTCCGGCCATTCCTTCCGCAGAATCTCCAGTGCCTGTTCCTCTGTCATATTCGGTACCTCCATTGTTGATAGTATCATTATAATTGCTTCCGGTATTTGCGTCAACAGATCTCTTTACGCCCAGCGCCTCATCAATCGCGTAGACTGCATCCTGGAATCCCAGCTCCACAGCACCGGTGTCCTTGACGTTTGCTACGTCCTCAGATATATTGTTTTTAGAAGCAGAACTGATGGGCGTGGCAAGAGAGCCGGTTTCCGGTAACTCCTCCGCTAGGCTAGGTTCTGCTTCATTTCTTATCATAGCTGCTGTTTCCCGGAATTCTTTTGCATTCGAAACAGACAGAAAGCCGGGATTGCTCCCGGCTTTCTCTGTTATTTCGTATTCTCTTTGAGCAGCTCCATTATTACTACAGTAACAAGTCGCAGATCTTCTTCTGACAGCTTATCCAAAGAGTTAATGATAAATTGTTTCATGATACGTCCTCCCATTGTATGTTAATAATTAATACCAACCGCGACCATTGTAAAGGCTATCTATCACGGCGATAAGGGGCACAAAGCAAAAAAGAATATAGTGCATGCAATTCCTCCTTGATTTTAGGAAGGAGGCAAGCTATAATAAACTTGCCTCCGGTCGGTGGCGTTAGGCTCTTTGCATCTCAGTCTTGGCGGGCTGATGCAAGGGGCTTTTCTTATGCTACGACAAAGCGGCGGGAAGTGGTGGTTTTTGTGAACCGCTCCCAGAGTTCTGGGGCAGCTGCTTTCAGGGCCTTGCTGTCCAGGCGGCTGCTGGTGATATGCTTCCAGGTGATCTTGAACGTGGGGCCGCTGATCTCATCGGTGGCGGCCGCTGTCATGGTGGCCTTGATATCGTCTTCAATCGCGGCGATCTCTCCGGCCAGTTCTTCAGCCATTCGGCGCAGTTCCCGGAGCTCCTTAACCTTGGTTTCCATTTCGTTCATACTCATTGTGTGAACCTCCTTGTAATAATTCCACCGCTGTTGTAGTCTTTGGTGTGGGGGTCGACTTACCGGGTGGGTCTCTGTTGTCCCCTCGTCTCTGGCTATATAATAATATAGTTGCGCAACTATATCAAGATGGAATATTGCACATATTTGCGCAACGATATTTGTTGATTATATATAGTTGCGCAACTATTTGATGTGTAGTATACTATGAGATACAAGGAGGTATGTACATGGGTAAAGCATCAACGAAAGCACAGAATAAATATATTGCAAAGGCTTATGACCGGGTTAACCTAACCATGCCTAAGGGCAAAAAGGACGCTGTACAGGCCCACGCCACGCAGCACGGCGAGAGCGTGAACGCCTTTATTAACCGTGCCATTGATGAAGCAATGGAGCGTGATGGCACGCAGGAGGTCACAGAATGAAGAACTACCCTGATAAATTCCAAATGACCCCAGAACAAAGTTTGTTTCTTGCAAAAAAGAAGTGGGATGAAAACGTGTATTGTGGTATGCGGATGGAAAACCGAAATATCACATTCCCACAAACTAAGACTATTTTACAGGGTGTAAATGTGCCGAGTGTTCAGCTTGACGATATTCAGGCTGTTTTGAATATGCGGGATGCGTGGCGGTTCCTGCTGGGCACCATGGGTGAACCGATTACTTTTGAATACTGGTGCAAGCTAAATGAGCATATCGCCCGGAATGAGGCTTTGGAGTGGGGCAAGCTGCGAACCGGCTCTGTTGGCATCTCCGGCACAGACTACATTCCACCAGTCCCGGCAGAGGATGCGACAAGAGCGGAGTTGAACACAATCCTGACTGCAGACACTACCGCAACAGCAAAGGCTCTGGAGGCTTTTGTATGGGGTGCAAGGGGACAATTCTTTTGGGACGGAAACAAGCGCACAAGTATGACCCTTGCAAACAAGATCCTCGTTTCCTCCGGTGCTGGATTCCTGACGATCACAGATAAGCACATGGAGCAGTTCAACACTCTGCTGCTTGACTACTACAACACAGGCGATAGCGACACACTCAAAGACTTCCTGTATGAAAACACCATCCAGGGCATTGGATAACGAACAACAAAGACCGGGATACCGCTTTTCTGTGGCGGTTCCCGGTCTTTAGTGCTTGATTAGCTTGTTTGTGGCGGCATAGCCAGCCCTGTGACGGCTTTTTATTTCGGGTATATCTCTGCATCACCCGAAGTGGTTTGCTCGGAAAAACATGCATTTTTGCAGGGTTTCCGGGCTCAGAAAGGCAATCAAGGCTCCGGCCTGGGTTACTGGGCCATTAAGAACCTCAGATGTGTGCGCAAAGGCCCGGATCCGATCAAGCATCCTGCGAGCACCACCGGGGAGGGGGTAGCGGAAAAACGGGGGGCGGGTCGCGGCGGGGCTGGGATGTATATCACACATCCATTTTTTATCCCCAAATCTTCGCATACCAAGGGGAGGGGGGTGCCGGAAAAATGGGCCTGGGTATCTTAGATACAAGCCGGTAAAAAATAATAACAGTACAATATAGCAGCTGCCAGGAATAATCTGAGCGGCATTTTGTAAGAAGCCACCTCCGGTTAGTGTGTACCGTGGGGGCTTCTTATTTATGTGTTACTTACGAAGATACGCTTGTGATTTTGGCTTTTTAACGCTATCGGAATTACCGGAGCTGCTTGACGCGGAGATGCCCGTTTTCTTGGCCGCGCTGGTTTTGGAAGAGGCAGTACCTTTTGCGCTTCTGGGGGGAATCTTTAACGTGGATTCCGGGACTAAAGTTTTCTCAGCAGCAGACTGAAATGCACTGATGAAAGCGTTAAAGTCATCATCATTTGCCTCTCGTTTTGTACCGGATCTTTTGGTAATCGTATCAGCCAGAGCATCCGAAACAGCGGATCCTGCCTTAGTGCTTTTAACGGCGCTTGCAACTTTATCAAAGACATCATCTTTCTTTCTATTCGCCCCGGCATTTGCAAACACAGCATTCTTATTCATTACGGCTTCGGTTGTACCGTTCGCTCTATCTGTAAACGGTGTGTTGTTTTTTCGATAAGAGCTGCCTAAACCATCGTGATATGTTTCTGATACATCACCACGCTGAACCATTCCAAACAGACCGTTGGGGTTGCCATATTCGGTTGAAAGAGGACCATATCCGAGGGATAAAATGCTATCGTTGCCGGTTACAGGCTGCTCCGACTGCAGGCTAGGATGGTTTCTGGGAGTACCGGCAGACGCAGAGAACCGGGAACTCTGGCTTTTATCTTTGGCTCCTTCACCCCAAAGGCCCTTGACAAATTCGGTGAAGCGGCTGCTTGCATCTGCTTCTTTTGCTCTCGCTTCGGCGGCCTTTTCGTTTTCGGTCATCCTGGCCCAGGGGACCTCGGTCAGATATTTGTTGATCTCATTATTCACTGCGCCCTCATAGCGCTCATTCCCATCAAGTGTAAAATTCGGTGCATGCCCAAGCTCAGGCAAGCCGGATTCCGCATCGGGGGAATCTCGGAGGGACCAAATATAGCTCATCCAGGAATCCTCCATTTTCATATCCCTGTGGAGCCAATATGCCTCATTAAAGTCGCCGCGTTCTTCCGCATTCTTAATTTGAGTTAAGTACTGGAGCAGTATTTCTCTCCGTCTGCGCTGGAATTCTTCTGGACGCATATTTCGCTCGTCTTTTTGGATTGAATTGATCATAACTATTCTTCCTTTCAATTGTTTTGTTGGAGCAATGTGGAATCCTCACATAGTGCCTATTTCTCTTTCTCTGAAAATACCTTTTTACTGCCATTTAATTTCGTTTCTAGGGTCGGAAAACACTGTATTTTGCAGCGATTTAGAGGGTAATCTTCCAAGGGAGGTATAAACTGTCGGCTTATAAAAAGGTCCCCAAAACTAGGCTTTTTGAGGGGTTTTAGGGGTAAGTGGGTGTATATCTTACATAGCTGCTTCACTATCAAAACCATTTTTCTTTCGTTGAATCAATTGATTTATGGTAAGGTTAATCTCCTTTAGATCGTCGATATCCAGCTGCCCCAGCTTCTGAGAAATGCAGAGAACAAGAGTGCGCCGGAGCCCTTCAGCGCGTTCAGCCCTGGGCAGGCGCTTGAGATTACAAGCTATCATAATTCCTCCTTTTTTATCCGGCGGAGTGCCTATTATGAGCACTCCGCCATATTGTTAGTCCGCTGCGCCATCTCCTTTCTTTTCGGTACCGGTCCGGAAGGGCCAGAGGGGACAATCCAACAGCGGGCATTTGCGCACCTCCGGTTTGTTTCCGCCGCAGCAATCCAGACATTTCTGAACTATGGCCTGTTTTCGTGTCAGCTTCTCAGCCATTGATGTCCTCCATGCTGTTCAGCAGGCCCTGCAGCGCTGACAGTTCTTCTGCAGAAAAGGTGATACCCTTCTGCATTTTTCGCTCACCGTTGATTACGCGCCACCGGCGCAGATCAAACTTGGGCTCTGCGCCATTGAATGAGATAACATTGAGCTCAGTAGTCATAGAGCCGCTTTCAGCAATGGTGCCGATGTGTTTTGTGACTTCGTAAGTAAATGTTTTTGCCATTTTTATTACCTCCTATGGCATTTATTGATGAAAAAAGAAAGAGCCAGAGGACTCCCGTGGTGACAGGATTGCTCTGGCTCTAGGCTCTGGCATTGAAGTAATTCACTTTTGTTGCAGTTTTGCATCGACTGCAGTAAAGAGGGAAGTCAGTCAATTCCGTTTCTGGTAATACTTTTGTCTTGGTTTTCTTTCTACATATTGGGCAGAGAAGAAAACAATTTTCATTAGTTGTTGCCAATACCATGTATGGTGCCTCCACTCGTCAGATTGATTTGATTCCACGCAGGCGGTAGTTACGTTTGGAATCTCGTCCAATTGAAAATACGTTGCTTCCGGACATTTCGATGATGCGACTTCCGGTTGCCTCGTCAATATCCACCAGCTCCTGTGGCGTTTTTTCTGATGAAATGATGGTGGGAAGGTGATTTACATACCGGTAATTGATGATCTCAAACGCAAGGCTCACATCTGCTCCGGTGGGGTTAGTGGAACCATCTGCAGCCTTACCGACCTTGAACAAATCATCAATATACAGAATCTGAGCGGATTTATAACCGTTGATCATATCAGCACGATGCTCATTGTCCAGAGCCAATGCTTTTAGTTCTGCAACTTTATCCCGCCAAGGCATATATCGCACTTCATCCCCGGATAGGAGTCGCTGGCGGCAAGCAGCGGTACAAAGGTGAGTTTTGCCGCTGCCAGATTGACCACAAAACAGCAGCCATCCATCCGGATTATCCGCATAAGCCATTGCACCGGCTTTAATTGCTTGTTGCCATTGCTCCGTAGCAATGTAAGCATCAAAGGTTTTGTCGCGGATGACATTTTTAAGCCCGGAACGTTCCATTTCCCAAACGCACCGGCGGATCTTCATACAGCTGCACTCTTTGGTGAAAATGGTGCCATCGTCACGAGGAAAAGCAATAGATCCGCGATTAAGACATTTGGGACAGTCATGCCCGGTAAGAGTTCCAACGATACTATTGACGGTATCAGCCTTCATTTTGCCGGCGGTGATGGGATCATACTGTTGTGCCGACTGTCCAGGTAAGTTTAGATTCAGTTTTTCCAGCATTTGGCTTCTCCTTTCTTGCCCAATTTCTTACCGCAGCTTCCCAGCTACGCATTTTGCTTTTGCCAACCATCCAGCCGTTGCTTTCGTAATGATCCACGAATCGCCCTGCATCGACGGAGTAACCATTGGCCAGACAATATGCCTTCACTTCATCGACAGTTGGCGGGGAAAAACTGTGGCGGGAGGGCGGCTTGTCCGCCTTAACACCATTAGTTATTCTATGTTTATCTATGTTATGTTCTGTTATGTTATGTTGTGGTTCCATATTGGTTCCAACTTGGAAACATTCTGGATCCATGTTGGTTCCAAGAATATACTTGCCACTCTTTTCTGATTGAAGCATGGCCTTTTCTGACTGATAAATCGTCTCTTGATACCGGTCATTCTTTAGGGTGTTGTTGACTTTCCAATCTGTAATAACCACAACGCCACTGTTAAAGGGAATGATAAACTGTTTAGCGACTAATAGACGAATATCGTCCTCATTACATCCGGCGGCTCTGGCAATCTTACGGGGAGATGAAACAAAACCGTCGTCATCTCCGTGCATTCCAAGATGGAAATACAGAGCTTGTGCGCTGACAGGCATTTCCATAAATCGGTCTGTGTCGACTACCTGCAGCGAAAACATTCTTTTCTGTGCGATTATGTCCACCAACCTTCCATTCGTACTTGCCCTGTGGCGGCATCAAGGGCCATTTGCGCCGAGATTGCAGCTTTCATTGTGTTCCTTGCTCTTGCGTTTAATGTCCGGGTAAAACGGCGCAGTTCCTCCGGGTCATTGGAAAGATAATAACCGGCACCGCGTGGATCGCTGAGGATTACTGTCCCCGCTGCGCGTTCTGCCTCGACGGCTTTTTGCAGGTCCCGGACAGATCGGAAGCCCAATGCTTCGGCAAGAACCTTTGACGGGATGGCATTTTCTTTTCCATATAGGAGCGCACTTTGCACTTTCTTTTTCATTTCAATACCTCCCATTACAACGGAGGATTGTCGGAACCATCGGCGCATTGCAAGAATCGGACCACATTAGGGTAATAGATAAGAAAACTATTACCAACTTTCCGGGCAGGGATAGCGCCAGTTCGGATCCAATGCCGGAGGGCATATTCAGAAATGTCATAGCCTTCGGATTGTGCCCTTTTAACACAGGGCCGGGTTTTGAGCATATCTGCCATTAGCGAACCTCCTTTGTCAGGTCATGAATGATTTCCATAATGTGCTCTTTCTCTGGTGCTGAAAGCTCCCGGCGAAGTTTGCGTGAGAAATTGCCATCGTTCATATTCAAACGTTCTGCAATCTGCCACAAACATACACCGGCCCGCTTCGCAGCTTCTCGAATGTCTTTGTTTTTCATGTTTTCCTCCAATCTGTCAGAAAATTGTTGTTGCAATCAGTTGCCGCTTGCGTTATAATGATTATAGCAAACAACAACAGCATGGTCAATAGGCTGTTGCAAAGGATTTGATATTGCAATAATTAACGTACTTTGAGGTGATATAATGTCAAGACGCAAGAGAAACAATATGGAAAAATTTACTTCTCCTTTCGCCATAAACATTCGCAAACTAATGGAAGAGCGTGAAATGACACAGGATGATCTTGCAAAAAAAATTTCCAGGTCAAGGCAAACTGTATCGCAATATGTTAATGGAATTAGTGAACCCGGTTATGAAACTTTAGTTGTTATCGCTAAATGTTTTGGAGTGTCGACGGATTATCTTCTTGGTGCTTCTGAAATTACAACGAAAGATGCGGATGAGATTGCTGTTATCAATTTTACAGGTTTGTCCGAAGATAGTGTCAAAACCCTTCATCAAATGAAGGTGGATAACGATCAAAATCAAAGTCGCTGCGCTGATATCGGAAGCAATAAGCCGTATTTGGATTGGCTTAACGATTTGTTAGATGGTTTCTATCTAGACGAAAAACTTATTGCAACTTTCTACATTGCGTTGAGAAGGGCCGTAGTAAATGGCGGAGATTGGTACAAGAATAACCAGAATGGAAAGACAAATGGTTGTGATAACATCCCAGCCGAATACGCTTGCATGAAAATTGGCAGAGAAGTGGAGTTGCTACTAAGAAGAAAGTATCGCGTGGAGAAGGCGGGCGCTGGTGGCGGTTACAGGAGAGACTTCGATAGTGATGTGAACACAGAAGACTAACAATAAAAAACCGCCACAGGAGCGGCAACTCCTGCAGCGGCAATTGTAAACGGAGAACATAACCATAATTCAGCCGATTTACCCCATGATTATATCATGTTCGGTTTTTCGGTGCAAGCAGAAAGGAGAAATAATGGCATCGATTAAAGAGCGAAATGGTTCCTATCAGATCACAGTATCTTGTGGCCGGGACATCTACGGCAAAAAGCTGATTGAAACCACGACATATACCCCAGATCCAGCGCTTACTCCCAAGAAGCGGCAGAAGGCCGTAGAGGAATTTGCCCGGCAGTTTGAGGCGGATGTAAAGAATGGCATTGCTTTGGATGGCCGTAAGATCACCCTGAAGGAGTTCACAGATAGATGGTTAAAAGAGTATGCTTCCCAAAAGCTGCAGCCGGGTACGGTGGAAAAATACAAGGCTGAACTTGACGACAAGATTCTGCCGGTGATTGGTCATTATAAGCTTTCTGAATTACGGCCCGCAATTCTCAACGCGACATTTGTGGCGATGACTCAGGACGGAGCCAGAAAGGACGGCAAACCGGGAGGATATTCAAGAGCCACGATTAAGAAAACACAGGATGTACTTTCTTCTGTGCTTCGGACAGCAGTTGACTGGGAAATCATTGAAAAGAATCCTATGGATAAGGTCCGTTCTGTTGGAGAATGTGCAGCTGATAAGCTGGAATACTTTACCCCGGAACAGGCAGCTATCTTTCTGGAGTACATCGAAAAGCCGTACAAGGTAAAGACTAAAGGCCACAAGAGAACCGATGACACAGGTATTGAGTATTCCGTAGGTGATTACGAGCGGACAAAAGAAATCCCGGAACAAATCCGGGTGCTGTTCAATCTAGCAATCTACGGAGGACTCCGCAAAGGTGAACTGTTGGCTCTGGAATGGTCTGACATTGATTTTGATAACGATACTGTCAGCATCACAAAGGCCGTGAGTGTTGTAGGAGGAGAGCAGATCACCAAAGAACCCAAGACAAAGACTTCCCGCCGGACCGTTTCCATCCCGCATTTTCTGACGCAGCGGATTAAGGCACTCAAGCACGAGCGGCTCAAGTACCGGCTGTCCATAGGTGACTACTGGCAAGGTGCTGATTGGCTGTTCATCCAGGAAAACGGAAAGCAAATGTCCTACTCGACACCATACTCTGCGTTCCAGGATACCATTGCCCGGTACAATGCAGATAAGAAAGCAGACAAGCAACTCCCGGCAATTCCTTTCCACGGACTCCGCCACACTTCCGCTACATTGCTGATCGCCAGCAAACAGGATGTGCGGACAGTATCCAGCAGACTAGGTCATGCCCAGGCATCGACCACTATGAACATCTATGCTCATGCCCTCCAGGAAACCGACCGCAAGGCTGTCAATGCTCTGGAAAATATGCTTGTAAAACACGCATAAAAACAAAAAATTCCCACTCCGGTAGCCAAATGGTAGCCACGGCCAAACGGAGTGGGATTTTACTATGTCAAAAAGTTAGAAAAACACCCGGAATCTTTACGAAACCGGGTGTTTTTATGGAGCTAGTGACGTGACTCGAACACGCGACCTTCTCATTACGAGTGAGATGCACTACCGACTGTGCTACACTAGCAACTTTAGCCCAGTTATTATATCGGCTTTCCGGAAAAAAGTCAACTGCTTTTTATAAAGACGGGAAATTCCGTTGCATGAACTGTAAAAGGATGGTATAATCAGTTCCAATGATACCCACGAGGTGAGAAAAATGCGTAAACTCTTGAAATATATGCGCGGCTTTGGAAAAGAGTGTATTCTCGGACCGCTCTTTAAACTTCTGGAAGCCAGCTTTGAACTGCTGATTCCGCTGGTGGTGGCTGCAATCGTGGATACGGGTATTTCCGGTGGCGATCAGCGTTATGTGGTGAAAATGTGCCTGGTGATGATTGCATTGGGCATTATCGGTCTGGTGTGTGCGGTGACGGCCCAGTATTTTGCCGCAAAAGCAGCAGTTGGCTTTGCCGGACGGCTCCGTCACGCGGTGATGAAGCACATTCTGAGCCTGTCCTATTCTGAAATTGATAGTCTGGGTACTTCCACCATGGTGACCCGGATGACTTCCGACATTAACCAGGTTCAAAACGGCGTGAATCTGACCCTGCGGCTGCTGCTGCGGTCTCCCTTTGTGGTGTTCGGTGCCATGATCATGGCCTTTACTATTGATTTTGAGGCAGCGCTGATTTTTGTGGGCATGATCCCGGTGCTGTGCATCGTGGTGTTCGGAATCATGCTGATCACCATGCCCATGTACAAGCAGGTACAGGGAAGCCTGGACCGGGTCACCTCTGCCACCCGGCAGAATCTGACCGGTGTCCGGGTGCTCCGGGCCTTTACCATGGAAAATGCGGAAGTTACGGCATTTGCAGAGGATACAGCCCAGCTCCAGACACGGCAGCAGAAGGCCGGCCGGATCTCCAATCTGATGAATCCCATGACTCTGGTGATTGTGAATCTCTCGGTGGTGGTTCTGGTCCGAACCGGCGCACTGAAGGTCTATGACGGCGTTCTGACCCAGGGCCTTGTGATTGCCCTGTATAACTATATGAGCCAGATCCTGGTGGAACTGGTGAAAATGGCAAATCTGATCATTTCCATGACCAAGGCAGCGGCCTGCGCGGATCGGGTCCAGGGACTGCTGGAGGTGGAAGCTTCCCAGAAAAACGGTTCCGTTCAGTCCGGTGCCATCAGCGGCGGAGTGGAATTCCGGAATGTGACCGCGATGTATCATGCTGCGGCGGAGTCCTCCCTGGAAGGAGTTTCCTTTAAGGCAGAACCGGGTGAAACCGTTGGCATCATCGGCGGCACCGGCTCCGGCAAGTCCACCCTTGTGAATTTGATTCCGAGACTTTATGACGCGGTGTCCGGAGAAGTTCTGATCGATGGAATGAATGTCAATGCCTATGATGTTGGGACTTTGCGGCGACAAATCGGCATCGTGCCTCAAAAGAGTGTGCTGTTCAAGGGTACCATCCGGAAAAATCTGCTCTGGGGCAACGAAGATGCCACCGAGGCAGAACTCTGGGAGGCGCTGGAAACGGCCCAGGCCAGGGAAGTGGTAAAAAGCAAAGAGGGTGAACTGGATGCACAGGTGGAGCAGGGAGGAAGCAATTTCTCCGGCGGTCAGCGGCAGCGGCTTACCATTGCCCGGGCGCTGGTGAGAAAGCCTGCCATTTTGATCCTGGACGACAGCGCTTCAGCTTTGGATTACGCCACCGATGCCCGGCTCCGGATGGCGATCCGGAAGATGAAGCATCCACCCACGACCTTCATCGTTTCCCAGCGGGCAGCTTCTGTGCGGTATGCTGACCGGATCCTGGTTCTGGATGACGGAAAGCTGGTGGGTCTTGGTACCCATGAGGAGCTTCTGGAAGGCTGCTCCGTTTACCAGGAAATCTATTATTCCCAGTTTCCCAGGGAGGTGAAGCATCATGGCGAATAATCAAAAGAGCGTGATGAAGAAAGTCCTCCGCAGGATCAGACCCTATTGGCCTGCGCTGGCGGGGTCCCTGCTTTTGGCAACGCTGCAGGTGGCCATGACCCTCTACATCCCCATTCTGGTGGGCAATGCCATTGACTGCATCATTGATACAGGCCGTGTGGATTTTGAGACTATGGGCCTTTATCTGGGAAGAATCGTGATCTGCACAGGCCTTGCTGCGCTGGCCCAGTGGATCATGAGTGAGATCAATAACTATGTCACCTTCCGGGTGACCCGGGATATCCGCAATGAAGCCTTTTCCCATATCCAGCTGCTGCCCCTTTCGTATCTTGACCGGCATCCCCAGGGTGAACTGGTCAGCCGGGTGATATCCGATGTGGATACCTTTGCTGACGGATTGCTGATGGGCTTTACACAGCTGTTCACCGGCGTGATGACCATTGCCGGAACCCTGGTTTTCATGCTGCGGATCAGCGTTCCTGTGGCTCTGGTGGTTATTGTGATCACGCCCCTTTCACTGGTGGTGGCAAATTTCATTGCAAAAAAGACCTACTCCATGTTCCGGCTTCAGTCTGTTACAAGAGGTGAACAGACTGCGCTAATCGATGAGACCGTCGGTGGCATCAAGCTGGTGCGCTCATTTGGCCATGAGGCACAGTCTCTGGAGCAGTTTGATGAGATCAATGAACGGTTGGAAAAGGTGTCCCTGCGGGCGATTTTCTTCTCCAGTTTGACCAATCCCTGCACCCGGTTTGTCAATTCCGTGGTCTATGCAGGCGTTGGATTGACCGGTGCACTGATGTGCATCGGCGTAGCGGGAGGCTTTACGGTTGGCAATCTGACCAGCTTCCTGAACTATGCCAATCAGTATACCAAGCCCTTCAATGAAATCTCCGGTGTGGTTACGGAACTGCAGAATGCCCTGGCCTGCGCTGACCGGGTGTTCGAGCTCATCGAGGCACCGGCAAAGACGCCGGAGCCTGAGAATCCCCGGTATCCGGAACGGGTGGAGGGTGCCGTGGAGATCCGGGATCTTTCCTTCTCCTATGTGCCGGAAAAGCCTCTGATCGGCGATTTCAATCTGTCCGTCAAACCCGGCCAGCGGATCGCCATTGTGGGCCCCACAGGCTGCGGCAAGACAACGTTTATTAACCTTCTGATGCGCTTCTACGACCCCGACAGCGGCGAAATCCTGCTGGATGGGATCAATACCCAGCAAATGGATCGGGGCCAGCTGCGCCGCACAGTGGGCATGGTGCTGCAGGACGCCTGGCTGAAGGCCGGGACCATCCGGGAAAACATCGCCATGGGAAAACCCGATGCAACGGAGGCGGAGATTGTGGAAGCGGCCAGGCTCGCCCACGCTCACAGCTTTATCAAGCGCCAGCCAAATGGCTATGACACAATCATCGGGGAATCCGGCGGCAATCTCTCCCAGGGACAGAAGCAGCTGCTGTGCATTGCCCGGGTGATGCTCTGCCTGCCGCCTATGCTGTTTCTGGATGAAGCGACTTCTTCCATCGATACCCGTACGGAGGCCAGAATCCAGAAGGCCTTTGACACCATGATGAAGGGAAGAACCTCCTTTATCGTGGCCCACCGGCTGTCTACCATCCAGGAAGCGGATCAGATCCTGGTGATGCGGGACGGCCACATTGTGGAGCAGGGAAAGCATGAGGAACTGCTGGCAAAACGCGGATTCTATGAAGAGCTTTACAGAAGCCAGTTTGCGCATTAAAAGAAGACCCACCCCGGAAGGGGTGGGTCATTTCGTTGACAGGGGATGCTGCTCGTGGTACAATTAAAGAAAAATGAAAGGGGAGTTCTGTATGAAAAAATTACTGAGATCCTGGTGGAGAATTCCCGTCTATTGCGCAGCGGCGGGCATTGTGACGTTTTGGCTGACGGTAATGATCGGCGGCCGTTTCGTTGCCGTGACAGGTATGGGTGCTGACGGGATTCCCACAATTTCCGTGGATCCCGTTCGGTCGGCGGTGTTCAACGGAGTCCTTTTCGTTGCGGTATTGCTACTGGGCGGGCTCTGGTTTTTGAAGGGGATGACGAAGCGGGAAATCGCCATATCCGCAGCCATTGCATCCCTGATCTATTTGCTCCTTGTGGCTTTTCAAATTTATTTGCCGGACCTGGCCGGCCGGTACGTGATGCAGATCACCCATTTGCAGAACTGGATTGCGATCCCCGGGGCGCTGTTGTCCCAATTGACCCGGGACGTCAGAGTTGGAATCTGGCTGACCAATTTTACGCCGTTCCTGTTTTTGCTTTTCGGAAAGAAGAACTGAGCAGGCAGGTGTAGATTGCTGCAAACCATTAAAAAAAGAAGCACATCCTTTCGGATGTGCTTCTTAATTTCTGGCGGAGCAGGAGGGATTTGTTACATTTTCACCAGCGGTGAAAATTATGGTGTCGATGCGGTCGAGACCCGCATCGAGCAAGTATTCGCCGGACACTTGCAGTTAGTTTTTCAAACCCTACCTTACTTATAAAAAATAACACCCATCCATCCGGATGGGTGTTATTATTCTGGCGGAGCAGGAGGGATTTGAACCCTCGGTACCCTTTTGGGGTACACACGATTTCCAGTCGTGCCCGTTATGACCACTTCGATACTGCTCCATGGGTGCGGCACTCTCGCCGACTCGCCTATAATACTATATGCGACGCAATTTGTCAAGCTTTATTTTTGCATTTTTTTGACAAAGTGTTTCGATGGAATTTCAGGCATTGTTTCGGAATAACGGCGCTGCTATTCTCCTGGATAGATTATTTTTATTCTGCTGAGGATTTATTGGCAGATATCATATATATCAAAATATCTTTACCAAATCTTAGCCAAAGAAATGGAAAACGGAGAAAAATGATGCTACAAAAGCTTCAAAAGTGTCTAAAAGCAAAGAAACGACAAAGATGAAGTTGACTTCAAAATGGGGGTATGATATCATAAACAGGTAATCTTAAACGAAACTTTACTAAAAGGAGAATCGTCATGCTTGTTTCTGTTCTGCTCTTTGCCGTTGGTCTGGTTTTGCTGATCAAGGGCGGCGACTGGTTCGTTGACGGCGCCACCGGCATTGCCAAGCGCTTCAATCTGCCCGATATTGTTGTCGGTGCAACGGTCGTTTCCATCGGTACCACGCTGCCCGAAGTCATGGTCTCCACCACCGGTGCACTGGCCGGTTCCGGCGCAATGGCTTACGGCAACGCCATCGGCTCCATCATCTGCAATACCGCACTGATCGCCGCTATTTCCATTGTCTGCAATCCCGGTCCCGTGAACGTCAAGTCCATGAAGACCCCCGTTATTTTCTTCTTCTGCTCCGCTGCTCTGTACTGCCTGGCTTCCTATGTTCTGGGCGAGTTCCCCCGCTGGATGGGCTTCGTGATGCTGGGTATTTTCGTGGTCTACACGATTCTGACTGTCCGCAACGGTCTGAAGAACCCCGATGCAGCTGAAGAGGAGGAAGAAGAGGAAGAGGGTGACAGCAAGGGCATTTGGGGTGAAGTGGCTCTGCTGGCAGTCTGCGCAGCCGGCACCGCTTTCCTGTCCAGTGTGGTCACCGGTATCCTGCTGCTTGTTGCTTTCGCAGCTTACACCTTCCTGAAGGTTAAGCCTGCCAAGGAAGGCGGCAAGGCTCTGTGGGAAGAGCTGCTGTTCCTGGTTATTGGTGCCGGCGTCATCGCTGTTGGTGCTGACTTCCTGGTTGAGCACGGTCAGGTTATTGCTCTGGGTATGGGCGTTCCCGCAACCGTCGTTGCACTGCTGTTTGTTGCTTTGGGCACCAGCCTTCCCGAACTGGTCACCACCATCACTTCTCTGAGAAGCGGTCATGCTTCCCTGGGTGTCGGTAATGTCATTGGCGCCAACGTCTTCAATCTGGTTCTGGTTTCCGGCGTGGCCGTTTCCCTGGCTCCCTTCGAAGTTCCCTGCGAGAACTTCCTGCTGGATACCGGTCTGAACATGTCCCTGGTCTTTGAGATTCCCGTGATGCTGGGCGTTATGTGTCTGATGACGATCCCTGCTCTGATGACCAAGAAGCTGGGTCGCTGGCAGGGTATTGCACTGCTGGCCATCTACGCAGCTTTTGTTGTGTGCCAGTTTATCCTGTAATTTTATTTCTGAATTGAGAAGCCCCGTCCGAAAGGACGGGGCTTTTTTTAGTTGCAGTTTACGTGATCAATGAACCGATGGAAAGCTTCCTTGCCTGCGGGAGTGTTCTTGTAGATGCCCGCATCCTCCAGAACGGCGGAGAATACCTTGCCGGTTTCCTGCATCAGGATATCCAGAGCATTTTCAGCTGTGAAGCTGTGCTCCTGCTGCAGCTTTGCGGTCCAGGCTGCATGTTTGCTCAACACTTCATCGGATCCGATGTCCTTGCCGGCAACAATTGCCTCTGCCAGGCTGTGGAGCTCTGCCTTCAGACGGCTGGGAAGAACCGCCAGGCCCATCACTTCAATCAGACCGATGTTCTCCTTCTTGATGTTGTGCTTGTCAGCATGGGGATGGAACAGGCCCAGAGGATGCTCCTGGGTGGTGATGTTGCAGCGCAGCACCAGATCCAGTTCGTATGCTTCCCCTCTGCGGCGGGCAATGGGAGTAATGGTATTGTGGGGCTCGCCGTCAGAGAAGGCTACCACACCCACAGCCTCGTCGGAATAGGCACGCCAGAGTGTCAGAATCTTATCTGCCAGGTCAGCAATCCGTGCAGGATCACTGCCGTTGAGGCGGATGACGCTCATGGGCCACTTGACGATGCTTGCCTGGATGTCCTCATAGCCCCGGAAGGAGACATTCGCCTCGATGGGGGCCCGTTCCATGGCGAATTCGTAGTGGCCGCCCTGGAAGTGCTCGTGGCTCAGGATGGAGCCGCCCACGATGGGCAGATCCGCATTGGAGCCCACGAAGTAGTGGGGGAATACCCGGACAAAGTCCAGCAGCTTTTCGAAGGCGGACTTGTCGATCTTCATGGGAACATGTTGGGAGTTAAAGACGATGCAGTGCTCGTTGTAGTAGACATAGGGGCTGTACTGCAGGCACCAGGGCTGACCGCAGACTTCAATGGGAATGATCCGGTGGTTGGCCCGGGCGGGATGGTTCATCCGGCCGGCATAACCTTCGTTTTCCACGCACAGCTGGCACTTGGGGTAGGCAGTCTGGGGTGCATTCTTGGCAGCTGCGATGGCCTTGGGATCCTTTTCAGGTTTGCTGAGGTTGATGGTGATGTCCAGCTCGCCATACTCATTTGCATACTTCCAGCGCATGTCCTTGGCAATGCGGTAACGGCGGATGTAGTCGGTATCGCAGCTGAACTTATAGTACCAGTCGGTAGCCTTCACGGGATCCTCTGCATAGAGATGGTCAAAGATACCGATCACTTCTCTGGGCATGGGGGTGATGGCACCCATGATCCGGGTGTCGAAAATGTCCCGGGCGGTGATGCCGTCGTCGCACAGACCCTTTTCCACAGCGAAGTTCAGAATACCGGCCAGGATCTCCTCCAGATCTTCGCTCAGAAGCTCATCGGAGGGGGTGTAGTCATCCAGCCGCAGCAGATCCAGCAAGCGGTTGGTCAGGACCTGGTGGTCAACAGGCTCAGCCAGACCTGCATTCATAGCATAGGAAACCAGAGAATCAATGTATGTTTCGATCTTCATGATTAAACCTCCATTTCGATGCCGCCCTGGGGACGGATGGACAGCACATGGCAGGCGCCTTCGCCGAGAACGGCATCCATACCGGCAACAAAACCATCCAGAATATCATAGGGAACGAAGGCCTGAACGGTACCGGCAAAGCCGCCGCCGTGGACCCGGTAGGCACCGCGGCCTGCCAGATAATGCTCGCACAGGGCCAGGGCCACAGCCACATCCTGGTGGGCCTTGTAGCCGGCGGGAATTACGTTCTGCAGATACATGTAGGAAGAGTAGCCGCTCTGTTTTACCAGAGTCAGGAACTTTTCGAAATTGCCTTCCTTCAGTGCGGCAACCTGCTGGGGAACCCGGGCATTTTCCTGGTAGAAGTGGATGGCACGCATCACAGCCCGGTCACCGCAGGATTTCCGCAGGGCAGGGATGTTGGCATAGAATTCTGCTTCCTCAATCTGGGTCAGCACTTCTTTGCCGAAGAAGGCGGCAACAGCCTTGATTTCACCGGGAACAGCGGCATATTCGTCGGTCAGGTCTGCATGGTCAGCGCCGCTGTCGATGATGCACAGAGCATGGCCGCAGGAAGCAAAATCAAAATCCACAGGCTCGATGACGGGATGATCCTTGTCGAAGAAGTCGATGGTCACCAGATTGCCAACGGCGGAGGCCATCTGATCCATCAGACCGCAGGGCTTGCCGAAGAAGACATTTTCCGCATACTGGCCAATCATGGCAATTTCAGGCTGGGAAACCCTGGCATCAAAGAACAGGCCGTTGATGATGGTGCCGATCAGCACTTCGTAGGCAGCGGAAGAGGAGAGGCCGGAACCGGGCAGAACGGTAGATTCGCAGTAAGCGTCGAAGCCTTCCACCTTGCAGCCCATCTGGGCAAAACGGGCAGCCACGCCCCGGATCAGGGCGGGAGTGGAGTTCACTTCGGAGGCGATGGGCTCCAGATTGGTGATATCCACGATGCTCATGGGATAGCCCTTGGACTGGATGCGGATCAGATTGGTTCCGTTGACCCGGACCGCTGCCACAGTATCCAGATTCACAGCACCTGCCAGAACACGGCCGCGCTGGTGATCCGTATGGTTGCCGCCGATTTCCGTGCGGCCGGGGGCAGAGAAATAACGGTTGGGAGTTCCCTCAAAACAGGCGGAAAAGCCTGCATCCAGGGCTTCCTTCATAACAGGATTCAGTTTCAGTGCAGGGACAGACATGGGTATGTTCCTCCTATTGATAAGTTTGGGATGCTGCGGTTAAGCGCGGATACGGAAAGAGAAACGGATATTTTCTTCGGAGCGGACATGATAGGGTGCCTCCACATCGTTGCCCCAGGTGTCGATTCCGCCCACACCGCGCATTTTTCCGCAGACCGTTATGACGGTTCGGGTGGGGAGGGGAAGCTCTTCCCGGTGGAAGGCAGCTTCCAGCTGATGGGGGGTATAGGGAATGGCAGAGAAGTGGAAAGGCCGCTCCAGCATTTCCAAATACAGGCAGGAATCGCCGCGGATCAGTTTTGCCCAGTGGGTGTTCATGTGGTTACGGCACTCCTGGGGTACCAGATAATTGGAGATGTCCGGTTTTTCGGTGAATACACCGAAATCCGCACCCTTATAGCGGTCGGGGTAGGTCTCGCCGGAAAGGCCCTGCCAGGCAATCTCTTCCATCGGCACAGGCGTTTCAAACCGCAGACCCAGCAGAGGAAGCTGCGGCCGTCCTTCGCTGCCCTGATAATCCACAGTTACATCCAGATTGCCGGAAGTATCCACGGAATAAGTGACGCAGGTATGAAGATGCGGCATCACATCGGAAGTGAAGGTATAGCGCACACAACACTTCTGAGCGGTTGCTTCCAGAATATCCATACCGGCAGATTTTACATAGCGGTCAACAGCGGACCAGATGGCGGATCTGCCGGGGAAGCCGCAGCCGGAATCGTTCTCTGTGGGTGCCCGCCAGAAGGCCGGCTTCGGAGCCCGCCAGAGCCACTCGGTGCTGCCCCGGCGCAGGGAGGTGGGACCGCCCTGGTTGTAGTCAAAGAGAATCTCAAAATCCTTGCCACGGACGCCCAGGGCGCCGTCTCCATGGGTGATGCGCAGCGGCTGGGCGGATTCTTCATGGACCGGCATGGATGCGGCAGCTTCCAGAGCCGCATTCCGGGCATCGTGGGCAGCCCGCTGCTCCGGGGAAGCGTGCCAGTACCTGACTTCCTGCATACAGGGCTTTGGAACGCCGTCAGCGGTGACGATGCCGTTGCCGCTGAAGTTATAGTCGCTTTGCCGTTCGCCGAAGTCGCCGCCGTAGCCCAGGACGCACTGTCCGTTGGGATTCTGATACCACAGGGCCTGGTCCATATAGTCCCAGATAAATCCGCCCTGGTACATGGGGAATTCCTCTCCCAGAGCCACATAGGACTCCATACCGCCCAGGGAATTGCCCATGTTGTGCATATATTCGCAGCTGATGTAGGGCTTCGGGGGATCATTTTCCAGATATTCCCGGATTTCGTCAGGGGTTGCATACATCCGGCTTTCCATATCGGATACGGTTTCATATTCAGGCCGCCAGTGAGGGGAGTTGGGCTTGCCGTTAACCACGCCCCGGGGCCAGTAAACACCCTCGTAATGAACCAAGCGGCTGGGGTCTTCACGGTGGAAGAAATCAGCCATGGCCACAATGTTGGAGCCGCAGAAGGCTTCATTGCCGCAGGACCAGAACAGAATGGAAACGTGGTTTTTATCCCGCTCGAACATGGATTTGGCCCGGTCCAGAACGCATTCTCTCCATTCGGGGATGCTGCCGGGAACATTCCAGGCGGGATCCACGGTCATGCCCTTCTGCCAGGAGCCGTGGGTCTCCAGATTGGTTTCATCCATCATATAGATGCCGTTTTTGTCGCACAGATGGTACCATTCGGTGCGGTTGGGATAGTGGCAGGTGCGGACAGCATTGATGTTGTTTGCTTTGAAAACCGCCATGGCAGCGTCCATATCGGAAATGTCGATGGACCGGCCGGAATGGGCGTTCCATTCATGGCGGTTGACACCGTTGATCATGAGGCGTTTGCCGTTGAGATACATGATCTTATCCGGGCCCATTTCGATACGGCGGAAGCCGGTGGAGTAGGGGACAAACTCGGTGCCATCTGCAATAAGCATCACATCGTAGAGTTCCGGAGTGCCGTAGTCCCATACTTTTACATTCTTCAGCGTGACGGTCTGGGAAAAACGGTAGATTCCGTCGCCGTTCAGTTCCAGAGGGGCATCATACAGAACACCGGATTCCGGATGGGTGATCCGGGCATGGACGGATTTGGCATCGGTGCGCAGACGGAAGCGAATGCTGCCGCTGCCATCGGCATGCAGGGTGCTCTGAATCCAGATGTCTTCCAGAACCGGCTTGGCATAGAGATAAACAGGCCGGAAAATACCGGAGAAGCGGAAGAAATCCTGATCTTCCAGCCAGGCGGCGCTGCTGCGCTTATAAACTTCCACGCACAGCCGGTTGCCAGTTTCCCGGATATAGGGGGACAGGTCAAAATCGGAGGGGGTGAAAGTATCTTCGCAGTAGCCGATAAAGTGGCCATTGAGCCAGATGAAGGCTGCCTGTTCGATGCCCAGGAAGCTGATGCGGATTTCCTTTCCGATCAGTCCGGGATCCAGGTCAAATTCCCGGACATAGCTGCCAACCGGGTTATAGTCCCAGTCAATCTGGGGAGGGCGCAGTTCGGCATGGCCGTCCCAGGGATAGAGCTTGTTGATATACTGGATCTGGTCAAAGCCCTGGGTTTCCATATGTCCCGGAACCGTGATGAATCCGAAACCGGACAGGTCAAAACCCTCCTGCCAGAAGTCAGCGGGCCGGTCAGCGGGACACTTGCTCCAGAAAAAACGCCAGCGGCCGTCCAGACTCTGGCGCAGGGAAGGGGTGCCGGAGGCGGCTTCCTCTTCGGAAATATAGCAAATATGGTCGGAATGGGCATCCAGACGGTTGATTTTGAATACGGTGGGATCGGCAAGCCATTGGACATTTGCCTGCATAGTCAATCTCCTTTTGTTTCAGTAACAGAAAGGCCCCCGGTTACCGGAGGCCCTTTCTTATTCGCATTTTACCCAGCCGGCGTACAGGGTCATGTCACCGCCTACCTGGGAAATTTCAAAATCCCAGGGGTACTGGCAGTTTTCATCCATATACCAGCCGGAAAACACATAGCCTTCCCGGGTGGGTGGCTCCGGTTCGGCCACCAGATCGGCATACATACAATCCTGGGATGCAACATCCGTACCGCCTTTGGAATTGAAGCTTACGGTATAGCCGTTGTTGGCAACACCGAAAATCAGCAGCAAAATGATCACCGCAATACCGCCGATGATGATCTTGTCCAAGGTTTTTACGGAGATCTTCACATTTTTGTACAGCCCCCGGAAACTGCTCTGAGGTTCTTTTTTAGGGGTTTGCTCTTCCATGATTACTTGCGGACCAGGTACTTTCTCATGTCGATGGCGCAGGCAACCAGAATGATGACACCCTTGACGATGAACAGCAGATTCTGGTCAACGGACAGGTAGGTCAGACCGGTGAAGATGACCTGCAGCAGCAGAACGCCGATGATGGCGCCGCTGACCTTACCGATGCCGCCGACGAAGGAGATGCCGCCGATAACGCAGGCTGCGATGGCATCGGATTCGTAGTTCAGGCCGGTGGTGGCATTGACGGAGGAGATACGGGAAGCATCCATGAAACCGGTGATGGCATAGAGAACACCGGCCATAACGAAGACCAGAATGATGGTCTTGGTGACATTGACACCGGAAACGTTGGCAGCTTCTTCGTTGGAACCAACAGCATACATGTTCTTGCCGAAGGTGGTCTTGTTCCAGATCACCCAGACAATCACGGTGATGATGGCAGAGTACAGAACATAGTTGGGAACAGCGGTGTTGCCCACACGGAACAGGGTGCCCTTGATCAGATCCTGGTAGGTCTGGCTCATGCCGGACAGGGTCTGGCCTGCGTTGGTGCCCAGCTTCAGGAACAGCAGGATGCAGCCGTAGACGATCAGCTGAGTGGACAGGGTAACGATGAAGGGATGCAGCTTGAACTTAGCCATGCAGAAGCCGTTGACGAAACCGACAACAGCGCCCACAGCCATAACAGCCAGCAGAGCCACATACCAGGGCATGACAGGCAGGCCGGGGAACAGCTTGTTGGTGGTCAGCTGCAGACCGGCAGCAATACAGGCAGCCAGACCGACCTGACGGCCGGCAGAAATATCGGTACCTGCCAGGATGATACAGCCGCCGACACCCAGGGCAATGGGCAGCTTTGCTGCAGTCAGAGAGATGATGTTGACGATAGAGGGGACGGACAGGAAGGAGGGCTCAGCAATGGCGATACCCACAACAGCGATGGCGATGATGATGAACATGGCATTGTTCATGATCAGATCGCCGATGGCTCTGTTTCTGTCCTTGGGGGTCATAGCCTTCAGTTCATCGATCTTGGAAGGCTTCTTTACTTTCAGTTCAGACACGTTTAATTTCCTCCTTAAGCAAACTTGGCGGCAAGGGTCATGATTTCTTCCTGAGTGGTATTCTTTGCATCCACTTCACCGGCCAGACGGCCGCCGGACATAACCAGGATCCGGTCACAGACACCCAGAAGCTCCGGCATTTCGGAGGAGACCATCAGAACGGTCTTGCCTTCGTTTGCCAGATTACCGATGAGCTGATAAATTTCGTACTTGGCACCGACGTCGATGCCGCGGGTGGGCTCGTCCAGCAGCAGAACTTCGGGTTCGGTCAGCAGCCAGCGGCCGATGATGACCTTCTGCTGGTTACCGCCGGAGAGGCTGCGGATCTGGGTTTCCTGGCTGGGGGTCTTGGTGCGCATGGCGTCGATGTAACGCTGGGTATCCTCGCGCTGGGACTTTTCGCTCAGGAAAGGACCGAACTTCTTATGACGGTGCAGGGAGGAGATAACGGTGTTGTCCCGGATGGAGCGGATACCGAAAATACCGGTGGCGCGGCGTTCTTCCGTCAGCATGGCAAAGCCGTTTTTCAGAGATTCGCCGGAGTTGCGGTTGCGACAGACCTTGCCGCCCAGGGTAATGGTACCGCTCTTGCGGGTACGGATACCGAAAATGCTCTCCAGAACTTCGGTACGGCCGGAGGCATCCAGACCTGCAAGGCCCAGAACTTCGCCCCGCTTGGCTTCGAAGGAAACATCCTTCAGGTGGTTGTACATACCGGTCAGATGCTCTACCTTCAGATAGGTCTCACCGGGCACATTGGTCTTGGGCGGGAACTGGTTGGTCAGTTCACGGCCCACCATCAGACGGATGATGTCGTTCATCTCCAGATCGGCAGCCTTTTCGGTGGCGATCCACTTGCCGTCGCGCATGATGGTGATCTCATCGGAGATCCGCTTGATCTCAGCCATCTTGTGGGAGATATAAATGATGCCGCAGCCACGGTCCCGGAGCATGTTGATGATGGTAAACAGATGATCGACCTCGGTCTCGGTCAGAGAGGAGGTAGGCTCGTCAAAGACGATGATCTTGGACTTATAGGAAACTGCCTTGGCAATTTCCACCATCTGACGCTGGGAAACGGGCATGGATTTCATGATGGTCTTGGGATTGACCTTCACGCCAAGCTCATCAAAGACTTCCTTGGTGGCATCGTACATTTTCTTTTCGCTGGTGAAAGGACCGGTCTTGGGGAATCTGCCCAGCCACATGTTGTCCATAACATTGCGGGACAGTGCCTGGTTCAGTTCCTGGTGCACCATGGCCACGCCGTTTTCCAGAGCTTCCTTGGAATTCTTGAAATTGACTTCCTGTCCTTCCAGGTAGATCTTGCCTGCATTCTTCTGATAGACACCGAACAGGCACTTCATCAGAGTGGACTTACCGGCACCGTTTTCACCCATCAGCGCATGGACTGTACCGGCCTTTACCGTCAGGTTGACGCCGTCCAGAGCCTTAACGCCGGGGAATTCCTTGGTGATTCCTTCCATGCGCAGCAGGACATTTGCATTGTTGCTCAATATATTCGCCTCCTGAAACTTAGGTGTAAGAATATCGCCATTACAGGCCAAGGCCACATCCATGGAATCCATGGCCATGGCCCTAGCCTGCAACCAGCGTAATTTTTATCAGGGCAGCCACGCCGAAGCGCGGCTGCCCGAGGGATCAAAACGTATGGAAATTATTCGCCGGTGTAGGGAGCGTAGGGGATGTTGATACGCCAGGTGCCTTCCAGATCGCCGGTGACGCCTTCAAAAGCGGGCTTGCCATCCTTGAAGTTCTGAGCGATCAGCACAACAGCGTTAGCCATACCGACAGCATCCTGCTTGATGGTACCGGTCATGGACTTGTCAGCGATCTTTTCCTTGGCAGCGTCGGTAGCGTCGACACCGAAGACGGGGATGTAGGTCTTGCCTTCGGTATTGAAGCCTGCAGCCTGCAGAGCGGAGATAGCACCCAGAGCCATGTCGTCGTTGTTAGCGATAACCAGCTCAACCATGTTGCCGTTGTCCACGTTGTACTTGGACAGCAGGGTCTGCATGTGCTCCTGGCCCTGTGCAGCGGACCATGCGCCGTTCTGGTCCAGCAGGTACTTGGCAGCGTTAGCCTCGTCGTAGAACACCAGAGCGGGCTTGCCGGCAGCGGTCAGAACAGCGTCAGCATCCTCAACACCGAACTGGGTACGGGCGTCAGCTTCCATGTTGCCTTCCTGGCCCTTGAACATAACGTAGGAGATGGAGCCGTCAGCGTTCAGGTCCAGAGCGTCGTAGTTAGCCAGGACGTAGTCGCCGATCATCTTGCCCTGCATGTGGCCTGCCATGGTGTAGTCAGTGCCGACGTATGCAGCCTTGTCGTAGGAAGAGACAATAGCTTCGGAAACAGAACGGTTGAAGAAAACGATGGGCAGGTTAGCGTTCTTAGCCATGTCCAGGATAGCCTGGGTGGCGTCGTCGGAGCTAGCGTCAACGATGTTGACAACCAGAGCGGAAGCACCCTTGGTGATAGCGGTCTGGATCTGCTCGGTCTGGGTGGTCTGGGAGTTGTTGGCGTCGTAGTCCTGATACTTGACACCAGCGGCTGCGAAAGCTTCGTTCATGGCTGCACGAACGCTGGACAGGTAGGTGTCACCGAAGGTGTACCAGAAAACAGCGACTTCGCCGTCAGCCTTGGCAGCGGGAGCGCCGCCGCAGGCAGCCAGGGACAGAACCATAGCCAGTGCCAGCAGCATTGCAATGATCTTCTTCATTTAGATTTCCTCCTAAATTGTAAATATGCTTAACGGCTGTATGCCGGTAAAGCCTCTTTGCGGAAAAAGTGTTGTGATCGATAAACCACAAACTTCCTTGCGAATTTTATCATATCGTGAAATAATTGTAAAGGAAAAATAGGTAAAAATGAACAGAATTGGGGCTGCGGAACGCATTTTTATACATTCTATCTATTTGTAAACGTTTCAGTTTGGACACTTTTACTGCAGGATCGTTTGGAATTTTGATCATTTCCGAATTAAACAAATCATTTAATAACTGTATAAAAGAAAATGCCACCCCAAAGGGTGGCATTTGGCGGAGAGTGTGAGATTCGAACTCACGGTGGGTCACCCCATCACCAGTTTTCAAGACTGGCTCCTTAAACCGCTCGGACAACTCTCCATGTGAGAGAACTATACCATTTCATATAAAAAAAGTCAAGGCAGTGGAAATTCAATAAAAAAGAGACATCCGCAAAGATGTCTCTTTTGGTGGGCGAGGCGGGACTTGAACCCGCACGTCCGCAGTGAACACTAGAACCTGAATCTAGCGAGTCTACCAATTCCACCACTCGCCCATATTTGATTAAGAAAAGAGATTGGTGGGCGAGGCGGGACTTGAACCCGCACGTCCGCAGTGAACACTAGAACCTGAATCTAGCGAGTCTACCAATTCCACCACTCGCCCATCTCTATTCTCTTGAACGCTAAGCTCTCGCTCAACGCTAGAGTATAATAGCATGCCATGCGAAATTTGTCAACAGTTTTTTTCGCGGTTACGGAAAAAACTTACAAATTTCAAAAGGGGGCCGACGGAGTGAAAACGGGATATCCATTCTGCCGCCGCTGTGCTATAATTTTTGGCATACCTGTAACCGGATACGTATTTTTCCTGTTTATATAGATGTAAGGCCTTAAAGACAAAACGGAAGGAGAAAAACATGGATGATAAACAGATCATAGACTTATACTGGGCCCGGTCTGAGAGTGCCATTGCGGAAACTGATAAAAAGTACGGAAAGCTATGCCACCGTATTGCATTCAACATTCTGGCCGATCCCCGGGACAGCGAGGAATGTGTCAGCGATACATATCTGAAAGCATGGAGCGTGATTCCGCCGAAACGGCCGGTGAAGCTGTCTGCTTTTCTGGGAAAAATCACCCGGAATCTGGCCTTGAACAGATATGAAAAGGATACTGCCGAAAAGCGGGGCGGCGGAGAGATTTCCGTTGCGCTGGATGAACTGGCGGAATGTATTCCGGCCCCGAATTCTGTCGAGGGGATGGTTGACAACCGAATTCTGACGGACAAGCTCAATGTGTTTCTGGAGGGGCTTGCCCCTGAGGCAAGAAAAGTCTTTATGCGCCGGTACTGGGAGGTATGCTCCGTCCGGGAGATTGCAGAAATCTATGGTATCAGTGAAAGCAAAGTAAAAGTGTCACTCTTCCGAACAAGAGGAAAACTAAGAACTTTTCTGGAACAGGAGGGTATTGCACTATGAAAGAAAAGCGTATGTTTCAGGCTCTGGGCAGTGTCAGTGACAAGTTCGTAGAAGAAATGTATAAGCCCAATGAGGCACAGCAAAAAAGGACCGGCCGGCATTCTGCCGGAAGGATGTGGCTGATTGCGGCGATTGTTGCGGCAATGGTACTGCTCATGGGCTGCGCCGTATATGTCCTGAAAATGCAGGATATGAATGTTGGTCAAGAAGAAGTAACCTATGATGCCTTTGATTACGACACTATGGAGTATCTTGGTCAAAAGACCTACACGCAGGAAGTATTCTCTCTGGCAGGCTTGGAAGGCACACCGGCCTATCTTGCCGCCAAAGAGTGGTATGAATTTAAGCAAAATTACGATCCTGACTATAAAATTCTGGACGCAGTCAAAGGAAATTATCCGGTCTTTTCCGCAGAATATGATGCCTATGGTCTGTATTCCCAGGAGATGAAAGAACAGCTGGATCTGATTTTGCAGAAGCATCGCTTAAAACCGATGGGTGCGCGGTTAGAATTCCGCACACTGCGCAATATGCTGGCAGCATTGGAAATCGAAAAGATTCAGACGGTTGAAAATCAGGTAACGATCAATGTCGCAAGTGGCGACTGTTATGAAAGTGGTAATTTTTCCTTGTCGCTTGATTTCAAATTCCCGGAAGCTGATGAAAATGAGTTGGGTACTACTTGGGGTATGCTGCGCTGGAACCGGGCAGACTGCTTCAGTGACGATCTTTTTGCCATCGAGCAGACCGGTGACTGGAAGGAGTGGAATTACACCACCGAATCCGGTGACGATGTGCTGATCATTCGTTCCCCCTCTGACTGGCGCGGCTGGATCATCTGCAAGCGTGGGGACGGTATCATGTCTTTGCAGGTGGAAGCCCGTCAGGATGCGTGGAATAATGTGGACGGTAAGACATGGGCCGATGAAAGGTTCCTGACGGATAAGCAGTTGGAGCAGCTTGCCGATGCTGTTGATTTTGCCATCCAGCCCCGTGTAGCAACACAGGAGGATGTAAAGAATCAGCCCGCACCTCCCGATGAAGCAACCCAGGACGGCTATACCGTGAAGCTGAAGTCTGTGGAGACCGACGGATGGATCGCCCGCATCGTGATGTCCGTCACTGCTCCTGCGGGAAAGATCATCAACCGTAATCCCAATCCGGGCATGGAAGAGGTGTACTATAACATTGGTACAACCAATCTTGATAGCTTTGAACCCAAAACCGGCAGAGATTCCAGCGGCAGCGGCGGCTGGAATGCGGAAGAAGACGGTGACGGCCTCGACAATACCCAGAATCTCGTCCTGGAGGCGCGTTACACTATGGACGATGGCTCGGCACCTTTTGCACCCGGTAAAACATGGATCATCCGCTTTGAAGATCTGGTCGGTTCTTACTGGGACAGCAAAAATGTGAAAATAGTGGAAGAGCATCTGGCCACGGGCGAATGGACTTTTGAGGTCACTTTTGATGAATCCAACGGTGACTACGGGGAGATCGAACTGCTGACAGAGCCGATTGAAGTCGGTGTATCCACAGGATGGAAGCCCGACGGAACGGATGTTGTGGAAAGTGTGACAGTCAGTTCCATCAAACTGCGTAAATACAGCCTGACCATTACCCACGATGGACCCAATTATACAGATTTCTCCTTCATCAATGGTCAGAGGATGTATGCAGTAATGAAGGACGGCAGCGAAATTGAGATCCTCGGCACTGGCCGGATCTATCAGGCATACGGCGAAATTGACCTTGAACAGCTTGACCATATTAAGCTTGCCGACGGTACAAAGATATTTGCACCCCAATAGTACAGTTTCGCGGTATCCTTTCGCCGGATAAACAAGAAAACCACCTGAGAAAACCTCAGGTGGTTTTTGGCGGAGTGAGAGGGATTTGAACCCTCGCGCCGCTTTTGACGGCCTACTCCCTTAGCAGGGGAGCCCCTTCGGCCTCTTGGGTATCACTCCGAATGTAAAGAAACGTATTCTCTTGATTACCAAGGTATTCTAGCATACGGAGAAATGTTTGTCAAGAACAATTTCCTGCCCCGGATGCAGGAAAGGGCACCCCCCATGGGGTGCCCTTTTATCAGTTGTCTTCCACAAGTCTGGTTTTACCCAGCTGGACCTTGTGATAGTAGATCAGCGTCAGGGTGCTGCACAGCAGCCATCCGGCGGGATAGCTCATGGCGATGGGCAGAATCTCGTTGCAGATCCTGCTCATGATGAACAGATAGATCTGCCGAAACACCACGAAGGAACTGAGCATGATGATCATGGGTGCCTTGGAATTGCCTGCGCCCCGAAGCGCACCGGAATAGATCTGGTTGAAGCAGCACAGAACATAGAACGGCGTCATCCACCGCAGCAGCATGGAGCCGTACTCCACGACTTCCGGCTTGCTGTTGAAGAAGGCAACGATCTGAGGCGCGAAAATCAGCACCGGAACCATCAGAATCAGGGTAGAGCTAACTGCCAGCAGCAGCGCCCGGGTGACACCCTTTTTGGCCCGCTCCACCTGGTTGCTTCCCAGATTCTGGCCGACAAAGGTGGTGGAAGCCAGGGCAATGGACTGCATGGGCAGGAACAGAAGCTGGTCGACCTTGGCATAGGTGGTCCAGCCGGACATGCAGTTGTCGCCGAAGAAATTGATGTAGGACTGGACAAAAATGTTGGAGAAGGAAGTGATCGCCATCTGGATGGCGGCGGGAATGCCCACACGGAAGATCTTTTTGAGCATATCGAAGTGGATGCCCAGACTCTTCAGCCGAACTTTGATGCACTCATCGGTCCGCAGCAGTGTGATGACGACCAGCACCGCGGAGACAGCCTGGGAGACGATGGTGGCCAGGGCAACACCTGCTACACCCATTCTGAAAACCAGGACGAATACCAGATCAAGAATCGTGTTCATCACGGCGCAGACTACCAGAAAGTAGAAAGGACGCTGGGAATCGCCCACGGCCCGCAGAATGCCGGATCCGATATTGTAGATCATCAGACCGCCGATGCCGCTGAAGATGATCCGAAGATATGTGGTGGATTCCGGGAGCACATTGGCCGGGGTGTTCATAAAGTTCAGCAGGTAAGGCGTCAGGAAGAGGCCCAGGCCGGTAAAGAGGACGGCGAGGATCAACGTCATGGTAATGGCCGTGTGAACAGTTCTGCTGACATCCTCATAGCGCTTGGCGCCGTAATACTGGCTGATGACAACACCGGCACCGGAAGAAAGACCCATGAAAAAGCCGATCAGCAGATTGATGATGGGACCGTTGGTGCCCACGGCGGCATAGGCTTCGTTGCTGACATAGCGGCCCACCACCCAGGTGTCCACCATATTGTACATCTGCTGAAAAACATTGCCTGCCAGCAGCGGCAGGGCAAAGATGATCAGATGGCGAACGATGTTTCCCTGGGTCATATCCACATCCTTACCCTTTTTCGGGGTCAGAATATGGCTGTGATGCATATGTTTTGTTGTCATGATGCAAAACCTGACTTTCTTTCATCAATATGTAAAAGGTATTATAGCAAAAATTAGATGCGGGCGCAACTGTCAAACCGGAGAAAAATAGGTTGATTGAAAGGGCGCTTTATGTTACGATGGTGCAAGACAGACGAGGAGGGAAGCCAATGGCCAGATTTTTTGTAGCACCGGAAGAACTGAACGGTCCGCAGATTCTGCTGACCGGAGAAAATGCCCAGCACGCCAGGGTGCTGCGGCTGAAAGCCGGGGAGGAGGTCCTGGCCTGTGACGGACAGGGTATGGAGTGCCTGTGCACTGTGGAGTCTGTTTCTGCCGGCGAGGTGATTCTCGGGGTTCTGGAACGAAGATCCTCCCGCAATGAAGCTGCGGTAAAGGTAAGCATCTACATGGCTTTTCCCAAGGCGGACAAGCTGGAGCACGTGATCCAGAAGGCAACGGAGCTTGGCGCATATGAGATCGTGGCATTTCCTTCCGGGCGGTGCATCTCCAGGCCCGATGACAAAAGCTTGAAGAAGAAGCTGGAGCGCTGGCAGAAAATTGCAGCTTCCGCTGCGGAGCAATCCGGCAGAGGTGTGATTCCGGAGGTTATCGCATTGCCCAGCTTTACAGCAGCCCTGGAGCGGGCGGGAAAGGCAGACAAGGCGCTGATGTTCTATGAAAACGAACATGCCACGACTTTGCGGATGGCCCTGGAAAGCGGCAGCTTTGAAACAGTCAGCCTTCTGACCGGCCCCGAGGGCGGTCTGGAGGAAAAGGAAGTGGAGCAGGCGAGAAATGCCGGTCTGCAGGTCTGCACCCTGGGCAGCCGGATCCTGCGCTGTGAGACCGCACCGCTGTGTGCCCTGTCTGCTGTGATGTATGCAGCCGGAGAATTCTGAAGAAATAAAAATGCCAGCCCTCAGGCTGGCATTTTTTGATGTGTGTCGTTTTAGCCCACACCGCCGGTAACGGCTTCGGCAACTACTTCAACAGGGGAGGGGTAGTTCAGAAGCAGGGAAACCAGCAGGCAGACCACAATGGCGGCAAAGCCCAGGACCAGCCAGCGGCTGCGGGCCTTCTTCATTTCGCCGGTCATATAAAGCAGGGCCAGGCAGGCGACGGATGCCAAGATCATCAGAATGGATGCGAGGACCTTCCAGAAAGTGAGGCCAAAGCCTGCGAAAAACAGATACAGCACAAAAACAGCAGCATCTGCAATCAAAACCTGGGTTAAAAAGCGTTCAATATCCTTGTAGCGTCTGCGAATAGCCACAAAAATCCCTCCCGGAATAAATTTCTGATAGCATCATAACACATCCCGTCGAAGAATGCAATCATTTCTCGAGAAAAGTCAAAATTTCATGAAACCCTTGCACAGGGTCCAAAACAATGCTATAATATCAAAAATATGTGTAATTTTTCCGGCAAGGAGCATTTATGGGAGAACCGCAGTACCGTTTGGAGGGAATCGTCCACACCCGCAGCGATGCGATGGAGGATTTTGAAGGCCCTCTGGATGTGATTTTCTTGCTGCTGAGCAAGAACAAAATTGAAATACAGGATGTTTCCATTACGGCCATTCTGGAGCAGTACCTTGCATATCTGGATGAAATGAAGCGGCTGGATATGGAGATCGCCAGTGAGTTTATCACCATGGCATCCCATCTGATGCTGCTTAAGACAAAAATGCTGCTGTCTGCGGCTGAGCAGGCAGAGGCCCAGAGCGAACTGGACATTCTGCGTCAGAGTCTGATCGAACGGCAGCGGAAGGAAGCCATTGAGCAGATCCGGCTGGCCATGACCGTACTGGAGCCCCGAAATGAGATTGGCCGCTGCATTTTTACGAAGGACCCGGAGCCCCTGCGCCGGGACCGGACTTATCAGTACCAGCATGAACCGGCCGATCTGCTCCGGGCCCTGGAGCAGATTGCGGAGCGGAGCGAGAAGCTGCTTCCTCCGCCCACCAGCAATTTCAAGGGCATTGTGGGCAAGGAGCCCTATCCCGTGGGACGCAAAACCGGAGAACTGCTGCGCCGGCTGGTGCTGCGGGGTGTGGACCGGCTGAAGAATCTGTTTAAAGGGAATAAATCCCGATCTGAGATCGTGGCGACCTTTATCGCAGTGCTGGAAATGTGCAAAACCGGTGCGGTACGTTTGGAAGACGACAATTCCGGAGAAAATCCCAATGTACGGCTGATAGAAAAGGAAGGTGACAGCAATGGAGCAAATTGAATTACAGCGCGCCATTGAGGCCATCCTCTTTGCCGCCGGAGAGCGGGTGGATGTTTCCCGCTTAAGCTTTGCGCTGGAAGCAGATGAAAATGAAATCATCGCCGCCGCAGATGCCCTCTGCAATCAGATGGCCTTTGAGCGCCGGGGAATCCGGATTCTGAAGCTGGAGAAGGGCTATCAGATGGTATCCTCCGGTGAGATGGCGGATTTTGTGACCAAAGCTCTGGAAACCAGAAAGCCTCCGAAGCTTTCTTCCTCCCAGCTGGAAACGCTGACCATCATTGCCTATTACCAGCCGGCAACCAAGGCCATGGTGGAGCAGATCCGGGGAGTGGACAGCGCCTACTCCATTTCTGCGCTGATGAATAAGAAGCTGATCGAGGAGGCGGGCCGTCTGAATGTTCCCGGCCGCCCCATTCAGTATCAGACCACCCCGGCATTTTTAAGAACCTTCGGCCTTTCCTCTCTGGAGGAACTGCCGCCCATTGAGAAGGTCAGCTTCGGAGAGCCTCTGACCGGGGAAGAACCGGCAGCGGAGGAGAAATAATGGGCTGGCTGATTGCCCTGGGAATTGTTACGCTTCTTGCGGTGCTGCCATTGGGTGCAAGCATCAGCTATGATTCATCCGGTGCGGTGGTCAAGCTGATCATTGGCCCCTTGAAAATCACCCTGTTCCCAAGGCCTAAGAAAGACAAGAAGCCCAAAAAGGAAAAAAAGTCTCCCAAAGAGGTGCCCCTGAAAGAGGAACCCTCAAATCCCCAGCCTGAACCGGCGCCTGCACCGCAGCAGCCTCAAAAAACGGAAAATCCTCCCCCAAAAACGGAAAAGCCGAAAGAAGAGGAAAAGCCGAAACAGGAGGAAAAGCCCAAACAGGAGGAAAAGCCCAAACAGGAGGAGAAGCCGAAAAAACAGTCCGGCGGCCCCATCACGGATTTTCTGCCGCTGGTGCGGATCCTGCTGGATATGCTGGGTGCCTTCCGCCGAAAGCTGCGGCTGAATGTGTTGGAACTGAAGCTGATCATGGCGGCCGACGATCCCTGCGATCTGGCCATCAACTATGGCAGAGCCTGGGCGGCTGTTGGAAATCTGCTTCCTCAGCTGGAGAAGGTATTTGTCATCAAAAAACGTAATATTGAAGTCGAATGTGACTTTGAAGCTGCCGAGACCCGCGTTATTGCCCGGCTGGATCTGACCATTACATTGGGCCGGATTATCGGAACGGTGCTTTACTACGGCGGTAAGGCAGGTATGGAATTCATGAAAATCAACAAGAAAAGAAAAGGCGGTGCTTCGAAATGAGCAAGAATCTTCCCAATATGCTGCAGGATACCATTGCCAAGATCCGTGAGATGGTGGATGTGAATAATGTGATCGGCGAGCCCATCGTGGTGGGCGATGTGACCATCGTGCCTGTTTCCAAGGTTAGTGTTGGCTTTGGCGGCGGCGGGTCTGACTATGTGAAGAATGTGGGCAGCAATGAGCCCTTCGGCGGCGGCATCGGCGGCGGTGTGAAGGTTACCCCCATTTGCTTCCTGGTGGTCAAGGACGGCAATGTGCGGATGATGCCTGTGGCAGCACCTGCCAATACCACGGCAGACCGGATCGTGGAGATGGTGCCCGATACGCTGGACAAGATCTCTGCCTTTATCGACAGCCGGAGCAAGACCGTATAATTATTCCCATACCGGGGCAAACTGGCTCCGGGTGAGGAATATGAAAAGAAGAATGATCGCCGGGACGGCGGCTGCGTTGCTGGCCGCCGTCTTGTTTTTACCCGGTAAGGCCATGGCCCTGTCAGCCGAAAAAGCGATTTTGCTGGATGCAGTCACAGGCCGGGTGATTTTTGAAAAGAATGGGGATCAGCAGAGTCTGATCGCCAGCACCACCAAGATCATGACGGCACTGGTGGTCTGTGAGCAGTGCAACGTACTGGATCGGATGCGGATTCCAAAGGAAGCCGTGGGCATTGAGGGCTCTTCCATGTACCTGCAGGAGGGGGAGATTTTGACTCTCCAGGAACTGCTCTACGGCCTCATGCTCCGCTCCGGCAATGATGCGGCGGTGGCTCTGGCCATCTACTGCGGCGGTACGGTGGAGGGCTTTGCGGAGCTGATGAATGATAAGGCCCGGATCCTGGGTATGAAGAACAGCCACTTTGTCAATCCCAACGGGCTGGATGCACCGGGACATTATGCAACTGCTGCGGATCTGGCGGTTCTGGCGGCCTATGCCATGGAAAACCCCATTTTCCGGCAGACGGTATCCACCAAAAGTGTCACCATCGGGCAGCGGGTCCTGACCAATCACAATAAGCTGCTGTGGCGCATCGAGGGCGCGGATGGGGTCAAAACCGGCTATACCAAAGCTGCGGGACGGATCCTGGTGTCCAGCGCTACCCGGCAGGGCCGGCGGCTCATTGCTGTGACCATCAATGCTCCCGATGACTGGAATGACCATGGGGTTTTGCTGGAGGAGGGCTTCTCCCGGTACGGGGTAAAGCGCGTGGTTTCTGCAGGAGATCCGGTGGGTATGGTTGAGATTGCCGGAGGGCAGGCGGGCTATGTGGAGATCCTGGCTGCGGAAGATTTTGATTATGCCATGACGGACGGTGAAAGTGCCGCAGTCAAACTGACGGGGCCCGGATTTGTTTATGCCCCGGTGGTGGCGGGCTCGGATGGGGGCTTTGCCCATGTGATGATCGACGGTCACAGTGTGGGAAAAATCCCCCTTGTTTACGGAATAACGGTGGAAATAACACCGGAGGAAGGAAAGAGCTTCTGGGAAAGACTCTTAAAAGGAGACTGACATGACGCAGCGGATACAGAAAATACTCTCCGCCCGGGGCCTTTGCTCCCGGCGGAGGGCGGAGGAACTGATACTGGCAGGCCGGGTTACCTGCAACGGCGCAGTTGCAAAGCTGGGCGATACTGCCGATCCGGAATTGGATGAAATCAAAGTGGATGGGAAACTGCTTCCCTCCGCTTCCGGATATGTGTACATTATGCTGAATAAACCCCGGGGCTATGTGACCACCCTTTCCGACGAAAAGGGTAGACCCAACGCAGCCCAGCTCATTGACTGCGGAACCCGGGTCTATCCGGTGGGACGGCTGGATATGGATTCCGAGGGGCTTCTGCTCTTTACCAACGACGGAGAATTTGCCAACCGGCTTATGCACCCGAAGCATGAGGTGGATAAGACCTACCGGGTGCTGGTGGCGGGATATTCGGAAGAGAAGCTTGAAAAGCTGAAGCAGCCCATTGAACTGGACGGCTACCGGATCAGAACCCCCGGCATCAAACTGCTGCGCACCCGGGAAAAAGGCCAGGCCCAGCTGCTGGTGACCATCCATGAGGGGCGGAACCGGCAGGTCAGAAGAATGTGCGATGCCGCCGGGATGAAGGTGCTGCGGCTGCAGCGGATTTCTGAGGGAAGCGTGAAACTCGGCGATCTGGAATTGGGCAAATGGCGGCATCTGACCCAGGAAGAATTGGCATATCTGAAATAATTTTGAAAGAAATCCTTCATGCTCTTGCAAATGACCGGGGATTTTGTTAGTATGGATGCAAAGAAATCTGCATTTGCAGGGAGGTAGCTATGAGTACCGATATTTTAGCGCTGTTCCAGGAACGGCAGGGAGACTTTTCCAAGGGCCAGCGGCGGATCGCCCAGTACATCACGGAGTCCTATGACAAGGCTGCCTTCATGACAGCAAATAAATTGGGCAGGACTGTGGGAGTATCCGAGTCCACAGTGGTCCGTTTTGCGGTGGACTTGGGCTTCGACGGCTACCCCAGCATGCAGAAGGCCATGCAGGAGATGGTTCTGAACCGGCTGACTTCCGTGCAGCGGCTGGAGGTGGCCAATGACCGGATCGGCAACCAGGATGTGGTTTCCATGGTCATCCAGTCGGATATGGAGAAGCTGCGCCGGACCGCAGAAACCGTGGACCGGGAGGAATTCCAGGCTGCAGTCAATGCCATTCTGAATGCCAAGCGGGTATACATCATCGGTGTACGCAGTGTGGCGCCTCTGGCAAATTTCCTGGGATACTATTTGAATTATATGTTCAACAATGTGCGCATCGTCACTGCCTCCGGAACCAGCGAAATGTTCGAGCAGGTGGTTGGCGTAAACCGGGAGGACGTGGTGATTGCATTCAGCTTTCCCCGGTATTCTTCCGCTACATTGAAGGCAGCCCAGTACTGCCGCACCACCGGTGCCAATGTGATCGCCATCACCGATAACCGGGAGTCCCCTCTGGCAAAGGCCTCCGACCATGTGATCTGTGCCAAGAGCGATATGGTCAGCCTGGTTGACAGTTTGGTTGCGCCATTGAGTGTTGTGAACGCGCTGATCGTGGCGGTGGCAGCCAAGCGGGAAAAGGAACTGCACCGGACCTTTGATGCCCTGGAGCGGATCTGGGATCAGTACCATGTGTATGAAAAGCGGGATGATAAGAAATGAAATATGATGTGATCGTCATTGGCGGCGGTCCTGCCGGTATGTTTGCGGCCATCACCGCGGCGAAGCAGGGAAGAAGTGTCATGCTGCTGGAGCGGAATGACCGGCTGGGAAAGAAACTGCTGATCACTGGAAAAGGCCGCTGCAATGTGACCAACAATTGCTCCGAACAGGAGATACTGCAGAACATTCCCCGGAACGGCCGGTTTTTGTACAGCGCCATGACCGCATTTCCCCCGAAAGCCATCATGGATTTCCTGGAAGCGGCCGGCTGTGAACTCAAGACAGAACGGGGTAACCGGGTGTTCCCGGTCAGCGACAAGGCCCAGTCCGTGCTGGATGCGCTGAAAAATGAGATGCGCCGCGCCGGCGTCGTGGTCCGCACCGGACGGGTAAAGGAAATTCTGACGGAAAACGGTGCAGTCTGCGGCGTTGCCACAGATAAAGAACGGTTTGATGCCAATTCTGTCATACTGGCCACCGGCGGTGTCAGCTATCCCACCACCGGTTCCACCGGTGACGGTTATGCCATGGCTAAGACTTTGGGCCACACCGTTGTGGAGCCCCAGGGAAGTTTGGTGCCCCTGGAAACAGCCGGAACCGACTGCCCCGATATGCAGGGACTTTCCCTGCGGAATGTGGGCGTGAAGCTTCTCAATGCCAAGGGAAAGGCGCTGTATAAAGATTTTGGTGAGCTGCTGTTTACCCATTTCGGTGTATCCGGCCCCACGGTGCTCTCTGCCAGCTGTCATCTGAAGGGCGATGGCTGCCGTCTTGTGATCGATCTGAAGCCTGCGCTGGATGAGGGAAAGCTCAATGACCGGATCCTACGGGACTTGGAAATGTACCAGAACCGGGCCATGGAGAATGCACTGACGGATCTGCTGCCCCGCAGCATGATCCCGGTGGTGCTGCGCCGGCTGGAAATCGAACCTGCCATGCAGGCAAATTCCCTTACCAAGCAAAAGCGCAGAGCCCTTGTGGAGCTTTTGAAGGCCTTCGACCTGGAAATCACCGGAAAACGGCCGGTGGCAGAGGCCATTATCACCTCCGGCGGTATCAAAACAGGGGAAATTGACCCCAAAACCATGGAGTCCAAAAAGGTACCTGGGCTCTATTTTGCAGGGGAGATCATCGACTGTGATGCCTATACCGGCGGATTCAACCTGCAGATTGCCTGGGCTACGGCCTATGCGGCGGGTCTGTCCGTGTAAAAACAAGCATTGACAAACAGACAGAGTTATACTAAAATACATGAGTATAGTGCTAAAAATAAATGGAGGGACTTAACTATGTACGAAAAACTGGTTAACTACGCTGCCAAACAGCTGGAGCTGGATGCATCTGAAATCACCCCCGACAGCACCTTTGAGAGCCTGGGCATCGACTCCCTGGACATCGTCGAGATGATCATGGATCTGGAAAGCGAGCTGGGTGTGGAACTGGAAATGGAAGATCAGAAGATCGCCACCTTCCAGGAGCTGGCCGATTTCATCGAGTCCAAGCTGAACTAATCAAAAGAGAATAACCTTGTTATGGCGGACCGGCTTATAACAAGGTCGCACTAGTCGGGGAGTTAGCGGTGCCCTATGCCTGCAATCCGCTACAGCAGGGATGAATTCCCACACCCGGGCTTGTTTTGAGTATTGACGGCACCTGTAAGCGGTGTTGAGAAGCTGGTCTGACGCAACGAGATCCCATGAACCATGTCAGGTGGGGAACCAAGCAGCATTAAGTGGATCTTCTCGTGTGCCGTCGGGTTGCCGGTTTTGAGCTGGCTGCATGTGTTTCGGGTACTCATCAGGTTCAAATGTGGGTGTGCGATCTTGTTATGAGCCGGTCTGTTTTTTGAAAGGAAATCCTATGAAGAAGATCATTGCGGTTTTGCTGGTGGCGGTGATTGGGCTGTCATTGGCGCTGTTTACTGTCGGTTGCAACAAGCAGATGGTGGATCTGACCTATTCCTATGAACGGGCGATTATTTGCCTGCCCAACGGCGAAATCGTGGAGGGCAGAGTGTCCAGCTGGACAGATTTTGAAGATGGCGACCAGATCCAGGTGAAAATCGACGGCAAGACCTATCTTGTCCACAGCTCCAATGTGGTGCTGATTTCTGACTGATTTTGAAAGGAGGGGACGATCATGTCCGCCTATCAGGCTTTATACCGGAAATACCGTCCCCAGACCTTTGACGATGTGGTGGGGCAGCTGGCTGTGACCCAGACGCTGAAAACACAGCTCATCACCGATAAAATGAGCCATGCCTATCTCTTTACCGGCTCCCGGGGTACCGGCAAAACCAGCTGCGCCAAGATTTTAAGCAAGGCAGTCAACTGCTTGAATCCGGAGAACGGCAATCCCTGCAACCGGTGCAGCGCCTGCCGGAGCATCGACGAGGGCTCCTGCATGGATGTGCTGGAAATCGACGCAGCCTCCAACAACGGCGTGGACCATGTCCGGGACCTGCGGGATGATGCGGTGTATACGCCTTCTCAGGTGCGAAAGCGTGTGTACATCATCGATGAGGTCCACATGCTGTCTATCTCGGCCTTCAATGCCCTCTTGAAGATTATTGAAGAGCCTCCGGAGCATCTGCTTTTCATCCTTGCAACCACGGAACTGCATAAGGTTCCGGCAACCATTCTTTCCCGGTGCCAGCGGTTTTCTTTCCGCCGGATCTCCCAGGAGGACATTGCGGCAAGGCTGCAATATGTTGCCTACCAGGAAAATATCGATATGGACGAGTCTGCGGCCCGGGTCCTTTCCCGGCTGGCAGACGGCGGTATGCGTGACGGCCTGAGTCTGCTGGACCAGGTGGCCTCTGCCACCACCGGTGAACTGACGGCGGATGCAGTTTATGCCTGCCTGGGCATTGCGGGCCAGCAGCGGTGCGGGGAGATGATGGGCTACATTGCCGATCACGATACCAAGGGTGCCCTGCAGCTGTTTAACAGTCTTTATGCAGAAGGTAAGGACCTGTCGGCGCTGCTGGATGAGCTTGCCTGTCTGACCCGGGATCTGATGGTAATCAAGACAGCTCCCGGAACCGGCATTGCCATGCTGTCCGGCGTGGCCTCTGACGGTGAGATCTCTTCTCTGAAAGACCGGTTCTCCACCGGGGAACTGGTGCGGATGATGGGTCTGCTGCAGGAGACCATGTCCGGCTTCACCAGAGCCTCCAGCAGGCGGCTGGATGCGGAGCTTTGCATTATGAATTTGTGCCAGCCGGAGCTTTCCCTGGATGCGGAAAGCCTTAATGCCCGGCTGACCCGGCTGGAAGACAGACTGAAAAGCGGCAGCTTTGTGGCAGTCGCTCCCGTCAAAGCGGAGAAGACACCGGTCCCGGAGGACCTGGATGACGAGCGCCCGCCGCTGCCCGGAGATGAAGATGCACCGCCTTCCGAGGATGCTCCGCCGGAGAAAAAGCCTGCCTCCAATTCCAATGCACCGGCCGGATTCTGGACGGATCTGATGAGCGCATCACGGAAGGAATTGAAGCCCCCGGCTTCCGGCTTCTTTGTGGCAGCTCAGAATTCCCCTCTGCGGGGTGCGCTGAAGGGAGATACGCTGGAGCTTCGGTGTCTGAATACCTTCGTTGCGGATACGGTCAACCGGCCCCAGATTCTGGAAGTGGTTACGATCAAGGCATCGGCCCTTTTGGGACGGCCCGTGAAGGTGGTTGTGGTGGATATGTCTGCCAAACCTGCAAACAATCCCCAGATGGAGAAGCTGCTGAATTTTGGCAGAGCCCATTCGGATGTAATAAAAATCAAAGAATGATCATATAAGGAGAATTTTGTTATGGCAAAAGGTGGATTTCGGGGTATGCCCGGCGGCATGAACCAGGCCGCAATGATGAAGCAGGCACAGAAGCTGCAGCAGGAAATGATGCGGATGCAGCAGGAGCAGGAGAGCAAGACCTTCGTGGCAAAGGCCGGCGGCGGTATGGTTTCCGCAACGGTCAACGGCAAGCATGAGCTGGTTGGTCTGGAGATCAATCCCGAGGCTGTGGATCCCGATGATGTGGAAATGCTGCAGGACATGGTCATGGCTGCTGTGAATGAGGCCATGCGTACTGCGGACAATGAAGCTGCCAACAATATGTCCCGGCTCACCGGCGGCATGAATCTGGGCGGCCTGTTCTAAGCTGAGGGAGAATTATGCAGTATTTTCCCGCAGCGCTGCAGAATCTGGCGGATCAGTTTGCCCGGCTGCCCGGCATCGGCGGTAAAACTGCCCAGCGGCTTGCGTTCCATGTGCTGGGACTGCCGGAGGAATCTGCCCAAGCCTTTGCAGATGCAATTATGGAAGCAAAGCGGTCCGTCCACACCTGCCCGGTGTGCCAGAATCTGACGGATCGGGAGCTTTGCCCCATCTGCGATGACGGCATGCGCGACCACGGTGTGATCTGCGTGGTGGCGGAGCCCAAGGATGTGATTGCCATGGAGCGGAGCAGAGAATTCCGCGGCGTCTACCATGTGCTCCACGGCGTGATTTCCCCCTTGAACCACGTGACCCAGGATGACATCAAGATCAAAGAGCTTCTGATGCGCGTGGGCAGGGAAGAGGTCCGGGAGGTCATCATGGCCACCAATCCGGATACGGAAGGCGAGGCAACTGCCATGTATATTTCCCGGCTGTTGCGGCCCATGGAGGTCAAGGTGACCCGGCTTGCCTACGGCGTTCCGGTGGGAAGCCAGCTGGAATATGCCGACGAGGTAACATTAAGCCGTGCCCTGGAGGGCAGACAGGAAATCTGATTATAAAAGAGGTGCTTGTGGTGAGCACCTCTTTTTGTTATACTGGAAGTGAGGGGGGGATGACCGTGACTCATGAACCATATAAAAGAATCCTGCCGGAAGCGGATACGGCGGTGCTGTTCATCCACGGCATTGTGGGCACGCCCAATCATTTCCGGGACCTGATCGGACTTGAGGAACTGGTACCGGAAAACTGGTCCGTGCATAACATCCTTCTGGAGGGCCACGGGGGCAGTGTGGAGGATTTTTCGGCTTCCTCCATGGAAAAGTGGAAAGCAGGTGTCCAATCTGCCTTCGGAGAGCTGGCCCGGACCCATGACCGGGTGATGGTCGTGGGGCACTCCATGGGAACCCTCTTTGCCCTTCAGCTTGGGGTCGAATTTCTGGATAAAATTCCTCAGCTGTTCCTGCTGGCGGTGCCTCTGCGGCCCGGGGTCCGGCTGGGGATGGCGTGGGATTGCCTGCGGATGGCATTTGGAAAGCTGCCGGAGGATCATGTGCTCTGGAAAGCGGCCGGCGTCACGACCACCCGGAAAATCTGGAAATATCTGGGCTGGATTCCCCGGTTTCTGGAACTTTTTCGGGAGATATCCCATACCGAGAGAATTTTGATGGATCTGAAGGTGCCCTGTGTTGCATATCAGTCCCTAAAGGATGAACTGGTGCGTAACTCTGCCGGAAAGGTTCTGGAGCGCAGCGGTACGATGGAAGTACGCAATCTTGACAACTCCACCCACTATTACTATGCACCGGAAGAGCGGCAGCGGGTGCAGCAGGATTTTGCCAATTGCATCACGAAAATATCCCACGATTGACATCAATCGTGGGATTTCTTCATTGGGATTTGGGACAGCACCACAGCAGAGAACACCAATACACAGCCGGTCAGTTCCCAGCCGGTCATGGATTCCTTCAGCAGCAGCCATCCGAAAAGAGCGGCATATACGGACTCCAGACTCATAATGAGGGATGCCGGAGTGGGATCCAGATGCTTCTGGCCGATGATTTGCAGAGAGTAAGCAACACCCATGGAAAGGATGCCGGCATAACCGATGGGAAGCCAGCAGGCGAGGATGTTCGGAATCTCCGGCTTTTCGGCAGCAAACATGAATACAGCCGAGATCAGTCCGCAGACCAGAGCCTGAATGCAGTTGAGCCGCAGCCCGTCCAGACTGCCGGCAAGCCGGTCCACCAGCAGAATCTGCACCGCAAAGCCCAGTGCGCCGCCCAGCATCAAAATATCACCGATGTTGATGCCGGTGTCGCCCATACAGCTTAAAAGATACAGTCCGGCCACCGCAATGGCCACACTGATCCAGGAAGCAGGGGAGGGCCGTTTTCCCAGGAAAACACCCAGAATCGGCACCAGGACGATATACATGGCAGTGATGAAGCCTGCTTTTCCGGCGGTAGTATAGACCAGTCCGATCTGCTGCAGTCCCGCTGCTGCAAACAGTGCCGTACCACAGACCAGACCTGTTTTCCACAGCTGCGGATTATTCCAGTTGGAAATGTATTTCTTTTTATCACGTTCAAATATAAAAATAACCGGCACCAGAAATACAGCACCCAGGCAGCACCGGACTGCCTGAAAGGTCATGGGACCGATGTGGTCCATGCCCACACTCTGGGCAATGAAGGCGGAGCCCCAGATGACCGTTGCGGCCATCAGAGCAAGAATACCCTGGATTCTCTTTCTCATTGTAATCACCATGGGAGAATATATCACATTTTGTGCGGTTGCGCAAGCAATCATGAGATTGCATTTTCCCAAGTGTGTGGTATAATACAGAAAGACATTGATACACTGGAGGTAAACACCAATGGCAGAAAACAAGATCCGGCAGAGAAATGAGATTCCTGTCGAAGATACCTGGGCAACCGAGGATATGTATATCAGCGATGAAGCCTGGGAAGCGGAACTGGCAACCGTCGCTGAAGACCAGGCATATCTGGCTTCTTTTGCAGGGAAGCTGGGTACCGGTGCTGATGCACTCTATGACTATCTGACCCGCATGGAGCAGGTGGATGAGAAAGTCAGCCTGCTGGCAAACTACTGCATGCGTAAAGCCGACCAGGATACCCGAAACGGCTTCTACCAGGCAATGGCAGGTAAGTTTATGTCCGTTGCCGTGGGTTTGGGCGCTGCCTGCGCCTTTGACACACCGGAGATCATGGACATTTCCGGAGAAAAGCTGGAGCAGTTTTATGCAGAAAAGCCCGAGCTGGAGCGCTACCGCCGCTATCTGACCAACCTGCGCCGCCGCAAGGAGCATATCCTGAGTCCTGCGGAAGAGAAGCTGCTGGCTGCAGCCGGTGAAATCGCCGGTGCTCCCGATGACATTTACGGAAGCTTTGCCGATGCGGACATTACCTTCCCGGATGCTGTGGATGCAGAGGGCAAGGTTCATCCGCTGACCCAGGGTACTTTCATCGCCTGCGAGGAAAGCACCGACCGGGTACTGCGCAAGTCCGCCTATGAGAATCTGTACCATTCCTTCGGCAACTTCAAGAACACCGCCGCCGGACTGCTGAACGCCCAGGGCAAGCAGCTGAAGTTCTTTGCCGATGCCAGAAAGTATCCTTCCACCCTGGATGCTGCTCTGGACCGGACCAATGTGCCCACCTCTGTCTATACCAATCTGATCGACGCGGTCCATCAGAATATCGACAAGCTCCACCGCTATGTCCGGCTGCGTAAGAAGCTGCTGGGCGTGGAGGAACTGCATTTTTACGATATTTACACACCTCTTCTGCCTGATGTGGATAAGAAGATCCCCTTCGCCCAGGCCAAGCAGACGGTTTATAATGCCCTGTATCCTTTGGGTGACGGTTACCGGGCTATTTTGAAGGAAGGCTTTGACAACCGCTGGATCGACGTTTATGAAAATGTGGGCAAGCGGGGCGGTGCCTACTCCGCCGGTGCTGCTGTCCACCCCTATGTGCTGCTGAACTACTCCGGCACCCTGGACAGCCAGTTTACCCTGGCCCATGAGATGGGACATGCCCTCCACTCTTACCTGTCCAACAAGCACCAGAATCCTGTGGATGCCGATTATGTGATCTTCGTGGCTGAGGTTGCCTCCACCTGCAATGAAGCGCTGCTGATGGAATACCTGCTGGGCAAGACCACCGACAAGAAGGAGCGGGCATACCTCATCAACCACTTCCTGGATCAGTTCCGGGGTACATTGTACCGCCAGACCCTCTTCGCAGAGTTTGAGCTGATCATGGGCAGAATGATCGGTGAAGGCAAGACCCTGACCGCCGATGTGCTGTGTGAGGAATATAAGAAGATCAACCAGTTCTACTACGGACCCGACATCGTGGTGGACGACGAGATTGCCATGGAGTGGGCAAGAATTCCCCATTTCTACTATAACTACTATGTCTTCCAGTATGCCACCGGTTATTCCGTTGCCATTGCCCTGTCCCGGAAGATCCTTTCCGAGGGCGAAAGTGCAGTGAAGGATTATCTGGGTTTCCTTTCCGGCGGCTGCTCCAAGAGCCCCATCGATCTTTTGAAGGGTGCCGGTGTGGATATGACCACTCCCGAGCCCATCAACCAGGCCCTGCAGCTGTTTGACAAGCTGCTGGACGAGATGGAAGAGCTGACGAAGGATCTGTAAGATGAAGGAAGTATTCTTGCCGACCCTGCATTGGTTTGCCATGAAGAATCTCTTCACCGGCTCCTGCGGCCAGTTCCGGTTCCGGGCAGAGCCCAATGTGATCATGGCAACTGCCAAGGAAGTGGACTTTGAACAAAGCTCCATCAAGTGTGAATTCTGGCACGGTCCTTTCTGCTATGAAAAGAGTGAAATGGAGGGGGAAAAGACCTTTCCGATGTCAGAAGAAGGCAGACTTGAGATGAAAGCGTGGCTGGAAAGCAACATCTGAACAAAACCCCGCCGGTATCACCGGCGGGGTTTTCGACGTAATTTTGAAAATTGTAGATTTTGCACAGAAACATGGCATTTATTAGCGATTTGTTATTGAAAAGTGTTGAAACCTCTGGTATAGTATATTCGTTGCAATATACCTTGCGTGTAGATTCAATATGAAAGGAAATGTGAACAAAATGGTTGATTTAAGAGCAAAGCCCTACTATCTGAATGATGAGGATATCGCATGGGTGGAAAATACCATCGCCTCCATGACCGACGAGGAGAAGGTTGGCCAGCTGTTCTGGCAGCTGACTGCCGGTAACTCCGAAGAGTATCTGAAGGAACTGATGGAAAAGTATCACCTGGGCGGCTGCCGCTACAACGGTATGCCCGGTCAGATGGTTCTGAACCAGAACAGACTGCTGCAGAAGTATGCCAAGGTCCCCGTGTTCATCGCCTGCAACCCCGAGCAGGGTGGTAACGGTGTCTGCCCCGACGGTACCTTTGTTGCAAACCAGATCAAGATCGGTGCCACCGGCAAGGCCGAGTATGCCCAGGCTATGGGCCGCGTCTCCGGCGCTCAGATTAAGGCTACCGGCTGCAATATGGCGTTTGCTCCTGTTGTGGACATTACCTACAACTGGGAGTGTGAAGAAGTTCTGTCCCGTGCCTACGGCAACGATCCCAAGATGGTCGCCGATATGGGCAAGGCATTCATGGACGGTCTCCATGAAACCGAGGGTGTTTACTGCTGTGCCAAGCACTTCCCCGGCAACGGCCAGGACTACCGTGATGCCCATATGTCCAACAACGTCAACCACTTCGGTCACGATGACTGGATGGCTTCCTACGGCCATGTTTACAAGACCCTGATCGACGGCGGTCTGGATGCAATTATGGGCGGCCATATCCTGATGCCCGAGTACATGCAGGAGATCAATCCTGACATCACCCCCGACACCATCATGCCCGGCACCCTGTGCAAGGAAATCATGACCGACCTGCTCCGCGGTGAACTGGGCTTCAACGGCATGGTCGTTACCGATGCTTCCCACATGGTGGGCATGACCAACCGGATGAAGCGTGTGGACATGCTGCCCGCTGCCATCAATGCCGGCTGTGACATGTTCCTGTTCTTCAACGATCCCGAGGAAGACTTTGCTACCATGCTGAATGCCTATAAGACCGGCATCATCAGTGAGGAGCGTATGGTGGAAGCCCTGACCCGTATTCTGGGCCTGAAGGCTGCCAAGGGCATGCACAAGGCTACCCAGGAGCAGCTGTGCGGCACCGATGACGAGCTGGTTGCTGCGCTGCAGAACCCTGAGTTCAAGGCTGTTGCACCTGCCATTTCCAAGGATGCCCTGACTCTGGTCAAGTACAAGGACGAAGGCATTCTGCCTCTGAGCCCTGAGAAGACCAAGCGGGTCATGATCGTCAACGTCAAGGGTCCTGAGAGCCCCATGGGTAAGCTGGCTGCCATCGCTATGGGCGGCGGCGCAGGCAAGAAGACTCCTGTGGAGCGCTTCTGCGAGAAGCTGCAGGCCAAGGGCTTCGATGCATTTATCTACGAGTCTCCTCTGGACAAGATGATGAAGGAAGTTGCTGCAGGCAAGCCCTTCAATCTGAACCTGTACTTTGCAGGAAAGAATGCCATCTCCGAGTTCGTTTCCGGCATGGATATCGTCATCACCTTCTTTAATGTTGCCAACGGCCATCCCGTGTTCGGTATGTCCAAGGGCGGTGGTGAGATTCCCTGGTATGTCCACGAGATCCCCGTTGTTGGTATTTCTGTGAACAAGCCCACCATGCTGGCCGACGCTCCCATGCTGCGTACCTACATCAACACTTACGACTCCAACGAAGATACGCTGGATGCACTGGTGGATGCGCTGATGGAAGGCCCCGATGCATTCAAGGGTACCGACCCCATCGATTCCTACTGCGGTATGTACGATACCCATATGTAATTGAGGATGACTAAAATGTCTATTTTTGATTCTTTTGAAAGAAAGCACGACTATCTGGTCTGCGTGGACTCTGACGGCTGCGTCATGGACACCATGAACTGCAAGCATTTTCATTGCTTCGGTCCCTGCATGGTCACCGAGTGGGGCCTGGAAGAGTGGAAGGATGCCATTCTGGACCGCTGGAATGTGATCAACCTGTTCTCCATGACCCGGGGTATCAACCGGTTCAAGGGCCTGGCCATGGCTCTGGGCGAGATCGACAAGCAGTACAAGCCCATTACCGGTATCGCTGCGCTGCAGCATTGGGCTGACACCGCTCCTGCACTGTCCAATGACGGCGTTGCCAAGGCTGCGGCTGAAGCAACCGATGCAGATGCTAAACTGGTTTTTGAAAAGGCTCTGAGTTGGTCCAAGGCTGTCAATGCCGCTATTGTGGAGCTGGATGAGAGCCTGAAGGTGCCCTACAACGGTGCCAAGGAGGGTCTGGCTGCTGCCCACACCTTTGCGGATGTTGCAATGGTTTCTTCTGCAAACCGCGACGCGGTTGAGGAAGAGTGGGGCAAGTTTGGCCTGCTGGAGCATACCGATATCGTGCTGGCACAGGATGTGGGATCCAAGGCTGCCTGCATCAAGGAAATGCTGAAATTCGGCTACGATGTAAACAAGGTCGTTATGGTGGGCGATGCTCCCGGTGACTGCGATGCAGCCGAGAAGAACGGTGTGCACTACTATCCCATTTTGGTCAATCACGAGAAGGAAAGCTGGGATGAAGCCATTGCCGTGGGCTTTGGCAAGCTCCGGGAAGGCTCCTATGCAGAATACGGCGCTGAGAAGAAGAAGGAATTCCTTCGCAATCTCGGCGGCTAAGAAATAATGAGAATCACCCCATCCGTTTCGGATGGGGTGATTTTTTACCTTTAGAAAATCTTAAGGGGCTGATCGATTGATTTCTACGGTGAGTATGGTATAGTGGAGGTAAATTAAGATTTCGGAGGGAGGAAATTATGATGTTGAAGCGATTTCTGGCCTTGTGGCTGCCCCTGGTCCTGGTGCTGATGCTGTTTTCCGGCTGCGGGAAACCGGAGCTGACAGAAACGGAGCCCAATGCTCCGACGGGAACGGAGCCGACGCAGCCACTTCTGACACCGGTGGATGAATCGGTATTCTATTTTTCCAACGAACTGGAGTACGGCAGACTCTACAGCCAGCGGCTGGACGGCACCGATCTGAAGCTGGTGGCAGATTCCTATTGCTACAACGTTCAGCAGGCAGGGGAGGCTGTTTACTATCAGAGCGGTGAGAATCTTTGCATTTACCACATTCCCACCGGAAACGCATCGGTTCTGATCGAGGATGTGAGTACATATGCGGTGGACGGTGAGCACCTGGTATACTATCTGAAACTGGAAGAATGGTACAAGTCGGATGTTCGCTACCGGAATCTGAAAACCGGGGAAGATGTATCCATTGAGGTCATTTTCGACGCTGGAAGCTGCGATATTGCGGACGGCATCCTGTATTACAACAAATATGATCCGGAATACGGCAACGGATTGCTCTGCGTCTGCAAACTGGAGACACTGGAAACAATCACGGTTGCCAATGAACTCAGCTCCTTCCACCGGCTTCAGGCGGTTCCGGGAGGGGTGTACTTTGAGGGCGTAGGAGCGGATTTCACCTTTGCCCAGTATTTTGTATCTGCTGACGGAAGCGTCCTGAAAAAGGTGGATGTTGGATTAACCACAAACTGCCAGATGTTCCTGGAATCCGATGGTGGAGCCTACTGCGTGTATACGGCTTACGATGAAACCGGTTCAGAATGTGCCATTCACCGGCATAACCCCGACGGAAGCTTGACAGAAATCCTGCGCGGGCATGACGGCGGATACTTTACGGTGGAACCTTTGCCGGCGGGCAGATGGCTGGTGATGCATACCTACTATGACGGATGGTCAGCGGAAGGTTCCGATGGGGAATATGAGAATTATATTTACCGTCTTGCCTACTATCTGATGGATGCGGATGGGAAGATTACGCCGCTGGATACAACCGGAGAGAACGGAAAGCTTTTCGCCGACGGTGATTTCCCGGTGATCGACAGCTCCACCGCCAGAAAACCGGTAACGGCAGATCTCTACTTCCTCTTTGTTGCAAACCACGGTCATGCCGGCGCGAAACCCATTTGCTCCACCACCCACGGTGCCTGGCTGAAAATTGCCGACCGGGAGGCAGACCTGGCCCTTTTGGCCGCCCCCACCAAAGAGGAGATGGATTATCTCAATCAGAAGGGCGTCGGCATCGAGATGAAGCTTTACGGCGGCGACGGTCTGGTATTCATCGGCAATGCAGCAAATCCCGTGCAGAATTTGACGCATGAGCAGATCATTGCCATTTATCAGGGCAAAATCACAAACTGGAGTGAGGTTGGCGGTCCGGATCAGCCAATCATCGTCTATTACCGGGATGACCAGTCCGGCAGTCAGCGGCTCTTCGAGAAAATGGTATTCAAGGGACAGGAACTGCCTGATTATGAAAAGCTGGGCTTCTGGTACATGGATGAAATGAGTACCATTGTGGATATCGTGCTGAATGATCCTTATTCCATCGGCTACAGCATCATGACCTATCTTGACGACGTTTATGAAAATGAGAATGTGAAGGTGTTTGGGGTGGACGGTGTCATACCCTCGGTGGATACCGTGAAAGACGGCACCTACCCCTACCACACCCAGGGCTACGTGGTGATCCGCAGCGATGAACCGGAGGGAAGTCCTGCCCGGCGGCTGTTCGACTGGTTCGGATGCCCGATCAGCGATGAAATTCTGATTGCAAACGGCATTACACCGCTGCACGGGGAAGATGGAATCGGATAAAGAGAAGTGGCGCAGCATTTGCTGCGCCACATTTTTAGGTTTTATAGCTGTAATAGAGGGCAAAAAACAGACCTGTGAATGCCTGAAGCGTTGTCATGGCAATGATGGTGATTCCTACTACCATGCTGAAGTAGCCGGCGATGAGGCCGGAAACAAGTCCCAGGATCATAAAAGTCTGCATGGCTCTTGCCCGGGCTGCGGTCCAGATCTGGATAGTCCGTTCATCATGTTCTTTTATATAGAGCTTTTTCAGCAGTTTCTCGTCATGAAGAGCACGGATGTTGCGGATCAGACAAATCACCATGAAAATGATGATGCCAAAGGTTGCGCCGCTGATAAAGCCCCGCCACATGCTCTGCCAGTGGCTGTCGCCGCCGATGGGATTGAAGAAGGGGATGAATCCCGCCTCGCCCATAGCGGCCAGGAAAGAAAAGAAAGCCAGAATAAAGCAGGAAAGGCCGATGGTCAGGTTGTCCAACTTGATTTTATCTCTGAATTTTTCCATACGTTCGTCCATAATTAATCCTCCAAATCTGAGAAGTCAAAGACTTCCTCAATGGTCAGTCCAAAAAAATGTGCAATTTTATAGGCAAGGGGCAGGGAAGCAGTGTATTTTTCCACTTCGATAGAGGTGATGGTCTGCCGGGTGGTGCCCACCGCATCGGCCAGCTCCTCCTGGGATAATTTGCGGGCCTTGCGAAGCTCGCGGATTTTCGTTTTCATAAAGCGTGCTCCTTCTTTTGCATCCAGTGCGTCCACTGAACACAAATGCTAAGTTAACTTTGCGAGAAAAGTATAGCATGCTTTGCAGAAAATGTCAAGCATACTATGCAAAAATCCCACACCAAATTTGGTGTGGGATTTTGTTTAAGCTTTCAGATTCTCAATATAGGTCCGCAGCGTCTTTCCGTCGGAGCCGCAGGCTACTGCCCGGCGGAAATAGCTTTCATATTCCGCCTCATTTCCAAGCATGGCATGGCAGATCGCCATAGCATTAAGGGCCTGAGGCATTTTGCCGTTGAGGGCGACGGCCTGCTGCGCATAGGGGAGCGCTTCTTCAAAATTACCGGTCTGGATGTAGAGCTGTGCGATGTTGTTGTGGGCATTGGGATTGGAAGCATCTGCACGAATCGCCCGTTTGAAGCATTCCAGTGCATCCTCGATTTTTCCGAGCTCCAAATAGCAGTTGCCCATATTGGAGGAGACAGTCGAGTGCTCCCGAATCAGCAATGCATTGGAGTAGGTTTGGATGGCTTCCTGATAGCGTCCCATACGGGAGTGACACAGGGCGGTAAAGACAGTTACCGCAAATCGGTCAGAACTTTTGCTGCTGGCAGTCCGCAGTGCATCCAGCTTTTTCAGACAGGCAGGATACTTGCGCCGGTTGAAATCATCCAGCGCTTTATAGAGCTGCTTTTCCAACTTGGGATCCTCGGAAAAAGCGTTGCCGATCAGATGGCCGTAGGCGGCTTTGTAATCAGCCTTGGTTGCCCGGCTTTGGCGGGATCCCTTGAGGAGAGAAACAATCAGACCGCAGAGGATCAGAATTGCTTTTGTCAAATTGGAGCCGGTGAGTGTATGTGTCACCAGACCCTGATAGCAAATGAGACCGATCACCGCAGCGATCAGTACTGCTATGACATACCGTAAAGCCTTCATGGGATGTCCTCTTTACAGTCCCATTTCCTTCTTGACTTCACCGAAGGCCTTCACCGCAAAGTCGATATCCTCCTTGGTGTGGCCGGCAGAAATCTGAGTGCGGATCCGGTCCTTGCCCTTGGGGACAACGGGGTAGCAGAAGGCAACCACGTAGACACCCTTTTCCAGCATCCGGCGGGCAAACTCGTGAGCGACCTTGGGATCGTACAGCATCACGGGAACGATGGGGTGCTCACCGGGCAGCAGATCGAAGCCCAGCTTCTCCATCTCGGAGCGGAAGTAGCGGGCGTTCTCATGGACCTTATCCCGGAGGGCGGTGGATTCTTCCAGCAGCTCGATGGTCCGGATGGTTGCAGCACAAATGGCGGGGGCAACGGTATTGGAGAACAGATAGGGGCGGCTGCGCTGGCGCAGCAGATCCACGATGGGCTGACGGGCAGCGGTATAGCCGCCGGAAGCACCGCCCAGGGCCTTGCCGAAGGTACCGGTGATAATATCCACCCGGTCCATCTCACCGCAGAATTCAGCGGTGCCTCTGCCATGCTCACCCATGAAGCCTACGGCGTGGCTGTCGTCGACCATGACCAGCGCATCAAACTCATCTGCCAGATCACAGATGCCGGTGAGGTTGGCAATATAGCCGTCCATGGAGAAAACACCGTCAGTTGCGATGAGGATCTTCTTGGCACCGGCTTCCCGGGCTGCAACCAGCTGAGCCCGGAGATCTTCCATGTTGTTGTTCTTATAGCGGTAACGCATGGCCTTACACAGCCGCACGCCGTCGATGATGGAGGCGTGGTTCAGTTCATCGGAGATGACTGCATCTTCCTTACTCAGCAGGGTTTCAAACAGACCGCCGTTGGCATCGAAGCAGGAAGAGTACAAAATGGCATCGTCCATGCCCACGAAGTTGGAAATTTTCTTTTCAAGATCCAGATGGATCTGCTGGGTTCCGCAGATGAAGCGGACGGAGGAAAGACCGAAGCCCCAGTTGTCGTAGCTTTCCTTGGCAGCCTTGATCAGTTCCGGATGGGTGGAAAGACCCAGATAGTTATTGGCGCAGAAATTGACCACACCGGGCTTGGCAGTGGTGTTGATCCGGGAGTACTGCGGGGTGGTGATGACCCGTTCTTCCCGCCAGGTGCCGGCTTCCCGGATGGCTTCCAGTTCGGCAGTAATGGCATTGAGTGCAGACTTCATGGGTTAGTCCTCCTTTTTGGTGGTCCAGTCCAGCACGACCTTGCCGGACTTGCCGCTGTTCATGGCTTCAAAGCCCTTGGCAAAATCGGTGTAGTGGAAACGGTGGGTAATAACGGGGCTCACATCCAGGCCGCCCTGAACCATGTAGCTCATCTGGTGCCAGTTATCCAGGTGACGGCCGTAAATGCCCTGCAGGGTCAGACCCTTGGTGATGATGGTATTCATATCCATGGGCACGGGCTTGTTGGAGATACCCAGCAGGGAAATCTTGCCACCGTTGCGCATGGCGCCGATCATCTGCTGCAATGCGGCACCGTTGCCGGACATTTCCAGACCCACGTCAAAGCCTTCCACCAGGCCTTGTTCCTTCATGATCTGGGGCAGATCCTCTCTGGCAGTATTGACAGCGGCATCAACGCCCATCTTCTTAGCCAGCTCCAGACGGTAGTCGTTGATATCGGTGATCACAACGCGGCGGGCACCGGCATGCTTGGCGACGGCTGCGGCGATGATGCCGATGGGGCCGGCACCGGTGATCAGAACGTCCTCACCGATGAGGGGGAACATGAGGGCGGTATGGGTGGCATTACCGAAGGCGTCGAAGAAAGCAACCACGTCCTCATCCAGACTCTCGTCGATGAGAATCACATTGGTTTCGGGAATGCACAGATATTCCGCAAAAGCGCCGTCCCGGTCAACACCCACGGAAACGGTGTCCTTGCACCACTGGATGTTGCCGTTGTGGCAGTTGCGGCAGTGATGGCAGGTCAGATGACCCTCACCGGAAACCCGCTGGCCGACCTTCAGACCCGTTACACCTTCGCCCAGCGCGGCGATCTCGCCCACATATTCATGACCGATGGTCATGGGGGGCTTGATGTGCTCCACAGCCCAGGGATCCCAGTTGTAGATATGTACGTCGGTACCGCAGATGGCGGTCTTGTGCACCTTGATCAGAACTTCGCCGGGGCCGGGAACAGGAACGGGAACCTTGCGCAGCTCCAGACCGGGACCTGCCACGGGCTTGACAATTGCGTCCATATATTGCTTCATAATGAACCTCCGAAATGCATGTTCTATATTTTGGGGCATACTCGCTTAACTATATATTACTCGTTTCTCGGAGCCTTTTCAAGTCAATTATTTCAGAAATAAAAATGCCTGTGTTTCCTTTTACAAGATGCGACAGCACTGCCGTGCTACAATTCCATTGGGCAGGGGGTAAAGAGAGATATTTCCGATCAATTGCCCGGAAATATGCTTGGGGAGAAAGGAACGAAAAACAATGCAACGCAAATCAAAACGGTTATTATCAATGTGGCTTGCGGTATGGATGGTATTTGCGGCTTTGGGGAATTTTGCTGCACCGGTTTCCGCAGCCCAGACGGATGGTGCCTATGTACTCCGGTTTGACGATGCCGGAAAGCCTTATCTTTATGGCAGCCGCTATCAGTGCAAGCATTCCTACAACGATCCGGAGGCGGGACCAAATTCTGTGTGGACCTTCTGGAATGCGCCGGAAATCTTCAATCTGGTGTATCTGAGCGAGGATGGAGAGCAGTCCATTCCTGCCTATTGCACCGACGCGGATACCAGCACCATCAGCGATGCCAGTATCTACTACCGCAGAATCAATCTGGAGGATTCCGATTACCACGACAGCGGCGCTGCGGCCAGACTCCGGGCCGTGCTGCTGCACAGCTTCCCGTATCTGACTGTGGAAGCCGTGGCAGCCAATGTCAACGGTGTTCTGGGCACAGGAGCGGTCCAGAATCTGACCCAGGGGGAACTGCTGTCAGCAACCCAGCAGGCCATCTGGGAAATTACCCACGGGGAAAAGTATACGGTCAATGAAAACTATGTCAGCATCCGGGGCATGGATCAATATGACGTGTCTAAATTCGTGTATCCCGAAAGCCTGGATGCCTGCGTGGAAGGGGAATTCACAGAAAGCAACATCACAAACCTGTATCAGTATTTCCTGGGTCTGGAGGGTATGGGCCCCATCGCCGATGCGGTATCTGAATTTACATTCCGGGATGTTGTTTACGATGCAGTACGGGAGGAAGACGGTACATACACCGTAACGGTTTCTTATAACCTGGATACTGTTCTGCGGGAGGGCGACAGCCTTACATTCACGGCAGCCTGCGGCGACCGGGTTCAGGAAGCGGAACTGACAGCAGGTGCGGGCCAGGTGACATTTACGGAACTGACCCAGAAGCAGCCGGTGACACTGACCGTTTCCGGTTACCAGACCGGCGCGGATGTATATCTGTTTGATGCCCAGGGGGACCGGGGTGCATCCCAGTCCATGGTCGGTTATGACAATACCAGACTGCCGGTTTTTGCCCAGGTAACAGCAGGCCCCGATCGGGTGATCCAGATTTACAAAACCACCAACGAGGGGGAAAACAAGCGGCCCCTTGCCAACATTGAATTTGAAATCTATCCGGTTGCTACCATGGATCAGCTGGCAAGCGGTGAAGTGAAGCTTGAAGAAAAACCTACCGATGAACAGATTGGACAGTATACTGCCGGCAGCCCCATTGTAACGCTTAAAACCGATGCCCGGGGCTTTGCAGCTTTCAACCTGACGGAAAATGGCTGCCCCGACGGAGTCTATCTGATTCTGGAGAAGGAAAATGCGGCAGTGGCCAGCCCCATTGAACCTTTCTTTGTGGCAGTGCCCGGAACCAACGAAGATGGGACCGGACATGAATATACGGTAACGGTCCATCCGAAGAACACGGTGGAAACAAAACCCGATATTCGCAAGGACGTAACCGAAATCGACAACGATGAGGATACCTTTGATGTGGATCAGCTGCATACCTGGATCATCCGCAGCGACATTCCTGCCGGTATGTCCAATGCAGTCAAGTACCGGATTTCCGACAGTCTGGATTACCGGCTGAAACTGCGAAACGGTTTTGAGGTGAAGGTAGGTCTGAAGACGGACCGGGCAGGGGAGGAAGCAGTTACCCTGATCCCTGGTACGGACTACCGGATAACCACCGGTACCGGGGTGGATGATGCCGGAAACGGGATTGACACCTTTGTGATCGAGCTGACCCAGGCGGGTATGAAAGCAGCTGCAGCGGCTGCCGGGAGCCAGTATGCAGAGGCTGAACTGCGTGTTTATTTTGACGCGGTCATTGATTCCGATGCCCAGTTGGGTGTGGAAATTCCAAACCAGGCAAAGCTGGAATACATGAACGAAACGGGCATTGAATATGAGTCTGAATCCGATATTCCCAAGGTTTATACCGGCGGCATCGGCATTCTGAAGCTGGATTCCGGTACCGGATCCGCCCTGGCGGATGCTTCTTTCAAGATCGCCCGGGAAGCTACGGAAGCGGAAATCGCAGCAGGGGAGAGCGTCATGCTGCTGATTGGGGAAACAGAAAAGCGGGTGGTGTTTGTTCCTTTCTACCGGGATGCTGCACTGACGGAAAAGGTCAGCGAAGCAACCACCGGTGAGGACGGAAAGATTCTGATGTATGGCCTCGCTTACGGAACCTACTACATTGTGGAGACCAAAGCGCCGGAGCATTACAATCTTCTGACGGAACCGGTTGCTGTGGAAATCAGCGGCGAAAGCCACCTGGAAGAGTCGGTACTGACGGTTTACAACACTAAATTCCTGCTCCCGGAGACCGGCGGTATGGGTACAGCGCTGTTTACCGTGTTTGGTGCGGCCTTTATCGGCGGTGCGCTGATCCTTTCCTTTGGCTGTCTGAGGAAAAAGGAGACACCGTAACATTACGATGACGGAAGGCAGGGGTGCAGGCATCCCTGCCTTTTCGGAGGAGGATTGACATTGGGAAGAAAACTGACAGCCTGTCTGGCGATATGTTTGCTGCTGGCCGGAATTGGGGTGCTGCTTTATCCGGCTGTAAGCAATCTGATCAACCGGCAGCATGGCTCCTATGCCATACAGGAGCTGGGAGAGCAGCTGGAAAGCATCGGTGCGGAGCAGATACGGGAAGCTTTCGAGGCAGCCGAAAACTATAACCGCAGACTCCTGGCTGCAGCGGACCGGGATCCCGAATCCTCCACAGAAGATTATGAGAAAATTCTGGATTTTGGAAACGGAATCATGGGCTACATTCTGATACCGCAGATCGACGTAAAACTACCCATCTATCATGGGGTGGACACGGAGGTTCTGGAAAAAGGGGTTGGACATATGCCCAATTCGGCATTTCCAATCGGAGGGGAAGGAAACCACGCGGTGCTGACAGGGCACACGGGGCTTCCCAGCGCCAGACTGTTTACAGATCTGGTGGAGTTGGAGGAGGGCGCACACTTTCAGGTGGTCATCGGCGGCATACCCGTGACATACCGGGTGGACAGCATCAACGTTGTTCTTCCGGATGAAACGGAAGATCTGCAGCCGATACCCGGGGAGGACTGCTGCACATTGGTTACCTGCACACCCTATGGAGTGAATTCCCATCGTCTGCTGGTCCGGGGAAACCGGTTCGAGCCGGAGGAATCACCCACACAGGAAATGATTCCGCCTGCTGCACATGAAGAAACGAAATCCCTCCGGTGGCTGCTGCTGACACCGGTATTGCCTGCCGCTGTTTGGATTTGCAAAAGAAAGAGGAGGGAAAAGAATGAATAGAAGAGGATGGCTGCTGCTTCTGCTGCTGTTGCTGCCGATGCAGGTGAAGGCAGCGGGTGTGGGCAGCATTCGGCTGAGGCTGAAAGATGATTCCGTTCCGGTTCCCGGGGGAACGGTCACGCTCTATGAAATTACCCAGTGGGGATGCGGTGGGGACTGGAGCGGGTCGGAACTGGCCGCCCATGCTGCAGAACATCAGATTCCGGGAATCTCCCGGGAAGTGGATCCAATGGGGGAGGTGCTTTTCGAGGGCCTGGAGATGGGGACGTATCTGCTGGTACAGACGGTGCCGCCGGAGGGGTATTATCCCATGGAACCTTTTACGGTTGGACTGCCGCTGACAATTCACGGCGAAACAACTGCGGATATCATTGCAGAGCCGAAAATGAAACGGCTCCCACCCGATCAGCAGCTTCCCCAGACCGGACAGCTGCACTGGCCTGTATGGCTGACGGGGGGAATCGGAATTGTATTGATGACTGTTGGGATGGGGCTGCGGCGGAAAGAATAACAGCGGACTTGCTGATTGCAAGTCCGCTTTTCTTGTGCTGTTGTTATAAGACCATGTTCGCAGAAAGTTGTCTTATGTAACGGATAAATGCCTCTGCAGCTTTGGGAAGATAGGGACCGTCCTGGTATACCAGATAGAAATTTCTCGGGGTAACAAACTGGTCAACTTTGTAGATCAGAAGATTTCCCTGGCGGCCCTGCTCTTCCACCATCCGACGGGACATGATGGAAATACCAAGACCGTGGATGATGCAGTTGCGCAGTGCTTCGGCATCGTTCATACTGGCCACGATATTCAGATCCTGCTCGGAAAGTCCCAGCTGCTGCAGCAGGCGGTCGGCTTCCTGCTTGGTGCCGGACTGCTCGGTGCGCATGATGATGGGTTCCTTCATCAGCTGCATAGAGAACTGAGTACCGTATTTTTCCCGGTAGTAGGGGGTATTGGGGGCTGCGATTACCAGCTCGTCGGTGGCGAATACTTCAAATACGCAATGCCGGGACTCGGTGCGCATACCTACCAGGCCCAGATCCAGGGTGCCGGCCTCCACTTTCTGGATGATATCCAGACTGTCGGCATTGGTGATCTTGAAATTGACCTCGGGAGCAGACTCCCGGTATCCGGCCAGAACATTGGGCAGAATACATTGACCGGGAACAGAGGATGCACCGATGTGCAGTTCTCTGATACCCGTATTGGATAACTCGCTGATAGCCTTCTGTTGCAGCCGGATCAGCGCAACGGCATATTCATACAGATGCTGGCCTTCCGGCGTGATTTCAAATTTTTTGGTGGTTCTGCGAATCAGTTTGGTCTGCAGTTCACTTTCCAGTGCCTGGATGTGGGAACTGATAGTGGGCTGGGATAAGTACAGTGCCTCCGCGGCAGCAGAGAAGCTTCTGTGGTCAACGGTGGCAACAAATGCCTCCAACTGTCGAAATTCCATATCATACCATCCTTCATTCTTCTTTCACATCTTATAGAATAACAGATTTATCGACAAAATCAATGGGGTTATGCCGCATATTTATAAATATTATTTGTCACAATCTATTTATTATGATATTCTTTAATATATCATAAAATGCAATGTATTATAACGCTTCGGAGATAGTACAATGATCGAAGGAGGCGATAATATGGAAGAAAAGATCGTATTCTGTAAAAGCGGCGGCTGAGGCGCCAAACTGGGGCCGGGTGTCCTGAGTCATGTTTTGAGCAAGCTGCCAAAATGTAAATATGATCCGAATTTGCTCATCGGATTTGACAGCGCAGATGATGCTGCTGTTTATAAAGTCAGTGATGATATTGCCGTTGTCCAGACCGTGGACTTTTTTCCTCCGATGGTTGAGGATCCCTATACTTTCGGCAAGATTGCTGCAACCAATGCATTAAGCGACGTTTATGCCATGGGCGGCGAAGTGAAGACCGCCATGAATATCGTTTGTTTCCCTCAGAACTGGGATATCAATATGCTGGGTGAAATCCTTCGTGGTGGATCTGAAAAAGTGATCGAGGCTGGCGGCGTGCTGGTTGGCGGTCACTCTATCAACGATGTGGATGTGAAGTACGGCCTGTCGGTTATGGGCCTCGTCCACCCGGATAAGATCTATGCCAATAACGGCGGCCATCCCGGTGACAAGCTGATCATCACCAAGCGGCTGGGCGTCGGTATCATCAGTACCGCGCACCGGGTGGGTGAAGCGACCCAGGAGGCAATGGATCAGGCAATCGAATCCATGACTTCCCTGAATAAATACGCTGCCCAGTGCTGCAAGAAGTATGATATCCACGGATGTACCGATATCACCGGTTTCGGTTTCCTGGGCCACCTGCATGAGATGGTGGACGGCAAGCTTTCCTGTAAGGTCTATGCAGACCAGCTGCCCATTTTCCCGGAGGCGCTGGAGTATGCAGATGAATTTCTGCTGACGGCTGTTGCCCAGCAGAACCGGAATCACGTGGGCCGCCATGTGCGGTTTGACAAGGACATTTCCTTCGCCATGCAGGAGGTTATGTTCGATCCCCAGAGCTCCGGCGGCCTGCTGATCGTGTTGCCTCCGGACCAGGCGGATGCCCTGCTGGCTGATATCCAGGCGCTGGGTGTTCCTTCCGCCATCGTGGGCGAAATGATGGAACCCATGGGAAAAGAAATCATTGTAACCAATTTAAACAAATAAACACAAAATTACATTATTTGGAGGAATTTATCATGATCAAAGTCAATGCCATCGGCGATGCATGCCCCATCCCTGTCGTAAAGACCAAGAATGCCATCAAGGAACTGGGCGGCGCCGGTGTGGTCGAAGTCCTGGTTGACAACGAAATCGCTGTGCAGAATCTGGGCAAGATGGCCAAGCAGAAGGGCTATGAGTTCAAGTCCGAGAAGCTGGGTGCTGCCGAATACCAGGTGACTCTGACTGTCGGCGACAGCGCCGAAGCACAGAATGTGGAGGATATCCCCGAAGTGTGCGCTGTGGTTCCCGGCCACAAGAAGAATGTTGTCGTTGCCATTAACTCTGCCAAGATGGGTGTTGGTCACGATGAACTGGGCGGCGTGCTGATCAAGGGCTTCATTTTTGCTCTGACCCAGATGGACGAGCTGCCCTCCGCCATCCTCTTCTACAACGGCGGTGCAACGCTGACCACCGAAGGCTCCGCATCCCTGGATGATCTGAAGAATCTGGAAGCACAGGGTGTTGAGATTCTGACCTGCGGCACCTGCCTGAACTACTACGGCCTGGGCGACAAGCTGCGTGTCGGTGAAGTGACCAATATGTACTCCATCGTGGAAAAGCTGACCGGTGCTGACCTGGTGGTGAAGCCCTGATGCGTCAGAAGAAGAAAGCCCTGGTTGTTACCTTTTCCGCAACTTCCGATGCCATGGCGATGGAGCGCTACTGCCTGGCCCATGAGCTGCCCGGCAGACTGATCCCCATTCCCCGGGAAATCCATGCGGGCTGCGGTCTGGCATGGAAGACGGAGCCTCAGGAGAAGGAGCACTTTATGAGTGCCCTCGAAGATGCCGGCATCCGCTGGGAAGCGATGGAAGTGCTGGAGCTTTGGGGGTAAGCACAGATGATTTATCTTGATAATGCGGCGACCACCCGTCAGAAGCCCCGGCAGGTGATCGATGCGGTGGTCAACGCCATGACCACCATGGGCAATGCCTCCCGGGGTGCCCACGGAAGCTCCCTGCAGGCTGCCCGGGCAGTATATGACACCCGGTGCAAGCTGGCGAAGCTTTTTGGCTGCAGCCGGGCCGACCATGTGATTTTTACATCCAATTCCACAGAGGCGCTGAATATCGCTATCAGCGGCATCTGCAACACGGGGGATCATGTGATCAGTACCGTTCTGGAGCACAATTCCGTCCTTCGGCCCCTGTACCGGCTGGAGTCGGAGGGCGTGATTTCCCTCAGCTTTGTGTCTGCGGATAAGCAGGGCAGACCCCATATGGGGGAATTTGAATCTCTGATTCAGCCCAATACCCGGGCCATCGTCTGCACCCATGCCTCCAATCTGACCGGCGAGATCGTGGATATTGCAGCAGTCGGCGCCGTTGCAAAAAAGCACGGGGTACTTCTGATTGTGGATGCCTCCCAGACCGGCGGCTGTGTTCCCATCAATATGGAAGCCATGGGCATTGATGTGCTCTGCTTCACCGGCCACAAGGGCCTCTACGGCCCCCAGGGAACCGGCGGCCTGTGCATCCGGGAGGGTGTGCAGATCCGGCCCTTTAAGGTGGGCGGCTCCGGAATCCATTCCTATATGAAGCACCAGCCGGAGGAATATCCCACCCGTCTGGAAGCAGGTACGCTGAACAGCCACGGTGTGATGGGTCTGTCTGCCGCCCTGGATTTTCTGGAGGAAACCGGCGTGGAGACCATCGCCCGGAAAGAGCATGAGCTGATGATGCGCTTCTATAACGGTGTTGTAAACTTACCCGGTGTGACGGTTTACGGTGACTTCTCCGAAGGTCATCAGAGAACCGCAGTGGTGACGCTGAATATCCATGATTATGATTCCAGCGCGGTATCCGATGAACTGAGTGAATGCTATGATATCGCCACCCGCCCCGGTGCACACTGCGCACCTTTGATGCACCATGCCCTCGGCACTGTGGAGCAGGGTGCTGTCCGGTTCAGCTTCTCCTGGTTTACCACGGAGGATGAAGTGGATGCAGCCATTGCGGCCGTGAAGGAAATCGCAGAGAGTGAATAAAACGCAAAGAGCCAACTGCCTGAATGAACAGTTGGCTCTTTCTTTAAGTTTTTTGGCATTCATAATTTCGTAACAAATTCGAAACATTTTCACAGGTAAAGTAATGTAGAATCATTCCAGAATTTCTATTTACAGGCAAAAGGAATGTCACTATGAAGATTCTGATTACAACAGACCTCTATACCACCGCCACCAACGGCGTGGTTACATCTGTGAACAATCTGATGGAAGAACTGGAAAAGAAGGGCCATGAGGTGCGGGTTCTGACCGTATCGGAGCGGCTGCGCAGCCATAAGGACGGAAATATTTATTTTATCAAGTCGGTGCCCCTGGATGTTGTTTATCCGGACGTGCGGATGCCGGTGTCTTACCGACACAGATATTTGCGGGAGTTGGTGGAATGGCACCCCGACGTGATTCACAGCCAGTGTGAGTATTTCAGCTATCAGTTTGCAAAATACATTTCCCGGAAAACCCATGCGCCGATCGTTCATACCTACCACACCCTGTATGAGCAGTATGTGACCTATATTTTCCCGAGCCAGCGGATCGGTGCATTTTTCGTGGGAAAACTGTCGAAGCTGCGGCTGCGCAATGCAGAAGCCATTGTCGCCCCGACCCACAAGGTTGAGGATGTTCTGAAAAACTACGGCATCCACAATCCCATCCATGTGGTTCCCAGCGGAATCGCCCTGGAACAGCACAAGGAGCGGATCACGGATGAGGAGCGGACAGCTCGCCGCAGAGAACTGGGAATTCCCGACGACTGCACGGTTTTGCTGAATCTGGGACGCCTCGGCACGGAGAAAAATCTGCCGGAGCTGGTGGAATTGTTCCACATGGCGCTTTCCCATAACCGGAAGATCATGCTGATGTTTGTCGGTGACGGTCCTGCCAGAAAAGAGCTGGAGGAACTGACGGAAAAGCTGGAAATCCGGGAGCATGTGATCTTTACCGGTATGGTGGACCCGACGGAAGTACACAAGTACTATCAGCTGGGCGATGTCTTTGTCAGTGCATCCACCAGCGAGACCCAGGGACTGACCTATGTGGAGGCAGCCGCCAACGGACTGCCCCTGCTGTGCCGGCAGGATCCCTGCCTGGATGGAGTCCTGGTGCCCGGCAGCAACGGTTTTGCCTATGAGGCAGAGGAAGAGTTCTGTGAGATCATTGATACGATTTTGCAGAATCCGGACTGGTGCCACACTGCCGGTCAGAAGAGCGAAAAAATTGCGGCCACCTTTGACAAGAGTCACTTTGCCGAAAAGATTGAGGATGTCTACGAGGCAGTTGTATCCAAATAAAGCAAAAATACAGCGGTTTGACTTGTATTAGCGCAATCGGATTGCTATAATGGAAACCGGAAGGGGTGTGAGATGATGGAATTGCTGTTGAATACCCAGGAAGAGCGTTGCCGGATCCAGGTCTATAATGAATACTTGAAAAAGATTCCCCAGCTGCTCCAGCAGCTGGAGGTGGTGGAAACCATGTACGAGAAGGCTGTGATGGAAGAGGCTATGCTTCCGGAGGAGAGCAAGCGGGACTGGAGCGCACAGCAGTATGCCCAGCGCCTGTCCCGAACCAGGGAGCAGTGCAGAGTGCGCGCTGCAGACATCCGTCAGCAGTGCAGTCTTATTTTCTCCCTGAAAGAGCAGATTGAAAACGAGAGTGCCACCCTGAAAGCGCTGATGAAGTAAAAAGAGAAGTCCCGGCTGGATTTCCAGCCGGGACTTTTTTGTGCTTTAAAATTATTCCCACTCGCCGGATTATATCCGTTTCTAAACTTTTCTGTTTAGAGAATATGATACGTGGTGGTTTTATTTGGTACCAATTATACTCATCCTACGGTCTATACGGATTTTTGCTATCAAAAATCTATCACCGCAGATATATCACCGGTTACTCTTGAGGCTAGTGTACGGTTGGCTTGGATGTATTATAGCATATTCAGTACAGATTTTCAAGAAGGAGACCACTACATTTAATGGTGACACCCCCTCTCCTGATTGATAGCTCTGTTGGTCAGGAAGAAAGCGCAAATGCGATTTACCACTACATCCAGACACGGAGAAAATAATCATTTGATGTAAAAAAGTAGAGAAGGAGGAAATTATCCAAACAAAACCTGATTAACGATGCCTTCCAGCCGCTCCTGTTTGCCAGAGCCGGGAAGTTCGGGTGCGCCCATGTTTTCTGCATAGGCTGCCAGCTCTTCCAGAGTGGCTTCGCTGGAAACGATTTTCGCACCAATGTCGGAATTATTTCTATCCCTGTCCAACAACCGGGTAGATCTACAAGGTTGATTCATGACAGATGTATTGTACAATCTGCTTATTCCCTTCTGCATTGGGATGAATCCCATCCGGGAACCATTCTGGATGATTCTGGGTAAAGGCATACAGGTCAATCACGGGGATCTCCATCTCTCGTGTGGTTTCGTCGATGATTCCTCCAATCGTGCAGAGAACATCGTCCTGAACATCGAAGGGCACTACTCCGGTTTTCTTCGATGGAAATGCCTTGGGCGGCTTCATGACGGTCACAGTTCCTTTGGACTTGCAGCGCAATAAAAGGGCAGCCAATTCCTCCCGATACCCTGCTTCATTCCAATTGAACGGCTTGCTGTCGTTGGTGCCCAGCATGATTAGATAGTGCACATCCTCTATCTGAAAAGCCTTGGCATAATGGGGTTCCTTTGCGTAGGGCATATCTCCTGTGGATAACAGTGTACGCCCGGAGATGCCGAAGTTCATGACCTGATAATCTTCACCCAGCAACCCTTGCAGATGAGCCGGATAGGAGCGCCACTTCTGAAAAGGCACCACACCGGCACCAAAGGTGATGCTGTCACCGATGCAGACGATATGCTTTTTCCCTTTTACGGGTTTGGGAACTGCCGGATGCCAGTTCCGATAATGTCCATATACGGCAGCTCCGGCGATCAGAGCCAATGCTGCAGCCACTCCGATGAGCAGTTCCGGCTTCACAGGCTATCACCGCCAGTTTCGATGATTCGCTTATACTCGTAGGCAGAGTCTTTCAGCGTCCGCTTCTTGGTTTCATAGTCCACATGGATGAGGCCGAATCGGGGACCGTAGCCTTCTGCCCACTCGAAATTATCCATCAGCGACCAATACTGATACCCCAGCACCGGAATCCCCTCAGAAACCGCCCGCTTCACATTGGCAAGATACTCCTTCATAAAGCCGATCCGCTTATTGTCTGTCACATTTCCATCTGTAACGGTATCGTTGTCTGCCATACCATTTTCGGTCACCAGGATAGGCAGTCCATAGCGCTCATGATAGAAACGGATGGTCCAGTACAGGCACCGGCCATCGATGACCCATCCCATGGAGGTCTTGCGCTCCTCGGGCACGGAATCAGAAGTTCCGTACCAGTTGTTTTGGAAGGGTGCATAGACATTGACGCCAATAAAGTCCAGATCGCATTGGATCCTGGGCATATCCTTTTTCCGGGTGCGGTAGACACCGTAGGCCGTCACCGTCTGGCCCTTGAGGATAGGGTCTCCCCACCAGCGGTTGCCCATAGTACCGATACCCTTGTAGAAGCTGTCGTGCCGGGCCTGCTGAACAGAGCCATCACTTTCATCCTTGGGGACAAAGGCGCCTGCCGCCATAGCAATACCGATCTTTACCGGCTGTTTAGCGTGCTTACGCACGGTCTTTACAGACTCTGCGTGAGCCAGTAGGCAGATCCGGGTCAGCTTGGACAGAGCCAGATAATTCTTGATGAAAGGTGCGTGATTACCGGTCATGTGGCCGTTCATAATGAAGCACTGGGGTTCGTTCATGGGAATCCAGTATTTCACCCGGTCGGAAAGGGCCTCGACCACCACTTTCGTATATTCGGCAAAGAGTGGAATGATGCTTTCGCTGAGCCAGCCGCCCTTTTCCTGCACCCATACCGGCAGATCCCAGTGATAGATGGTCACCATAGGCTCGATGCCGTTTGCGATCAATTCGTCCACCAGTTCGGAATAGAATTGCAATCCCTTGGGGTTCACTTTTCCCTCCGCCGGAATCACACGGGGCCAGGAGATGGAGAAGCGGTAGCTTTTCAGCCCCAGCTCCTTCATCAGGGCCACATCCTCCTTCATGCGGTGGTATTGGTCGCAGGCATCGTGACAGGTATCGTTATTCTTGATCTTCCCGGCAGGGGCAACATCCCAGATGCTGGGAGACCTGCCGTCAACATTCCAACCGCCTTCGATCTGGGGTGCCGCCGTTGCCGCGCCCCAGAAAAAATCCTTGGGAAATACGGATTCGTTCATTTCTGTTCCTCCGTGCTGTATTGATAGTTACCGCCCGTTATTTGATGGTTGCTTCCGTCTGGCATAGTAACGGTGCAGACCGTATTTTCGGGTACGGTCAGTTTCAAGCTGAAGCGATCGTTCTTTCGCTCCCAGCGGATATCGATCTTTCCGTATGCGGTTTCCAGACTACCCTCTGCCCATGTCAGCGTACCGCCGGGGATGGGCCTCACCGCAAATTCCTGATAGCCTGCCGTAACAGGCTCCAAGCCTAAGATCCGGCGGTAGAAGAAGTCACCCACCGCGCCGTAGGCATAATGGTTAAAGGACACCATGTCCGGGATCGTATCTGCCCGGATACTGCCGTCGGCATCCAGCGCATCCCATCGCTCCCACATGGTAGTGGCACCGGCGTTCACTGTGTACAGCCAGCCGGGACATGCTTCGTTTTGCAGCAGCCTGTAGGCATCCTCCACATAACCATTGTCCGCAAGTGCAAACAGAATATAGGGCGTTCCGGCAAAACCGGTTTGGATCTTATATTCTCCCTGCCGCACCAGCTCTGCCAGCCGTTTTGCAACGGCTGCTTTTTTTCTTTCCGGCACAAGACCAAAGTACAGCGCACAGGCATAGTAGCTTTGGAAGTCGCTGTTCAGTTTGCCATCCGGGAGAACACACAGTGATGCAAAGGCATCCTTGATTTTCGCAAGCAGGTCTGCGTAGTAAGCTTCGTCCTCGGTTTTGCCCAGCGCCTTTGCGCTTTGCCGCATGATGTCCACACTGTTTGCAAAGAAGCAGGTGGAAAGATACTTGCCCTTTTTCTTCCATTTACCCACGCTCTCGCCGGGCGCGCACCAGTCGCCATACTGGAAAGGATTGTTGTTCCAGAGATACTGTTCCTTGCCCTTGCTGAACCGGGCAGCAGCTCTGGTCTCAGAATCCGTGTAGGCTTTCATGGAATCGTATTGCTCCGCCAGAAGTTCCTTGTCACCATAGGCCCGGTAAACTGCCCATGGCACCATGGTAGCCGCATCGCCCCAGATAGCGATGGGTACCGGGAATGGTGTGGGCTGATAGGTCTTGTTCTCCGGGATGGTCACCGGGAGCGTTCCGTTGGGCCGCTGATACAGCCGCAGGTCATGCAGCCACTTTTTCATAAACAGGGAAATATCCCGGTTAAATGCTGCCGTCTGGGCAAACACCGCGATATCACCGCACCAGCCCATCCGCTCATCCCGCTGGGGACAGTCTGTGGGGATCTCCAGGAAATTGGAGCATTGTCCCCACTGGACATTCTGCTGCAGTCGGGTCAGTTTTTCGTCAGAGCAGGAGAAGCTGCCGATTCTCTTGCAGTCGGAGGTCAAAACAATGCTCTCGATTGTTTGGATCTTGATAGGCGCCGTGGCAGTAACCTGCGCATAGCGGAAACCCATGAAGGTAAACTTTGGCAGGAATTCGTTAATACCATTTTTGCCGCAGGTAAGGGTCAGCATCTGCTTTGCACGGCGCAGATTTTTTGTAAAGAGCTTTCCGTCGTTGCTGAGAATCTCCGCGTGACGGATGGTAATAACAGTGCCCTTAGCTGCCCGAACGACCAGCCGGATCACACCGGCATGATTCTGCCCGAAATCATAGATCTTACCCTGATTTTTCACTGGGGTAAGCCGCTGATCCTCGGTGACAAATGTGCCAAAATGCGGTTTCACCTCCGGCACCCGGCAGGAAAGCACTTGGGTAGGCTGGAAATTCCAGCTTTCCTCTGTACATCTCAAGTCAATGGTTTCGCCGTTATAGAAGTCCGCAAAGCGCACCGGGGTATCCTGGGTCACCAGCCAGCTTTCGTCCGTCCCAACAGTTTGCGTGCTGCCGTCTGCATACACAAGCTGAAGAGCCGCCAGAAGCCCCCGCCGATTGCCGTAGTTGTTGTTCTTTGCGCCGATCCTACCCAGCCACCAGCCGTTGGCAGCGGTAACATCCAATGTGTTTTCGCCTATACGGAGCATCCCGGTCACATCGTAGGTCTGGTACTGGACATAGCTTTCATAATGGGTGTAGCCCGGTGTGAACCAGGCATTGCCCACGTTTTGCCCGTTGAGGTTGGCTTCGTAGATACCCATGGCGGTAACACAGAGCGTCGCTTGTGTCAAATTTTCCCGGACAGAGATCTGTTTGCGAAATAGTTCCGGTGGCAGAAAATTGAGCTTATCATTCTGCTTTCCGCTGCCGATCCATTTTCCGTTATGAATGATATCCATAGCGCGGCTCCTTGTTATTTCGCTTTTGCTGCCTTCTTTTTCGCCTTGGCTTCCTGCTTTGCCAGGTACTTCGCATTCTCTGTGTCGAAGTCCAGTCCTTTCTTCCGGCAGTATTCCTTCAGATCCGCAATGCGATTTTCTTCGTGGATGCGCTCGCTTTCCTCAGCTTCCCGGCGCTCCAGTTCCTCCGGGTCGATCCACTCTTCACCACGGGCAATGGTTGCGGCCTTTCTGCGCTCCAGCAGCTCTGTGCTGATCTGAGGAAGCTTCTTTTCCACATCCATAAAGGGAAGCAGCACCACATAGGCCGTTGCCATAATGATATCAAACAGGTAGAAGGCTGTTGCCATGAAGCCGGTGACCTCTGCGCTGGGCGTAACACCCGCTACATCCACAAAACCCATCTTCAGAATCGCGGATTCATAACCGCCTGCAAAGGGTGCCCAGATGGCAGCCTGAACCGCTGTAATGATGGAGACACCCAGCAAACCCTCCAAACGCAAGCCAGACTTGTGCTCCACAGAGTCGAATGCATAGCAAAGCAGGGTCGCAGTAATGTACGCATTGGGCAAGAAGCCGGTCTGGCGGATAAAGCCTGCCACAAAGGCGATGGTCACATTACTGGGGAACATCCAGCCAAGGATGCTGCCCACCAGAATGAGGGCATATCCTACGAGAGATACATTACGGATGCCGAATTTCTTGGACAGCGGATAAATGGCAAACGCACCGATGCCCAGGGGAACGCCTGTGACCACCTGGTAAATGGTGAACATGGACCAGTCGTTCTCGCCGCCTAAGAGATACTTGATGTAAAAATACTGCACATTGCCGCCCTTGAAGTTATCCACGATACCGGCAATGGTCATAAGAATCGTGAAGATCACAAAATACTTATTGGTCAGCAGGGCTTTCATCTGCTGGCGCAGCGGGATGTTGCCCGAATTACCCTCGGCCTGCACATCCTCAATGACGCGCTCCTTGGTGAAGAAATACTCCAGAAGCAGCAGAGGGATGGCTACGATGGACAGAATGGTCAGCAGCACTGCGTAACCACCCAGGTCATGCTCCAGCCACATGGGCAGGACCACCATATTTACCAGCATGCCGATGATGATACCGGAGATCAGTGTCCAGGACATCTGCCGGATGAATTTCAAATGCGCCTTTTCCTTGCCACTGCGGGAGGAAATGGATACGATGGTGTCCCGGAACAGATAAAAGTAGGAGGAACCAACGGTATGGTAAGCAATCAGCAGGAAGAAGAAATAGTACCAGTAGTTGTCTCCCAGTGTCTTACCGGAGAACTGGAAGATCAGCATACCGATGGCGATGGACACAAAGCCAAAAACCAGATGCCAGGGGCGCATTCTGCCCTGTCGGGAACGGGTATGCTGCATCAGCCAGCCATTCAGCAGGCCGGTGAGGGTCGCCAGCAGCTTGGCAGCGGTCATGATAACCTCATAGTAGCCGCCCATTTGCTGGATCATCGCCACGTTTTCCGTGCCGTACATGGCACCGGTCTGCTGGGTGAAGAATTTTTCCACCAGCGCCGCAATGGTGTTGACCACGAAAATCAGACCCAGAGGGCCGATCAGATGGCCGAGTACCCATTCCATTCTGGAAACGGACCGGGTTTTCACTTTGGAATCCATGAAAGATTTTTCAAATATGCCCTTGCTTAAAAGTGTGATTGGTTTACTCATATTACTTCCTCCGTTCTTTTGATTTCAAATTGGTGCAGATCAATGCTGGTTTTGCCGTGATAGGTAAAGAAAAGCGGGTGCTTTCCTTTGGGGATCTGACAGCAAAGTGTAGCTGTTTTCCACACATCCGATTGGGAGAGGGCAGCACTGCCAACAGTTTGTCCATCTTCCTGTAACGCAAGGTCGAGCCTGCCGCTGCCGCCCCGGTAAATAGCCGAAATTTGATAGCTGCCGCCTGCAAAGTCGAAGTATTTATATCCGGCGGTATAGCCGTTTTTCATTCCCGCAACATAGAAATCGGCATTTTCATCCCCGTCTGCGCCGCTTTGGGTGATATAGGGCTGTTTTCCTGGGATGCGGAACTTTCCCAAAAACTTTCGCCCCATCAGATTGCAGGCAATGTAGGCAGGATACACGCCCTCGCCAATCAGCGGTTTCCCGTTCAGGCCGCAGCTCGTGGATTCCGCTTGCCGGATAGATCCGTCCGGCGCAATGGTGACAGGCTCGGCCACACCCTGCCGGGAGAAGGAGGTGCGGTTGGTCATGCGATGGTCAAAGATGTACCATTGCCCGTTTAGCTCCACCAACCCGCCGTGGTTGTTTCCTGAGGGGTACGCAAGATTCCAGAAGGAATGACCGTTGATGCCAAAATCAGAAGTGGAATGGACCCTTCCACGGGGTGTAAAGTCCCGCTCCGGGTATTTACTTGTGGCATAGTGCAGGCCGGAACCGTTGCGTACCGGGTAGACCACATAGTAAAGATTCCCGATTTTCCGGGTAGATGGACCTTCGAAATATGCGTTGGTATTCCAGCTTTTCGTGCCGGGGAGGATCACCTTTGGCGGCTGCTTCACGGTCACCATGTCCGGTTCCAGCTCCGTGACCGTACAGCCTGCCATATTCCGCTTGAGCTTGGTGGTCGTCCCTCTCCGGCTGGAGCCGGAGTAGAGCCAGACCCTCCCGCTGTCAATCAACACGGATGGATCGAACATGAAGTATTCGCCCTCGTGGTCACCCAGTACACGACCATCTGGGTAATGGACTTCCCCAAGAAATTCATATTTGCCTGCCGGCGTGTCGCTGACTGCCACACCGATGACCGAGGTGTCGTCCTTGGAATAGTAGAGATAAAATCTGCCGTCCGGGCCCTGCACCACATCCGGGGCATAGAGATTACCTTTGCGCTTATCCTGCTCTTTTGTGAAGATCACGCCCTCATACTGCCAGTCCGACAGGTCAGAAAGGGGTGCGGACCAGGTTACATAGTCGTTTTCGCAGTACCATTTGCCGCCAAAGCGGTCATGGCTGCCAAAGATGTAGAGTCTGTCCCCAAATATCCGGGGTTCTCCGTCCGGGATGTACTCCCAGGGTGGCAGATAGGGATTGAAAATCTGCTTCTTCATATCAGAACCCCTCTGTGGTGGCACTGCCGAACACAAGGGTCAAGACCCGGCCAGCGGAAATCTCGAGCGCGCATCTGTCCAGTGTGCCGTCTTTCAGTGCCTTGGATAGAGCCTTGCGGATAGGAGCGACACCGGGCATGACCAGATCGTTGCCTGCGTTAATGGATTCCGGGTAGGAGCACTGATCCACCGCGTTCCAGTCGCTCATTACAAGGCCCTCGTAGCCCCATTCATCCCGAAGCACCCCGGTGAGTAGCATTGGATCATTAACAACATAGGTGTCGTTGACTTTATTGTAAGAGGACATGATTGTCCAGGGCTTGCCCTCCTCCACAGCGATGCGGAAGGCCCGTAAGTAGACTTCCCGAAGGGCCCGCTGGGAAAGATTTTCCGAAACGCCGGTGCGGTTTTCCTCCTGATTATTGCAGCAGAAGTGCTTGATGGATACACCAACACCGCCTTGTGCCTGCACACCTCGGGTCACCGCCGCCGCCATCTTTCCAGCGATAAGAGCATCCTCGGAATAATACTCAAAGTTTCGTCCGCACAGAGGATTGCGGTGGATGTTCATACCGGGTGCCAGCCAGACGGAAACGCCGATCTCCAGCATTTCCTTACCCACGGCCTGCCCGATCTCCTCAACCAATGCCGTATTCCAGCTTTGAGCCTGCAAGGTGGCGTTGGGCCATGCGGTCATGTAGCAGTACACCGGGCGACCCTTGCCTTTGGGCGGCTTCAGCAACCCGCCTACCTTTTTCAGCCAACCCCATTGCCAATCCTCCGGCAGTCCCTCCGGATATCGGGGCGTTCCGTCGGGCATGATGGTCACCGCCTGATTCACATTCAGTCCAGCAGGGCCATCGGAAAGGACAATGTTGGGGATGCCCTTTTTCAGAAGGTTGGTAGCGGTGCGGCCAGCCGCACCCATCACATTGTTGAAGCATTTGATGCTATAGCCACCGCCCACTACCAGGGAGATTTTATCCTTGTCGGACAGGCGATTCAGAATATCCTGCACTTTCTGAGAAAACTGCGGGACGAATTTACTGTGTGTGACCGTCTGGAAGTCCTCTGCACGCAGTGCATACCGGGGCGTTTCCACGGGGAATGTCACATTCTTTTTCGGAGGACACAGGTCAGTAAAGGCAGGTGCCTCAGGGCAGATGTTGGTTACCTTTTCTGTGACCACATTCGCATCCTGGGTTAATACACCGCTGAGTTCTGCAGTTTCAGAGGAGGTGCCAATCAGCAGACCGTACTCGCCGGATTCCAGGCAGAAGCAGTTTCTATTTTCGTCGAAGCTGCCCTGCTGCGCCACATCAAAGGTCAGGGTCAGGACTTCTTCTTCACCGGGTGCAAGGCTCTCGGTCTTGCCGAAGGCCACCAGACTTTTGACCTCGCAGGGAATCTGCTTTCCCGGTTTTTGCAGATAGAGCTGCAGCACTTCCTTACCGGAATATTGCGTTCCCACATTTTTGACCACGGCCTTTACGGTTACTGTTGTTTTTTGTGCCTTGATTTCCGTTACCTTGTGAGTAAATTCCGTATAGCTCAGGCCAAAGCCGAAGGGATACCGGGGCTTTACACCGAAGCTGTCAAAATACCGGTAGCCTACATAGATGCCCTCGTAGTAGTTTTCAAAGGCGGTCTCGCCGTTTACATGGCTATAGGTTTCGGCGCTGGGGTAATCCTCATAACGGTACGCCCAGGTGTCCGTCAGCTTGGCGGAGGGGGTGACCTTTCCGGTGAGGATATCCGCCAGAGCATTACCGGACTCCATACCGGGCTGACCCATGAAGAGAACCGCATCGATGCGGCACTCTTCCAGAATAGAAAGATCCACGGAGCTGCCGGAATTGATGATCAGGATCAGTTTGGGATAGTGGGTGGATAGCAGCTTCAGGCTTTCTTCCTCCACATCGGACAGGAGGTAGTCACCCTTTTCATTCTTTCGGTCACCACCCTCACCGGCCTGCCGTGCCAGAACATAAATGGCGGTGTCGGTTTTATCCGTTAACTCGTCAGAAAGGACAGGCGCACAGCCGGGTTGGGGCGCATGATGCTCGTGGATGGCATTGAACATATCCATGGTGCGGATGGGCGAAAAGCTGTCTGCCAGCTTGTCCATCTCCGCTTTCCAGGCAGCCTGCCGGTCCCGGTACTGTTTTTCAAAGCGGTCCATCCAGAGAGTATCCGCAATGGTGATCCCCGCGTTTTTAAGACCCTGCTCCACATTGACACTGGATCGTGCGTGGGTATCGCCGCTGCCGCTGCCGCCCATGGCGGTCATTCTGGCGCCTGCGCCGTAGAGGGCAATAGTTTCGGTCTGCAAAGGAAGCGCACCCTCATTTTTCAGCAGCACGATGCCCTCGCAAGCCGCTTTTCTTGCCAAGGCACGGTGATCCCGCTCTCGCTGGGATTCTTCCTTGGTGGAAGGGCCGTAAACTCTGAACTTTTCCATTTATCGCACCTCCAGTTCCGTGGTAACAGGCGAAACGCCTGCGCTTGTGATTGTAATTTTTACCTTGCCGGAAACAGTTCCGGCTCTTAGTACCGCCAGTAACCGGCCCCGATAGCTGGAGAAGGTATCGCTGTCGTACCGCTCATCGGTCTTGCACAGAGCGCTTCCCAAGCCTTGCAGAGTGGCTGCACCCTCTACCTTGACGGTGACAGGCTGCTCCACATAGGGCAGCAGATTACTGTCCTGATCTGTAAATTCGATGGGCAAATAGCAAAGGGACTGTCCGTTTGCTTCCAGGATCTGCTTGCTGGGAGTGACCGTCAGCCGCATTTCCTTGTCGCCAGTTTGCAGGCTATGCCGGGAGATTTCCTTTCCGCTTTCGTCCAGGGCAACCGCCGTCAGCGTACCGGGTGCGTAAGGCACTTTGAATATCGTCTTGAATTTCTTGATAGGCTTGGTGCCGATTTCTCTGCCGTTCAGCTCCAGCCGGACGGCTGTGGCATCGGCATAGACCTCCACCGTGGTTTTTGTTCCCTCATAGCCATGCCAAGTCCAGCTGTCGATGGCATTGGTAAACTGCCATGCGCCTGTGGAGGGCTTCTCGTGGGCATGATTCACCGGGCGCACACCAATAAAGGGCGTTTTCCGCAATTCCCAGACGATCTGCATAAAGTACATAGATGCCAGGGGCTTTCCCGTAATATCGATCATGCCCTGACCGGCAAGCAGCGGCAGACCCTTATAAGAATGATAGGTCCAGTCGCCAATGCAGGCCTCTCCGAGATAATCCCAAGCAGACCAGACGAAATCGCCCAGAACCTGGGGGTATTTCTTCACCCGCTCCCAGTTGTAGGGCAGATCCGCCACCATGGTCTCGCTGCCCACCATCAGCCGGTCGGGGTAATTCTTCGCATCTTCATCGTACCGGGATGCGGCATAGTTCAGACCCAGCACATCCATTCCATCGGCAGCACCCTTGCAGGCCTTGTCGCCCTTTTTGCCGGAAGCCATGAAGAACATCAGACTGCCCAGCTTGTTTGCCATGGCATTGAAGAACGCAGAGCCGGTTTTCTTTTCCTTGTAGCCGCCCTTGCTTGGCAGCGGTTCGGGCTTATAATCACCCTTATCCTGGTAAACACCCATGCCCATGTTGGCATAGACATTCAGCAGTACATTGACACCGGCGGTGACCGGCCGGGTATCGTCGAGGCTGTGGACAAAATCGGTAAGCATCCGGGCGGTTTCCGCGCCCTTCTTCGTTGCGGTTTCTGACACCTCGTTGCCGGTGGAGTACATGATCACGCTGGGGTGATTCCATGCGGATTTCACCATGGCGGTCAGATCATTTTTCCATTCCGCATCGAACCACCGGGCATAGTCATGGTAGGTCTTGGGGATATACCAGCCGTCAAAGGTCTCGTTCATGACGTACATGCCCAGCTTGTCGCAAATGTCCAAGGTGATCTGAGATGCCGGATTATGGGCAATGCGAACTGCGTTGAAGCCGTTTTCTTTTAAGATAGAGATACGGCGGTATTCCGCATCGTAAAAATCGCAGGCACCCAATACGCCGTGGTCATGGTGAATGCAGCCGCCCCGAAGCAGGATTCGTTTGCCGTTGACACACAGACCCTTTTTTGCGTCCCATGTCAGCAGACGGATGCCAAAGCTGGTGCGCAGCTCTTTACCATCCTTGCGGATGACGCAGGTATAAAGATGGGGCGTTTCCGCAGACCAGAGCTTGGCATTGGGGACGGTGATCTGCCCGGGAATGCCGGATACCACAAGGTTTTCTCCATCGTAGATTTCTACAACTTCCGCATCCGCCATGACTTCGATCATCGCAGGGTCAATTTCTCTCGTGATGATCCGGGGTGCTTCCAATTCGTCGATCAGCAGGCTTACCGGGCGGTAGATGCCGGAGCCGGAATACCAACGGCAGTTAGGTTCCAAGGTGTTGTCCACGTCCACCCGGATGCTGTTCATTCCTTCATAGACCGCATTGGAGATATCCACATCGAATGCAGTGTAGCCATACTTGTGGCTGCCCACCTTCTGACTGTTCACCGTTACGGCGCAGTTCTGATAGACGCCCTCAAAATGCAGAATGATGGATTTGCCGATCTGTTCCGTTCCAATCTCAAATTCTTTTTCGTAAGTATATTTGCCGCCGGGGAAGTAGCCTGAATTGACACCGTTGCGGCATCCGCCGTCCCGAATCTCTCCCAGCATGGCATCGTGGGGCAGAGTGACCGATTTGCCGTTACAAGCCCATCCCTGATTAAAATCCAATCTCATAAAACCCATCCTTTCCATAGAAACTCCATTTTTCTATACTAATTCTAACAAATCGGCCTTGCACTGTAATGCAGAATACGCTAAAATAATACGAGATTGACTTTGGTGAGGTAAAAAGTTATGTTGGATTTTTATGCATTCTGCCGCTATTTCTATGCGTCCCGGTATTTGCCCATTGCCTATTACGAAAATGATACTTGCATTTACAGCGAGGGATTTCCCAAGGATATTCCCATGTACCAGAATGTGCAGCGCGTCCTAACCTCTGCCCCTCAAAACCCTGCAGCCTATACCGCTGCGGATACGGGCTTATACGGTATTCTGCGTATCCCGGAAGCAGGCGGGTATTTTCTGCTGGGCCCTGCCTACAGCGGCAATATCTCCAAGGATCTGATCCTGACCTACATGGCCGACAATGCCATTCCCAGAAGCCGGGAGCAGGAGATCACCCAGTTCCTCTATGCCGTGCCCCATTATAGCTACAACCGATTTCTCAATGTGCTGCTGTTTCTGCACCTGATCCTCAACGGTGAGGAGCTGAACATCACGGAGCATTTCGGTGTTTCTGACTTAAGCTACGAAAAAGAAATGGCTGCCCGGCTGACCAAATATTCTTATCTGGCCAGAGAGGAGCAGCAACAGCACGGCACGTATTTCTTTGAACGAAGACTTTTGGAGTATGTGAAGCAGGGGGACCCGGATCAAATGCGCAAATTCCTGCTGGATACAGTCATGGAGATCCCCCTTACGGAAGGAAAGCTGGCGGACGATCCCCTGCGGCAGGCAAAGAACCTGTTCCTCGGCACTGTTACCATGGTTGGCAAGGACGGCGCAATTCCCGGTGGTATGGATATCGAGCAGACCTATCAGCTTATTGACACCTATATTCAGGAATGTGAGCGTTTGCAAAGCATCGATGAAGTCAAAAATCTTCAATTCAATATGCTCATCGACTTTACCAGCCGGGTGGCACAGGCGCAGCTTCCGGAGGGTATCTCCGAAGAGGTCTTCTCTTGTATGCAGTACATTGCAACCCATTTGACGGAAACCATCACCGTCCCGGAGGTAGCTGCCCACATTGGGAAAAGTCGAGCCTATACCGCCGCCAAATTCAAGGCAGAGACCGGCAAAAATGTGGGGCAGTATATCACCGAGTGCCGGATGCGGGAGGCAAAGAGCCTGCTTCGATATACCGATATGTCCCTGGCGGAGATCAGCGACTATCTTCACTTTGCAAATCAACCCTATTTTCAGAATTCCTTTAAAAAGTTTTTTGGTATCACACCGATCCAATACCGAAATACATCTATAGCGTATTTATAGTAGTATTGGTCGCTATTGCCTATCCTATTTATATCCATACGATCAAAAAGGGAGGGGGAAATTTGCTCAGGATATTCTGAAGCTAAGTGATGAATTGTTAAAATAAGAACGATGATAGAAAAAGGTCACCGTCCGGTGTTGTACAGGACGGTGACCGTAAATGTTATCTTAGATTTTCTACTTTTGCGGATTTTGCAAGCTTTTCTTTTCGATTGTTACTATACGGCGCCGTCAGCCGGAAGCTGATGCGGCTTTTGTCGATTTCGAACCGCAAGCCACCGTGCTCGTCATCGTCGGTCTGTTGGCACAGCTCCGGGAATTGGGAGGCATAGGCCAGCAGCCGCTTTTTCAGTTTTGTGTCGTGGGTGTAGATCTCTGCGGTGGGGTTTTTAGCATTGTAATATACCTCAGTGACTTTCTGCTTCTTGGTAAGTCCTGTTTTCATGAAATACCTCCTAATTTAGGGATTTTTCTCCGGCTCAAGAGCCGGGAAAGTGGGTGGATTTTCCGATGGAAAGTGTCCAAACAATATAGGCATCGTTTGAAACACTCCCATCGGATTTTTAGCGTTTTTTCCGGCTCTTGAGGTTATCGCTCATAATCCTTACTTTTAGGTTTCCTTTGCGGAAGCGGCTTGTCTGCAGGGATCGGATCATACATGATGTCCTTTTCCTGCTTCTTGAATTTTTCAAGGATACCATCGATAAATTCTTTGACGGCTTTCGGCGCTGCTTTCAAAGCATCAAGATACGGTTTGCACTTCTCTTTCAGTTCGGATAGTGCTGTTCTGAGTCGGGACACCTCAGATTCCAGCGACCATATTCTGCTGGATAACCGTCTGTTTTCTTCCTTCAGCTTTTTGGCTTCAGCTAGCGCTGAGTAGCTTTGCTTTGCCAGGGTTGTCAGCTTTTCGTAGTCCTCTGCAGACACGGTGTACTTGCCCATGATGGTCTTTTTGCCGGAGCTATCGATCTCACCGAAGGTCATAAACGCTTTGTGATTGGCATCATAGGAAACCTGCTCACCGGCGATTTTGTTTTGCAGTTCGGCCAGGCGCTTCTCATCTTGCTTGACCTTATATTCCAGCGAAGAAAGGTGTTCGGCAGTACTGCCGCGTTCACCACGGCTGAATCCTTCAAATCCGGCGCCGGACATATGCTCAAAGAATTTGTCCTGGAGAACGCTGTAGGAAGCGTGGTAGACTTGCTTTCCTTTGCTGTTGAGGATGGGGTTGCCGTCCTCGTCCACGGCCTTTTCGGACTTCCATTTCTTTGAGTGGCTCACTTGGTGGATGACCTCTTTGACTGTTCCCACAAGGGCAGGATCTTTGCAGCGCTTCGTCCAGCGCACCTCTTTGTCTACCACCGGCAATGCCATAATGTGCAGATGATAGTGGTAGATCGGTCTGCCGTACTTCTCGGTCATAGCAATATTCAACTCGTCAGCGTGCATGACAGCGGAGATGATATTGTCTTTGCCGTAAAGGTTTTCGGCAAAATGAAATGCCGCTTCGTAAAAGCGGCATGCGTATTCATATCCACCGTGCTGTTCGAAATAATCGGTGTTTACATCCATGATCATTTCATCAAAGACGGTGGCATCAGCTTTCAGACCTTTGAGGGAAACCCGTCCCTCGGCGATCATTTGGTCAAGGGTTTCGTTATAAGTTAGCTCACCGCAGCCTTTGAAATGCACATTCATCGGAGTACGGGAGAGATCAACATTCATGTTTTCATAGCTTTCGTTTTTACGTTCGATGTGCCGCTCGAACTTACCCACGGATGCTCTGGTGCGGGTTTCGACACGGGCAACACAGAAATTTTGTTTCGCCATTTTTCACTTCCTTCCTTTTTGGCGACGGTTAGGGAGCTACGGTTACACACCTTTTTCAAAGTGTGTAACCCACTATGACACTTTCAGCACTTCGGCTGCAAAGATGTCGTGGGCTCTACCGAGGGGGATGCGGCTTCTGCGGAAGCCTATGCCACCTTCTTCGGATTGTGGTGCGTATGCCACATCCTCAAAAGGCGGCGTGGCCGACAGACTTTCAGCAATCGTATTTGCTACAAGCTGCCGTCCACCGGCAGAGAGAATCTTGAAAATCCTCTCTGCCAACCATCTTCAAATCTGCGGATTTTTCGATGGGGACTGGAGCTGCGGTGGGGTAGTGTGACGGTTGTGACGATTGTGACGGTATTTTTGATACCGACCCCGGTGTCATTTTAATCGTCACAACCGTCACCAATCGTCACAAGGCCTTTCGCACCAGGCTGATGGCGCTGCCGTTGCGGGTGCGCTTCATGGAATATTCAATGCCATATTTGCTGCGCAACTCACCGGCCTTGACATTGAGCCTGCGGGTGAGAATGTTAGGTTGCAGATCCTCACTGAGAAGAGCAACAAGCTCCGTGGCGCTGCCGTTCCACACCGGGTTCTCTTCGGTGATCACGGTGGCAATCTTGTCCAACAGAGGATCGGGCGGCTGCTTCCAAAGCTCTGTTTCCGTATGATCGAGCAGCCATATCAGCTTCTCTTCATCCCTTGTCAGATGAAACTTTTGATC
>SVKV01000055.1 GCA_015068305.1 Oscillospiraceae bacterium
TGCAACAGTGGTACATGCGTTGGCTGCGAATGCTGCGGTGGACAGCATCACGACAGCCATGATCAGGCAAAACAGCCGTCTCATTTTCATCATGTTTTCCTCCTGAAGTTTTTTTGATCGATTGGTGCTCTGTTTTTGAAGCAGGATCCGTGCTGTCAGAATTTTATGAACAGATTCACAAAAACACGGGACCGGAAATCAAAAAACCGAACAAATCTTTCGGGAATATATTACCATTATTTGAATATTTCGTCAAGAGATACGGTAAAGAAACACGAAATTAATTCGGTGTCTGATATAAAAAACTATAAATATGATGACGGGAACTCTGTGCTGCCCCACAGGCAACTGAGTTCGGGCAATGCTTAGTTACAGCGCTTTTTCTCCCGGCTCAGCCACAGCAGCGCAGCTGCTCCGGCAAGCCCAAAACAGGCAATCCAGGTCTGATAGTGAACCTCGTGGTAAACATCGCCCTGGCCGGGCTCCGGCAGGGGAACCGGGTCGATGGGCAGGCCGTATTCGGTGGCCAGACTCTTCATATTCAGCAGGTGGATCACCGGAATACTGTCCTTCAGAAACAGCTGCACCAGACCGGTGGAGTTATCGTTTTCCGAAAGCTCCGTCAGGATGCCGCCGTCGGTGTGGACCATGATGTTGCTGTCGCCGAAGGAGGCATCGTTGCCGCCGACGTTGATGAAGCATTTCAGATCTCCCTGGTCCCGATAGATTTGGTACCGGGTTTCGATGTTGCGGATCAGATCCTCATCGTAGAACAGCTCATAGCCGTAGCCCCGGATCCGCCGGGTGATATTTTCCCGGAGACCGGGATCCATTTCCTTGCCCACATCCTCCATGCCGCCGATGGAGAACAGGTCGCTCTTGTGGCCGATAAGACCCTGGGAGTAGAGATGATGCTCCATATCCAGCCAGGTCAGCGCCGGGTCGTTGGCACCGTGGGTGGAGGCGCCGAAGGAGGAGATGAGGTAGGGCTCCAGCTCCATCACATCTATGGCGCAAAGAACCGCGATGTTCAGAGCGGGGAAGGAACCGGAGCAGTTCACAGCTACTTTATCGCCGGACTTGAGTCCCAGTTCCGTGAACATATCCACCACCAAAGCTGCCATATTTGGATTGGTGGAGGTGCGCTTAGCCTCCAGATTGCCAATGGTGGTGGTGATGAAGGAGTATTCCAGACCGATGAGGCCAGTGCCGTTGATGTCTGCAGCTTTATCGGTTTCCAGGCCCAGCTCGGCTTTCAGATCGCGGATGGATTCCAGACAGGCCTGGGTCTGCCGGGATGCAGCCAGCTTTTGGGCATGATCCGGTGCAGGGATCATGGTTTTGGTCAGCTCCAGGGCCAGATAGGCTGCCAGCAGGAGAATCAGCGCCGCAGCGCGGAGAATTCGTTTTTTGTCCATGGCAGTATCCTTACAGCAGCGCGATCTGCACCAGACGGATGATCAGCGTCACCGCGGTCAGAGCACCCAGGGTTTTGAGAACGCCCTGCTTCTCCATTTCCCGGCCCAGAATGCCGGGGACCAGATAGCCGATGGTCATGGACAGATTGTAGAACATATAGGAATTTCCGAAATAAAGATAGGTAAAAAGGATCTTTTCCAGAATGCCGATGATCAGATACAGGGCAAATTTCCGGCGGCCGTAGAGGATGGTATACCGGGACAGAAACTTAACGACCACCATGGCAATCAGTGCGGAAATGACCGTGGCGAGGATCTTTACCGGATCGTCCAGATACAGGGCGAAATAGAAGGGCACGATGATGCCGCCGGGGAGCAGATTGGTCAGCTCAGTAAAAATCAGACTGATCAGCAGGGCAAGTACCGCAAGTTCATTCAATTCTGCTCGCCTCCTTCGTAATGGATAATCATGTCATAGGCCTGGCCCTTGATATTGCCGATGCCCACCAGGGGACAGCCGCCGCTGAGGGAAACTGCCTCCTGCCAGCTTTTGGCTTCCGCCAGGTTTTGAAAACCGGCTTTTTTCAGCAGCCGCAGGGCAAGCATGCGGGCTTCGCCCATGACGATGATCTTTTTGCAGGGTACAATGGGAAAAAAATAGCGGATGAACAGCAGCAGCCGCTCGGGCCGGTCTGTCCGGTTGTTGTATAGCAGGGCCACATGGTCTGTATCCGGGAAAAACTGATCCAGCAGCTTCTTTGTGGACTGGGGATCGTTGGCGGAGAAAAGATTCAGAAAATCTCCGTTTTCCTTCCGGTACAGCTTGTGGGCACCGAAATCTTCCTGGTAATGGGAAATATGTGCGGGGAAGGAATCTGCCGGGATTCCGATTTTTTCGCCCAGGCAGCAGGCGATGGCTTCGTTTTCATTCTGCGCGTATTCGCTTTCGCGGCACAGAATTACTTCCGTATTCATAGACTTTGCCTTTTCGCAGAAATAGGGGTAAAAGGCTTCGTCGCTGGTAAAGAGGATGCCGTTTTCCGGCAGGGTATGGGAAAGACTTTCGGCGATCTCCTCCAGAGATTCGCCCATTTCAAAAATATGGTCGTAGCGGACGTTAGTGATGACGTTCAGATTGCCCTTTACCATGTGGTTCTGGGCAAAGGCCTGCAGCTCCGGCTGAACGGCCATGCACTCGATGATCAGCACCTGAGCTTTTTGCCGGTGGGCTTTGCGGATCATACGCAGCTGCTCACCGATATTGGCGTTGCCGAAGCGGCGGATTTGATGCTCTGTGCCGTCGGTGCCGATGTAGCAGGGAGTGGAGCCGGTGGTTTTGGTGAATACCCGGTAGCCGGCGCCCCGGAGATGGGCATCGATGAGCCGACAGGTTCCGGTCTTACCCCGGATGCCGTTGACGTGGATGATATAGCGGAAAGACTTCAGGGCCCGGTCGTTGGCCCATTTCTCCCAGAGAAGATAGCACAGATATCCGGTTGTCAGCAGAATAATCAGAGGCAGCATGGCTTTCTTCTCCTTTCATAAAAGTTTGAAAGCCCTCCCGCCTTCAGGCAGGAGGGCTTCCGGTTAAAAATTAGTCGAAGTAGACGCGGCTGGAATCAACAGCAGCGGGGTTGCGGTAGTAGGCACCCAGGTTGGTCAGCAGTTCCTGATAGGTGGGAATGCCTTCAACCAGGATCTCCTGGTCGGGATGCATCATGGAGTACATCTCGATCAGACGGGTGGTGGTGGCTACGTGACGGGCAACGCGCTTCTCGATGGGCCAACCGTTCTCATCCATGGGAGCGTACAGCAGACCGTGCTCACCGGCCTTGATGACGAAGATATCCTTACCTTCCATCAGCAGCTTTTCGTCGGTGACACCGCGGATGCGGTCCAGCATGGGCTCAGCAACCTCAACCAGGAAGGAAGCGGCGTTGGAGTGGTCACCGATGTCGCGGTGGGACAGGCCACGCAGAGCAGCGGGGGAGAACTCCATGCCGATGGGCACGTCAAAGGTGTCGGCGGTCAGGGTCATGGAGACCATGGAAGCCACGTCGAAGCCTCTGTCGTGAGCAACCAGAGTATTCTCAACGGAGTACTCCAGCTCAGCCTCGTGGTAGTCCAGAGTGTAGTCAACGCCTTCGTTACGGATCAGCTCCATGATGGCGAATGCGGTACGCTCGGACAGCAGGCCGTCCTCCTTACCGGGCCAGTTACGGTTCAGGTTACGAATGTCGACGTTGGCCAGGTTCTGGGTGGAGGGGTAGTGGATGTAGACCTCGGGATCGGGCCAGGAATCCAGCTCAGCAGCATGACGCTGGCCCATACGCCAGGTTCTAGTGCCGTAGTTGGTCTCCAGGGTGTAGAACCGGGGATATGCCTCACCGATACGGGTGATGGTGGAGGCGGAGTTGTTTGCACGGGTGATGATGAACACCTTGCCCTTGGTGACCTTCAGGTTCTCAGCCAGCAGCTGTGCAACCATGGGACCGGTGGGCTCTTCGGGGTGGGAACCGCCGATGATCAGGAAGGTGCCGCCCTCAACGCCGCTGTCGTAGATGTAGACGTTGCAGTCGTTGACGGAACCGGGCTTGATGGCGTCGCTGTAATCAGAGAGCTTCTTGACTTCGGTGCAGCCTTCGCTGACAACGACGGTCTCCTTAAAGGTACGGTGCTCACGGAACAGGAAGCCGGCAATGGCCATGCAGAATGCGATGACGCACAGAGCAATAACCTTAACGGCATTCAGACTTAACTTCTTCATGTACACTACCTCCTTACTTCAGACGCAGCATACGCAGAATGAAGGGAACCATCATCACTGCGTAAACGATAGCATCCTGGACGTTCTTGGTCTTCAGGAAGGAACGGACGATAGAGATCAGGAAGAACAGGGCAATGCCGTAAGTGCACAAAGTAATAAAACCATTAATTAATACTAACATGCCTTACACCCCCAGGAAAGAGCCAATAGGCTTATTGAAAATCATAACGACGGTGCACAGAGCCAGAACAACCAGAGCGGGAACCAGGACGTTCTTCAGGAAGCCCTTGTTGTAGTCGCCCTTGTAGTTCATCTGCATGACAGCTGCCTTACCGACAACGGCGGTGGGAGGCAGGCAGTCGCCCACAGGCCACATAACAGCCCAGCAGGACAGAGCGATAACGGGGTTATAGCCCAGCATGTTGAACAGCATGATCAGGGGCACACCGAACAGAGGAGCAACTGCGTACTGCAGGACACCTTCGGAAACGGGCAGGATGATCCACAGAGCAGCAAACAGCAGCCAGATGGGCAGGATAACGACGCCCAGGGAGACCAGACCACGGGCAGCGGTCAGAGTCAGGATCTGGTTCAGAATACCGACCATGACCATGATGCCGACCAGTTCCTTCAGGTTGGTAACGGTGGTCAGACCGACTTCCATCAGGTTAACCTTCTTGGGGCTGACCAGGACAACAGCCAGTGCGGACAGACCGAAGATCATGGGCATGCCGATGACGGGCCAGTAGGCGGGGATCACGCGGGCACCCAGGATGGCGACCAGCAGAACCACGAAGGGAATGATGGCCTTCAGGAAGTTCCAGCCGGAGGGAGGCTCGGGCAGCTCAGCAACAACGTCTTCCACATTGCCGTCGCACTTGCAGCCACGGGTCAGATAGAAGGTGGAGAACAGAGCACCAACGCCGGTCAGCAGCAGCAGGGGAGTGCCGAAGCCGGTGTAGGGCATGTTGGCGCCGGCGGCGGCCATCATAGCCCACAGGTTGATGGGAGGACATGCGGCGGACATGGCAGCCAGCATGAAGACCAGAGCCACGCGGCGGTCTTCCTTGACGCCCATGGTTGCCAGAACAGCACCGACCAGACCGCCGACGGTCAGAACGGTGGTAGCACCGGAACCGGTGACAGCGCCGGGGATCATCATGATGACCATCAGCATCAGCAGCAGAACGATGCGCTTCTTGTAGAACTTGCCAACGATGACGCGGACCAGGTAGTCGATACCGCCGGCTTCCTTATACAGAGTCATAAAGAAGGTAGCGGACAGGAAGGTCATGCAGACATCGAAGTAAGTAAAGGTGCCTTCCACGAAATGACGGATGATTTCGGTGAAGGGCAGTGCAGAGCGAGCGTCGACGCCCATGGGGGTAATCACGTGTGCCAGCAGTGCAGCAACGGAAGCGGTCAGCAGAGTCAGCTCGGTGTTGAGCTTGAACTTCTTAGCTCCGATGAATGCAACCACAATCACAGCGATCACCACAAAGGCGTGATGATACATGGTAAACTGCATTATCAATGCACTCCTTTTCTATAATTCAGAAAAACGGAAGAATTACTCCATCACGTCAGCGGCGTTCAGAGCAACGGGAACCTTCAGCAGGGGCAGGTTGTTGGTATTGCAGTAGTTGGTGAAGAAGCCGTCGGAGTCGGAGTCGTCGATAACCAGAACGACGTCAGCGATAGCCAGGATGCCGTCGATGGAAGCCTGGTCGTTAGCGTCGGTACGGCGGGACATACCCTCAACGTGAGCGCAGCAGACCAGCATGCCGGCCTTCTTTGCAGCCTCAGCCAGAGCCAGGCAGCGGTCCAGCTCCATGTTGACGTCGGTGCCGGCGGCGCCCATGCCCTTACCGGAAGTACCGGTGGTGATGATCAGGGTCTTGGTGTCAGCGGGCAGACCGGAAACGTCCATAGCATTGTCGTTGACGGAGGTCAGACCAGCCTGGCCGGCAACAACGTTCAGCATGGTAGCGCCGGGGGACTGGCCGCAGGAGGTGATTGCGAAGGGAGCGGGCAGCTTGCCGGAGAACTCAACGGGTTCAGCGGGAGCGGCGGGAGCCTCAGCTTCGGGAGCGGCGGGAGCTTCGGGAGCGGGAGCAGCGGGGGCAGCGGTGGGAGCGGGAGCTGCGGAGTTACCGCAGGCGGCCAGCAGCATCATCATTGCCAGAACAAGGGCAATCAGCTTTTTCATGGTAGATAATCTCCTTTGAAAATAGATACCCATAGGGCTTACCACATGACGTGGCAAGCCCATAGGGATTTAACGGATTTTGAAATTACTTTTTCTTCTTCAGAACGAAGAATGCGCCGGCAGCAACAACAACGACAGCAACAACGCCCAGGATCAGAGCGGTGGGATTGCTGGTGGTGGTGTTGATTTCGGGAGCAGCGGGCCCGACAACGGGCTCGGTCTCAACCTTGGGAGCCTCAGTTGCGGGAGCTTCGGTAGCAGCGGGTGCCTCGGGTTCAGCGGTCTCGCCATTGAGCATAGCGATGTCGTCCAGAGAAGTCTGGCCGTAGCCAACCTCGATCAGCCATTCGGTGGGATAACCCAGGGTGGTGGAGGAGCCATCCTCATTGATCTGGATGCCATCATAGTAGTGGCCAACCAGTTCCCAAGCGAATGCCCACCACTGCTCGTTGACGGAGTTCAGGGTGTCGCAGACGTACTTGGTGACGTATGCCTTGGCGCCTTCCAGGTCGCCGGCATTGTACAGAGCCATTGCAGCTGCATCAACAT
>SVKV01000056.1 GCA_015068305.1 Oscillospiraceae bacterium
GGGAGGAGTTCATCGTTCCCGGCCTCTGCGATATCTCCGCCGGCACCAATACCGCAGGCAGCCTGACCAAATGGTACCGGGACAACCTGTTTATGGATGCCAAGGCTGTGGAAGCCGCCGGCGGCCCTGATGCCTATGAAACCATGATGGCGGATGTGGAGGCCATTGCACCCGGCAGCGACGGCCTGATCACCCTGCCTTATTTCGCAGGTGAGCGAACGCCCGTCAATGATCCCGATGCAAGAGGCATCCTCTTCGGTCTGACCCTGGCCCATACCCGGGCCCATCTGTACCGCAGTGCCCTGGAAGGTGTGGGTTATTCCATCGCGCAGCAGATTGCCATCATGCGCAGCCATGAAAATGTGCCCATTGACCGGATCATCGCCGTAGGCGGCGGCACACAAAACCCTGTATGGATGCAAATCATTGCAGATATTCTTGGAACGCCTGTTTCAACACCGGCGGTTACGGTAGGTGCCAGCTATGGCGATGCGCTTATGGCGGCATTGGCGATCCGATATCCTGGGTTTGAGAATTACAGTATGCTGACGAACTTTATTCAGGACGGTATTACCTATCAGCCGGATATGAAAAAACATAGGCAGTATGAAAAATATCAGGAAATCTATGAGCTTCTTTATCCAATGACGGCACAGTTGATGCACGGGTTGTCTGATTGATTAGCGTTTGATTGGTGCTGTATATACGATTAAATGCTTGAGATTACGTTCTGGATACATAAAAAGCGCTCACCAAGTATTGGTGAGCGCTTTTTAATTACAGTCGTGATGAACCTATTTCCGAGTGTGATTCCTTTCAAAACTCCCGCACCAATTCCGCACCAATCTGCCATGAAACTGCATGGAGATGCATGAATTTATATATCGAAAAAGTTTTGAAATATTAGTATTATGGATGAACATGGAGCTATATTGATCTATGAAAAGTTCAGATATCTTACGATACCTAATTTCATATGTGTAAAGCTCCTTTATTGGAAAAGTTTTTATTTCATCAATTTATAATCTTAGCACACAAACCAAAAATAAGCAATAGGATTTGTGCGATTCTGCCGGAAAAAGGAAATGCCGCCGGGGTAACCGGCGGCATCGCAGAAATCATTGGCTTTTGCGTGTGTTGCGGCGGCCATAGAGCTTGGCCAGGCCGCCTTCACTGGTTTCCCGGAAGCGGTGATTCATGTTGACACCGGTTTCCTTCATGGCCCGGCAGACCATGTCGTAGCTGATATTACGGGAGCCGGTGAGGAAATAGCTCATATTGCAGGCGTTCATGGCACGCATGGCGGCTACCGCGTTGCGCTCGATGCAGGGCACCTGCACAAGACCGCAGATGGGGTCGCAGGTGAGGCCCAGGTGATGCTCCATGGCGACCTCGGCGGCATATTCCAACTGGTCCAGATCCTGCTTGTACAGCTCTGCAAGCGCGGCGGCAGCCATGGAGCAGGCAGTGCCGATTTCAGCCTGGCAGCCGCACTCGGCGCCGGAGATGGAGGCGTTGGTCTTGGTCAGATTGCCGATGATACCGGCGGTGGCCAGGGCCCGGCAAATCTCCTCATCGGTATAGCCCTTGGTATCCTGGGCATATTTCAGAACGGCGGGAAGCACGCCGCAGGCACCGCAGGTGGGGGCGGTGACCACGGTGCCGTTGGAGGCATTCTGCTCGGCTACGGCAAAGGCATAGGAAGCAATCTGATGGAACTCGATCAATGCAGGCTCCCGGATGGCCAGCTGGGTTTCGCGCAGCTCTTTTGCCTTGCGCTTGATCTTCAGACCGCCGGGCAAAATGCCCTCAGCTGCCAGACCCTCCTCGATGGAGCGCTTCATGGTCTGCCAAACATCCATCAGGAAGTCCCAGATCTCGGGACCTTCGTTCAGCTCCACGTATTCGGACAGAGTTTCAATATAGCGCCATTTGCAGAAGTCGTGAATCTCAGCGAAGGAATGCTCCACATAGACCTCCTCACCGGCAGCTGCAGCAGGTTCTCCGGGAACACGGATATCGCCGCCGCCCACGGATTCCACCCGCAGGAAGCCTACTTCCTTCTCACCGGCAAAGCCCTTGAAATCCAGGGTATTGGGGTGCATGCCATCCCATTCCAGAGGGGAGTAGATGATCTGGGTGCGGTCCGTGCCCAGAGTTTCCTTCAGCACGTTATCGGTGCCGTGGCCCACACCGGTCTTGTTCAGAGAGCCGTAAAGGGTGACCTCAAAGCGCTCTGCCTGGGGGCAGCGCTGGAGAAACAGTTTGGCGGCACGCTCGGGACCCATGGTATGGGAAGACGAGGGGCCCTTGCCGATTTTATAAATTTCGCGGATGGATCTCATGGAAAAACCTCCGTATGAATATTTTTTTTCAGTATATCAAATTATGGCGGAAATTACAATGTTTTTCCGAAATAATGTGGAAGTGTAAATGATCGTTTACATTACTATGTACGGTAGGGCGGGGGCTTGCCCCCGCCGACAGCAGGCACCACTGAATTCGCCTGAAGCCAGGTGAATTCGTAACATTGTACCGCCGGCGGGGGCAAGCCCCCGCCCTACGTTCGTGTGCATTTGCTCAGCTAAACGATAATTTTTCTTCCCAAAATCTGCCCAACCTCTTGACAGATATGCTATAATGTACAGTACGAGATTATGCATTGTAACCAATGCGAAGAGAGGTAATTTACTATGGCGAAAGATAAGAAGGTTGAACAGATCACCGATATGGAGGTGGACTTTGCCCAGTGGTTCACCGACGTGTGCAAGAAGGCACAGCTGATCGATTACTCCTCCGTCAAGGGCGTGTTCATCTACCGTCCTTACGGTTATGCCATCTGGGAGAATATCCAGAACATCATGGACAAGGAGTTTAAGAAGCAGGGCGTTGAGAACGTCTATATGCCCCTGCTGATTCCCGAATCCCTGCTGCAGAAGGAGAAGGATCATGTTGAGGGCTTTGCCCCCGAGTGCGCATGGGTCACCATGGGCGGCGGCGAGAATCTGGAAGAGCGCTATGCCATCCGTCCCACCTCCGAGACCCTGTTCTGCGAGCATTTTGCCAATGTGCTGCAGTCCCACCGGGATCTGCCCATGAAGTATAACCAGTGGTGCTCCGTGCTGCGCTGGGAGAAGACCTCCCGTCCCTTCCTGCGCCACCGTGAGTTCCTGTGGCAGGAGGGCCACACCATCCACGCCACCGCCGAGGAGGCCAAGGAATTCACCGAGACCATGCTGAACGTCTACGCCGACTTCTGCGAGAATGTGCTGGCCATGCCCGTGACCCGGGGCCAGAAGACCGAGAAGGAGAAGTTCAACGGCGCTGAGGCCACCTACACCATCGAGTGCATGATGCACGACCGGAAGGCCCTGCAGGCAGGCACCTCCCACTACTTCGGCGACGGCTTCGCCAAGGCCTTCGGCATCGAGTTCACTGACAAGAACAACAAGCGCACCAACCCCCACGAGACTTCCTGGGGCGTTTCCACCCGTCTCATCGGCGGCATCATCATGACCCACGGTGACAACAACGGTCTGGTGCTGCCCCCCAAGGTTGCACCCACCCAGGTTGTCATTCTGCCGGTTGCCCAGCATAAGCCCGGCGTTCTGGACGCAGCTAACGAACTGAAGAACCGTCTGATCGAGGCCGGTGTCCGTGTGAAGCTGGATGATTCCGACAACTCCATGGGCTGGAAGTGCGCCGAGTACGAGATGAAGGGCGTGCCCCTGCGCGTCGAGTGCGGCCCCCGTGACCTGGAGAAGGGCGAGTGCGTCCTGGTCCGCCGTACCGACCGGGAGAAGGTCGTCATCAAGCTGGAGGACCTGGAGAAGGCTGTTGCTGAGCAGCTGGCTGTTGTGCAGCAGCAGATGTTCGACAAGGCAAAGAAGAACCTGGACGAGCACATCTTTGAGGCCCACTCCATTGAGGAAGCCAAGGAACTGCAGGACAAGAACGGCGGCTACATCAAGACCATGTGGTGCGGCGACCTGGAGTGTGAGCTGGCCATGAAGGAAAAAGCCGGCATGTCCTCCCGCTGCATCCCCTTCGCCCAGGAAAAGCTGGACGACAAGTGCCCCTGCTGCGGTAAGCCCGCAAGCAAGATGGTCTACTGGGGCATCGCATATTAATGCAAAATGTTTTAAATAAGCAAAGTCGTATCTAAGAGAATTCTGAAAACGACGCAGCCGATTCCGGCTGCGTCGTTTTTATCGCTTATGGTAAAGATCTGACCCGGAGAATGAATTCACCGCCCAGGTATTCGATGCGGTAGGTGTGGATCACGCCGGGCTCCGGGAAAATCTCACCCAGTGGGAAATTACCATGTTCGTTCTGGTACAGAATTTTTGTCTCCGGCTCCCCATCGCCGATGGTTACTTCCACAGTCAGAGTGGTAACGGATTCGTCGCCCCAGTGGATAAACAGGGTTTCAGGCTCAATCACTGGATATGCATGAACATCTGCCATAGATTCTGCCGGCGAATACCAGCGCACAGGGGAACCGCCGCCGGTTTCTTTCCAGTCGCCCTCCAGGCATTTGACCTCCGGGAGGCATGCCAAGAGCCATTTCCACTGCAGCTGATCATCCACGATGCAGGAAAGGGTCTTGTTCATGTCATTGTCCACTTCCAGACGGTAGAGGGTGTTGGGGGTATCCTTTGGTATCAGCTGCCAGAGGGCGGTCACATTCTGCTGATTTTCCAGAGGGTCGGTGTACTGCAAAATACCGATGTATTCCCCACCAATGGTCAGATCGTAATAAGAAGAGCTGACGCAGATCCTGGGATGGCCATGATCTTCTCCGTAAAGCACTTCCCGGATGATGTAATCACCACACAGATCCGATTGGGAGGCCGGTTCCATTGCCATGAAATAGGGCAGCCGGATATCCACGGCCAGATAGACCGGTGTGCCGAAATACAGGAAGAGCAGCAGCCAGAAGGGCAGGCCCTTGCCCAGATATTGGCCGTAGCCGTAGATCAGCACAAAGGCCATGACCAGCATCAGAAAATTGGACCCGCGCCAAAAGTCCCGGCCCAGATTGAGGGCCTCACCTGCGAGCAGAAGAACATAGAAGCCCAGCAAAATGAACAGCTCCTTCTTCTCACCGCCGGTGAGCTTCCACCGGGTGAAGATCAGCATCGGGATGAAGATCATGGCAAGAATTTTCATTACCATTGCTGCGGTGGGAGCGCCCCAATAATGAAGCAGAGCATTCAGAGGGAACAGGGCGATGGTCACTCCGCAGAGGATGCGCCACCAGCGCACAGGTAGCTTCGCGGTTTCTTCCACGTGCTTTCTCATATTCGTATCCTCCTTGAGAAGTTCATCAAGGGAGATCCCGTACAGATCGCTTAAGCGGAGCACACTGCCGATATCCGGGTAGGACCGGTTGTTTTCCCAGTTGGATACTGTCTGGCGGCTGACACCGATTCGTTCTGCCAGCACCTCCTGGGAGTAGCCTGCTTCATTTCGCTTCTGTTTGAGCTTATCTCCGATCTGCATTGTGATCGCCTCCTTGTGCCTTCACCATAGCGGATAACCATTTCTTCGTCTACCAATTATAGCTGACAAGGCTAAAAAAGTCATGTCAAAATGCTTTTACATTCACATTTTAGGAGGGAAATATGGAACGTATCATGATCATCGGCTGCGGCGGAGCAGGAAAATCCACCCTGGCCCGGAAACTGGGAGAAAAGACGGGTCTGCCTGTGGTCCACCTGGATCAGATCTGGTGGGCGCCGGGGCATTGGCAGCATATGGAGAAGGAAGAATTTGACCGGCGGCTGCTGGAAGAAATGGAGAAGCCCCAATGGATCATGGACGGCAACTACAACCGCACCATGGAGCTGCGGCTGGACAATTGCGATACGGTGATCTATCTGGATATGCCCCGGGCGGTTTGTCTGAAAAACTGGATCGGGCGTGTCATCAAAAACTGGGGCCACGCCAGGGCGGATATGGCGGAAGGGTGCGCCGAATGGTTTGATCCGGAGATGGCAGCCTGGATCTGGAAGTTCAATAAGCAGAACCGCAAACGCTATTATGAACTGCTGAACGCTCTGGAAGACAAGCAGGTATACATCCTGAGATCCCGCCGGGTGGTCAATAAATTTCTGGAACAGACAGGAGGTCATAATGTCTAAAGAAATCAACCCCAAAGATACATCCAGAGCGTCAGCTTATGAGCTCTGGATGAAGGCACCGAATCCGATGGTCACATTTTTTAAAACTGTGGATGTGACGAATCTGGTGAAGATAAGCAAACGACACGGTTTGAAGTTCAATATGTTGCTTACCTATTGCGTTGGAAGAGCGGCCGTATCAGTGAAGGAGTTTTACATATTGCCTGTCGGCGAGAAACTGATGCAGTATGATTCCATTGCGGTCAATACCATCGTCAAAAACGGGAATGGGGAAGTGAGCTCCTGCGATCTTCTCTTCACAGATGATTTGGAGGAATTCAACCGGGATTATCTGAAATATACGACCCAGGTGGCCGAAAGCTGTCAGGATCGGGATTTGTCAGAAGCGTGCATGGTCATCGGCACTTCCGCAATTGTGAATACGGAAATAGACGGTGCCATTGGCATGAACAGCGGCATTTTCAACAATCCCTTCATGATCTGGGGAAAATACAAAAAGAAGATGTTCAGATACTATCTGCCCATCTCCTTCCAGTTCCATCATACCCAGATGGACGGTGCCCACGCAGGCAGATTTCTTGAGAATCTGCAATATGAGATTC
>SVKV01000057.1 GCA_015068305.1 Oscillospiraceae bacterium
GGTCACAGGTTCGAGTCCCGTAGTCTCCACCAAGAGGATTTGTGTAACGGTAGCACACCGGACTCTGACTCCGTTTGCGGGGGTTCGAATCCCTCATCCTCTGCCAAAAAAAGCAGATACCCATTTGGGTATCTGCTTTTTTTATTTGCGGTGGGGAGGGATTCGAACCGTACTAAATGCAACAGTCCGGTGGACTGTTGCTCGCGAGAGCTTGACCGAGCGACACTATGATTTCGTCGAATCCCTCATCCTCTCTTTCTTATTTGTGATGAATGTAAAATGTATGTAAAGTTTGTGGGACAACTTGAATTCCTCCATGAAAATCGCTACTATTTATTCAGAGTTTTTAAAAGGAGGCGGGTTTCTATGATATGGTGCGTTGAAGATGATTCCAGCATCCGGGATATTGAGGTATATGCACTTACTTCTACCGGGTTTGAAGCCAGGGGCTTTGAAGACGGTGACAGCTTTTGGAACGCGCTGCAATCCGAAAAGCCGGAACTTATCGTGCTGGATGTGATGCTCCCGGGCAAGGACGGTGTCACGCTGCTGAAGCTGATGAAAGCAAACGAAGCGTTTGCAGATATCCCCGTGATCATGGCAACCGCCAAGGGTACGGAATATGATAAGATCCAGAGCCTGGACTTAGGTGCGGACGATTATCTGGTAAAGCCCTTCGGTATCATGGAGATGGTCAGCCGAGTGAAGGCTGTTCTTCGTCGCTGCAAGCGGTCGGCACCCTCCAACCTGCTGAAACTAGACGGTCTGGTGCTGAATCCCGAGGAACATACTGTCACCATCGACGGGGAACGTGTGATCCTGACCTATAAGGAATATGAATTGCTGCACCTGTTCCTCTCTCAGCCGGGTATCGCTTTTACAAGAGAGCAGCTTCTCTCTTCCGTATGGAATACGGAGTATGCGGGCGAAACCCGAACAGTGGATATGCACATCCGGACCCTGCGGCAGAAATTGGGCAGCTACGGAAACCTGATTGAGACTGTCCGCAATGTCGGTTACCGGCTGGAGGTCAAGCATGACAAGTAAGATCTTCCGCTCCACAGTGTTTGTGGCGGTAGTGGTTCTGCTTTGCTCCCTGGGAATCGTGATGGGTGTTCTGTACAACCATTTTACCGGTGTGCAGGTGGCGCAGCTGAAGGACGAACTGAGCCTTGCGGTCACCGGCACGGAGCAGTATGGCGACGCATTTTTGGAGAATGTGGAAGTCGACCGCTTCCGCGTGACCTGGATCGGCGCAGACGGTACCGTGCTGTTCGACAGCCGGGTGGATGAGAGCACCATGGAAAACCATGCGGACAGAGAGGAAATCCGGGAAGCCTTTGAAACAGGTGCCGGCAGCGCGGTACGGAATTCCTCTACATTGACCGAGCAGACCTATTACGAAGCACGGCGTTTAACAGACGGGACGGTGCTGCGTATTTCCGCCAATCAGGCATCCGCCTGGGCGTTGATGATGGATCTGCTGTGGCCCATTATCCTCATTGCTATGCTTGCCATCGGACTCTCTCTGATTCTTGCCCGCAGAATGGCAAAGAATATTGTGGAGCCAATGAACAAGCTGGATCTGGAGCATCCGCTGTCCAACAATACTTACGATGAGCTGTCACCCCTGCTGCGCCGTATCAACCAGCAGCATCTGCAGATCGATGCCCAGATGCGCAAACTCCGGCGCAAGACCGATGAATTCATTCAGATCACCTCCCATATGCAGGAGGGTCTGGTGGTGCTGGATAAGGAGACCCATATCCGCTCCATCAATACTGCCGCTATGAGAATCTTCCGGGCAGAGGAAACCTGTGTAGGCAGCAGCTTCTTCCAGGTGAACCGGAGCAATGCTCTTCGGCAGGCCCTGAATGATGCCCTGGACCGGGGGCACGGCAGTGTCATCCAGGAGCTGGAAGGCAGAATCTACCGCTTTGATATGAGCAGTATTCAGTCCGACGGAAATCTGCTGGGTGCGGTTATTCTGGTGGTGGATGTGACGGAAGCCCAGAATGCAGAGCAGACGCGCCGGGAGTTCTCCGCCAACGTATCCCACGAACTGAAGACCCCCTTGCAGGGCATTATCGGCAGTGCAGAGCTTCTGGAAAGCGGCATGGTGAAAGCGGAGGATACGCCCCGTTTTGTAGGACACATCCGCAAGGAAGCTTCCCGGCTGGTAAATCTGATTGAGGATATTATCCGCCTTTCCCAGCTGGATGAAGGTGTGGAACTGCCCACGGAAGCCGTGGATATGCTGGCAATGGCAGAAGATGTAAAAGAAATTCTTGCCCCCAGCGCTGCTGAGAAGCAGGTTTCTATTTCTGTATCTGGCGCAGGCTTTACCGTCATGGGTGTCCGCAGAATGCTCCAGGAGATCGTTTACAACCTCTGCGACAATGCCATCAAGTACAATGTTCCCGGGGGCAGCGTGGCAATTCACGTTGAAAACAACCGTCTGGTGGTCTGCGATACCGGCATCGGCATTCCTGCTGAGCATAAGGATCGGATCTTCGAGCGGTTCTACCGGGTGGATAAAAGCCACTCCAAAGCTTCCGGTGGTACCGGTCTGGGTCTTTCCATCGTCAAACACGCCGTAGCTTACCATAATGCAGAAATCGCTTTAGAAAGTGCTCCCGGAAAGGGCACAACAATGACAATTCGTTTTTGATAACAGACCGCATCCCTTTTGGGTGCGGTCTTTCTCTTTACATAGATTTTACATAGGCTTTTCATGCCCTCTATGGTATTTGTGAAAGGCGAAACCTATAATGGAAGCTGTCGAAATGAGCATACTATCTCAAAGGAGAATATTTATGACAGCCTATATTTTCAAAATCATCTCCCTGCTGGGCGGACTTTCCCTGTTCCTGTTCGGCATGGATGTAATGGGCAAGGCGCTGGAACGGCAGGCAGGCGGTAAGCTGCAGACCATCCTTTCCAAAATGAGCGGCAAGATCTGGAAGGGCTTCCTGCTGGGTGCGGCCGTTACCGCAGTGATCCAGTCCAGCTCTGCCACGACGGTCATGGTGGTCGGTTTTGTTAACTCCGGCATTATGACTCTGAAACAGGCCGTGGGCGTTATTATGGGTTCCAATGTTGGTACCACCGTCACCGCCTGGATTCTGTCCCTGTCCGGTCTGGAGGGTGACAGTTTCCTGATCAAATTCTTCAAGCCCTCCACCCTGGCACCGCTGATCGGTATTATCGGTATCATCCTCTATATGGGAAAATCCGAAAAGAAGCGTGGCTTCGGTACCATCATGCTGGGTTTCATGGCACTGATGACCGGTATGGATCTGATGTCCAGCTCCATGTCCTTCCTCAAGAGTGAAGCCTGGTTTGCCGATTTGATGATCTCCTTCACCAATCCCGTTGTGGGTATTCTGTTCGGTGCCGTTCTGACTGCGATCATTCAGTCCTCCTCTGCTTCTGTGGGTATTCTGCAGGGCCTGTGCGTCACCGGCGCAGTGACCTACGGCGCAGCAATCCCCATCATTCTGGGCCAGAATATCGGCACCTGTGTCACCGCGATGATGGGTGCCATCGGTGCCAACCGCAATGCCCGGAGAACCGCTATGGTCCACCTGCTGTTCAATGTGGTGGGTGTGCTGATGTTTGTGGTGGTCTTCTATGGTCTGGGCCTATTCATCGATTGGAAGTTCCTGAGCGACTCTGTGCGTGCTTGGGATATTTCTGTGATCCATACCGGCTTCAACCTGGTTGCCACCGCTGTGCTGCTTCCCATGAACGGGCTGCTGGTGAAGCTGGCCTATCTCATCGTTCCTCACGAGCACACGCCCCAGAAGGAAGAGCTGCTGGACGAGCGTCTGCTGGCAACTCCCGCCGTTGCTGTCCAGCGTGCGCAGAAAATCGCCGGTGAGATGGCCGCCGATGCTGCAAAGGCAATGCATCTGGCCATGGGTCTGACCAAGAAATTTGAATCCGGTGTTATGGAGCAGGTGGTGGAGCTGGAAGATAAGACAGACCGGTATGAGGATGCGCTGAACACCTACCTGGTGAAGCTGTCCGGCATGAATCTGTCTGTCAGCGACAACCGGATTCTCAACACCCTGCTCTACACGGTTTCCGACATCGAGCGGATGGCCGACCATGCCAAGGCTGTTGGAAAAGCTGCCCTGGAGATGGAAGAAAAGAAAATCGAATTTTCCAAGCAGGCAAAGGGAGAGTTGGCAGTTCTGGAGCAGGCAGTGCTGGATATCGTGGATCGCACCGTTGCAGCTTACGGCAGCTTCGATCTTGACGGTGCCGTTAAGATTGAACCCCAGGAGCAGGTGGTTGACGCACTGGTTCGTGAGGTCAAGTCCCGTCATGTGCGCCGCCTGCGCGATGGCCTTTGCACCGTGGAATACGGTTTTGTGCTGGATGATCTGCTGACCGCCTGCGAGCGTACCGCAGACCACTGCTCCAATGTTGCTGTGGAAATGCTGCAGGTGGCAGAAGGCAAGCTGGAAGCCCACGAATACCTGAATGCCCTGAAGGCCGGTGAACTCCATGAATCTGCCGCTTTCTCCGAGCGCTTCGCCCGGTATAAGGCGCAGTATGCCTTCCCCGAAGAGCAGTAACAACCAGCTTTTCTGAGCTGATAGGCAATCCGAAGCATTCATCCTTCGGTGCTTCCATTCTGCACAGCTGTATGGTATAATCTTTCCGGAAGGAAGGTGTCTGCCATGCATTACGACAGAATGGTCCCTGCGGTATTTCTCTCCCGGCCCAACCGATTCATCGCTCATGTGGAGATTCAAGGCAAAGAAGAAATTGTCCATGTGAAAAATACCGGCCGTTGCCGGGAACTGCTCCGGCCCGGTACGCAGGTTTGGTGCCAGGAAAGCACAAATCCCAACCGGAAAACCAGATTCGATCTGATCACCGTCTGCAAGGGTGACCATCTTATCAACATGGATTCCCAGGCACCCAATATTGCCGCCGGAGAATGGCTCCGCGCCGGGGGATTGGGTGAGATCCGGAATTTGAAGGCAGAATCCTTCCACGGGGATTCCCGGTTCGATTTTTCCTTCGAAAAAGACGGAAAACTGTGTTTTCTGGAGGTCAAGGGTGTCACACTGGAAAACGACGGTGTCTGTGCCTTCCCCGATGCTCCCACAGAGCGGGGTGTCAAGCATCTGAAAGGGCTGACCCGGCTTGTCCGGGAAGGATACGGAGCCTATGTGCTTTTCGTCATCCAGATGCCGGATGTGAAATACCTCCACCCCAACGATGCCACCGATCCGGCCTTCGGTGCGGCATTGCGGGAGGCAGCGCTCAACGGCGTGCAGGTGCTGGCCATGGACTGCGCCGTTACGGAGGATATCATGGAGATCCGTCTTCCGGTGCTGGTCAAACTGTAAAAAAATCACCCCATCCGGTTTCGGATGGGGTGTTCTTCTTAGAGTTTTTCCAGGAGGGCAGGCAGCTGATGCAGCGCCTCGATTTCAAAATCCACATGAATTCCGGGCTTCACCGGAGCATGGCCGGGATTGACCCAGCAGGTGCGGATGCCGGCATTGTTGCCGCCCTTGATGTCAGAGGTCAGGCTGTCGCCCACCATCAGAGCCTTTTCAGGGTCAAAGCCGGGAATCCGGGCAAAGGCTGCATCGAAATAGGCCTTCGAGGGCTTGTTGTGGCCGATTTCTTCGGACACGAACACCTGATCAAAGAACCGGTAGAGATTGGCGCTGGTCATGCGGCCCTTCTGGACAGAAGCATTGCCATTGCTGGCCAGGAACAGCCGGTACTTTTGGGAAAGGTATGCCACCGTTTCCTCCGCACCGGGGAGAAAATAATGACCCACGGACAGATTCTGCATATACCGCACCGCGCATTCATGGGGATCTGCCACGACACCGAACTCCCGGAACAGCACATCGAACCGCTTCCACTGGACCTCGGCCCGGGTCAGTTCTCCCCGCTCCAGCATTTCCCAGTGGGCCTTGTTGATCAGATGGTACCGGCCCAGCACATCCTCGGTGGGCTCCAGGCCAAATTCTCCCAGGGTTTTGTTGATGGCGATCCGCTCGGCTTTGTGGAAATCCAGAATGGTGTCATCCAGGTCCAGAAACAGGAACTCAATCATAAATTCGTCCTTTCAAATTACGCTTTATCCTCTTCTTCTGACGATCTCATTGGCGATCCGGGCAAACTCTGGAATGGAGAGGGTCTCGCCGCGGACATTTGCATCAAAGCCGGCTTTTTCAATGACCTCCGCGGCGCCGGTTTTACCCAGCTCCGGGAAGCCGGAGGCCAGGCCGTTACTCAGCTTCTTGCGGCGCATGGCGAAGCTGGCCCGGACCGTCCGGAAGAATACCTCCTCGTCCAGGATGTCCCAGGGCTTTTCGGACCGGGTCCGCAGGGTGATCACCGCAGAAGTGACCTTGGGGGCAGGCAGGAAGCAGTGGGGCGGCACATCAAACAGAAGCTCCGGCTCCGCATAGTACTG
>SVKV01000018.1 GCA_015068305.1 Oscillospiraceae bacterium
CAAGGAGCTGGCTGTTCAGGTCGCTCTGATGGACAACGATCCCAAGATGGCTTCCAAGCCCGCTCAGGTCAAGGAAAAGATCGCTCAGGGCAAGATGGCTGCTTTCTACAAGGAAATCTGCCTGCTGCAGCAGGAGTTCGTCCGCGCTGACCTGTTTAAGGGCGACGTGGCCGGCTACATTGCTGACGCTGCCAAGAAGCTGGGCGGCAAGATCACCTTCGTCGATGCTATCCACTACACCAAGGGTGAAGGCATTGAGAAGAAGGTCGACGACTTCGCTGCTGAAGTCGCTGCACAGGTTGCAGGCGCTGCAAAGTAATTTTTGCCAAACAGAATCCCTCAGTCGAAAGACTGAGGGATTTTTTGTTGCCAGCTTCCCTTCCGTATGGTAGTATGTAAAAAACGAAGCGGAGGTAACATCCTATGAAAAAGCTCCTGATTACCGGATTTGATCCCTTCGGAGGAGAATCCGTCAACCCCAGCTGGGAAGCCGTAAAGCTGCTGCCGGACCAAATCGGCGGTTATGAAATCCACAAGCTCCAGATCCCCACGGTTTTCGGTCTGGCGCCCCGGACCGTTCTGGAAAAGGCAGCGGAAATCCAGCCCGATGTGATCATTTCCGTGGGTCAGGCCGGCACCCGGGCTGCCGTAACTCCGGAGCGGATCGGCATCAATATCCGGGATGCCCGGATTGCAGACAATGCCGGCATTTCCCCCAAGGATGAATTCATCGTCCCCGGGGGCCCCGACGGTCTTTTCTCCACCCTCCCTGTCAAGGCCATGATCGCGGCGATCCAGGCCGCCGGACTGCCCGGTGCCGTCTCCAACACAGCCGGTACCTTTGTATGCAATGATGTGCTCTATTCCCTGCTCCATCATTATGCAGGCACCCACGTCCGCTGCGGCTTCATCCACGTCCCCTGGCTGCCCCAGCAGGGCACGCCCAGCCTCCCCCTGGAAGATACCGTCAAGGCTCTGGAAGCCGCCGTCAGCGCCCTCTAGGGCCTTGACAAAGCCGCTTTCCGCCGCTATAATAAACGAAATTTCATATGGACAGTTCGTGACCATCCTGTCCCTAATCAAAACTAGGCGCGGGCAATGCCCGCAGATATTTCGTGCCCGGTGCGGTATTCTTCGTTACTGCATCTGCTCGGTATCGTTGGATTTTCTATCACGGACTGTTATTCAGTCCGTGATTTCTATTTAGGAGTATTTCTATGCGCAACCGCAACCGGTTTCTGACTCATGCCGCCATCATCGGCGCGCTGTATGTGGTGCTGACCCATATGCAGAATATTCTCATTCCCAATTCGGCAAGCTTTGCCATTCAGTGCCGTCTGTCCGAGGCGCTGTGTGTCCTTGCCTTTTTCACCCCTGCTGCCATTCCGGGTCTGACCGTTGGGTGTCTGGTATTCAATATCACCTTTGCCGCCGCGCTGCCCCTGGACTGGATTGTGGGAAGCCTTGCCACATTGACTGCCACCGCAGCCATGTGGGGACTGCGGCGGATTCTTGTGGCCGGATATCCCCTGCCGGGCATGCTGATGCCCGTTCTGACCAACGCCGCTCTGGTGGGCTGGGAGCTTTCCGTATATATCGGCGGCGGTTTCTGGCTCAATGCCCTGTATGTGGCCATCGGCGAACTGATTGTCATGCTGGTTTTCGGCCCCATCCTCTACCGGGTGATTCGGAAACGAAAGCTGGATCAGCTGCTCTTCGGTTAACAAAATACGGCACACCCTTTGGGGTGTGCCGTTCTTTTTTACTGAAGCAGTTCCTTGCAGGCCTTTGCCAGGGTGATCACATCCCGGAACCGCTGATATTCATCCGCGTATCCGAACACGCCGATGACCAGCTGCCGGCCGTCCTTGCATTTGAAGGCGGACATCAGACAGTACTCTGCCTGGCGGGTGTAGCCGGTCTTCATACCGATGGCATCGCCCCGGTAGAAGCCCTCCTCCGGATTCAGCAGCAGATTGGTATTCTCCCATTCCACCGTATGGCCGCTGAGGAAGGTCACCTCATCTTTGGACTTGCGGATATACCGGGAGATGGTCTTATCCTCCAGAGCAAGCTTGGCGATCCGGGCCATGTCGTTCAGACAGGTATAGTGGCAGCCCATGTGCCAGCCGTCGGGATTTGCAAACAGGGACCGCTCAAAGCCCAGTTCGTCGGCCACCCGGTTCATTTCCCGGACAAAGGTCTCCACGGCCTGCACCGGCTCCAGGGTCTCATCCTCCGCGATCCGCCGTCCGGCGGCGGCTGCCAGAATGATGGCGGCATCGTTTCCGCTGGGCAGCATCATGCCCTCGATCACATGCTTGACATACAGGGTCTGGCCCTTGCCAATGTAAGCCACAGAGGAGCCGGGCTTCGTCAGATCCCGCTCCGCACCCACGGTGATCACATCATCGGGGCTTAAATGCTGCAGCGCCACATAGGCGGAAAAAAGCTTTGTCACACTGGCAGGGTAGAGCTTGTCTCCCTCCCGGGAGTGGGCATAAATAATCTCATCGCCCGTGGCATCGTAAACCAGCAGCTGGTCGTATTCCATTTCCGAAGCCAGGGCATCGCAGATCCCGTAGATCTCGGATTCCGTGTCGATGACATAGGCAGGAGGCTCAGTTTCTTCCGGCTCAGTTTCTTCCGGCTCAGTTTCTTCCGGCTCAGTTTCTTCCGGCTGGGTTGCCTCTGTGGCAACTGCTGTTTCCGGGACGGTTTCGGTGGGTTCCGTTGCCGGAAGCTCCGTGGCAGACACCGCACTTCCGCTCAGCAGCAGGGTCATCACAAGAACCGCTGCAAGAATTCTTCTCATCCATATTCTCATGATTATCCCTCCTTCATATCGGGAATCATTATATGGGGTCTGCCCCGGATTGTCAAGTTTCGGGAGTTTAAGATTGTTTTACGACAGATTATGTGCTATGATACCGCCAAAGGAAGTGATATTATGATCCCTTTTGAACGTCTGGATCTTCATAAAAAGCAGGAATACGACCGCTATCTGATGCACTGCGGAGAGCGGGGCTGTGAGTATTCCTTTGTCAACAAATTCCTCTGGGGCCGCCAGAAGGCTGCCTTTCTGGATGACACGCTGGTGTTCTTCTCCCAGTTTGACCGGCGCAGTGTCTATCCCTTCCCTGTGGGCCGGGGAGATTTGAAGCCCGCTCTGGATGCCCTCATCCATGATGCCCGGATGCGGGGCATTCCCTGCTGCCTCAGCTGCATGACGGAAGCGGACTGCCGTCTGGTGGAGCAGCTGTATCCCGGCCGGTTCCGGTTCCATGCGGACCGGGACAGCTATGACTATATCTATTCCATTGACGACCTTGCGGATCTGAAGGGCCGCAAATTCCAGAAGAAGCGGCCCCATCTGCACCGTTTTGAGGAGAATCACCCGGACTGCCGGGTGCTGCCCCTGGACGAAAACACCCGGGCCGCCGCCTTCTGTATGCTGCAGTCCTGGTATGAAAACCGGCTCCAGGCTGATCCCACCATGGATTTCGATCTGGAAAAGGTAGCCATGGAGCGGGCCTTTGCGTTCCAGATCCCTCTGGGACTGGAGGGCATCGTGCTGATGGACGGAAATGAGGTGCTGGCCTTTGCCATGGGCTCCTTCCTTCGGGAGGATACCTTTGACATCCACTTTGAAAAAGCCCGGGAGGACATCCAGGGTGCCTACGCCGCCGTCAACCGGGCCTTTGCCCGGCATCTGCGGCAGAAATACCCCCAGCTTCGCTGGCTGAACCGGGAGGATGACATGGGTCTGGAAGGTCTGCGCCGGGCAAAGCTCAGCTACAATCCGGCCAGGCTCCTGGAAAAATACTGGGCCCGGCTCTGGGAGGAAGAAGATGAAATTTGATCATCCGCAAAAGCCGCAGATTTCACAGCTGCGCAGCCTCTGGAAGGAGGCCTTCGGGGATACGGAAGAATTTCTGGATATCTTTTTCTCCACCGCCTTTTCCCCAAACCGCTGCCGCTGCGCCACCGAGGACGGACAGGTCCTTGCCGCGCTGTACTGGTTTGATGTCAGCTGCGCAGGACAGAAGCTGGCCTACATCTATGCTGTGGCCACCGGAAAGGCAAGCCGGGGACGGGGTCTTTGCCGGGCGCTGATGGCAGACACCGCAGAGATTCTCCGCTCCGCCGGTTATCTGGGCGCCCTGCTGGTGCCCCAGAGCGAGGGCCTCTTTGCCATGTACGGCAAGATGGGTTATCTTCCCGCCACCTTGCTGGAAGAATTTCACTGCGCCGCTTCCGAACCCCTTCCGGTCCGGGAAATCCGCCCGGAAGAATACGCCGCCCTCCGCCCTGCCCTGCTGCCTCCGGACAGCGTGATCCAGGAGGGAGAGAATCTTCTTTTCCTCGGGAAAATCGCCCGGTTTTACAAAGGCGACGGTTTTCTGGCTGCTGTCAGCCGGGAGGCGGAACATCTGCGGATTCTGGAATATCTGGGGGATTCCGGCGGAATTGCCCCTCTGATCGCCGCCCTGGGACACCGGGAAGCAACAGTCCGGACTCCCGGCGGCAGGCAGCCCTTTTCCATGTATCTGCCGCTGGATGACCGTTGCCCCAGGCCTGTCTACTTTGCTTTCTGCTTTGACTGAGCACTCTTTTCGGCATTTTGGTATCTTTTTTTGATTAATTTGACAAATTGTCACATCGGGTTTATAATAAGCCCATCTTTTTCTCCGGAGGTTTCCTTATGGAACGCGAAAAACTCGGAAGCCGCCTGGGCTTTATCCTGCTCAGTGCCGGCTGCGCCATCGGCATTGGCAATGTCTGGAAATTCCCTTACATTACCGGTGCAAACGGCGGCGGTATTTTTGTTCTGATCTATCTGTTTTTCCTGGTGGTGCTGGGCATCCCGGTGATGACCATGGAATTTGCTCTGGGCCGCGGCAGCCAGAAAAGCCCTGTCGCCATGCACAAGGCGTTGGAGCCCAAGGGCAGCAAATGGCACCTGCACGGCTACGCCTGCCTTGCCGGCTGCGTGATTTTGATGATGTTCTACACCTGCGTGGCAGGCTGGATGCTGAATTATTTCATTTCCACCGCCGCAGGCCAGTTTGTGGGGATGGCACCGGCCCAGATCAAGGATGCCTTCTACACCTCCCTGGCAGATGCCCGGATTCAGGTGTTCTACACCGTGATCGTGGTTCTGATCGGCTTTCTGGTCTGCTCCATCGGCCTGCAGAAGGGTCTGGAGCGGATCACCAAATGGATGATGGTGGCGCTGCTGCTGATCATGGTGGCCCTGGCCGTCAATTCCATCCTGACCCCCGGCGGCAGTGAGGGTCTCCGGTTCTATCTGCTGCCCAGCCTGGACCGGCTGCTGGAGGTGGGCATCGGCAATGTGATCGTGGCCGCCATGAACCAGGCCTTCTTCACCCTGAGCCTGGGCATCGGCTCCATGGCCATCTTCGGCAGCTACATCGGCAAGGAGCGGGCCCTGATGGGCGAATCCGTCAATGTGGCGGTGCTGGATACCTTCGTGGCCGTCACCTCCGGTCTGATCATCTTCCCTGCCTGCTTTGCCTATGACATCCAGGTGGACAGCGGCCCGGATCTGCTGTTCATTACCCTGCCCAATGTGTTCAACAATCTGCCCGGCGGCCGGTTCTGGGGAAGCCTGTTCTTCCTGTTCATGAGCTTCGCCGCTCTGTCCACCGTCTTTACGGTCTTTGAGTGCATCGTTTCCTGCATGATGGATCTGACCCGTTGGCCCCGGCAGAAGACTTGTCTGGTCTGCTGCGTTGCCATGCTGGTCCTGGCACTGCCCTGCGCCCTGTGCTGGAACGTCCTGGGTGATGTCCATCCCTTTGGAGGAAGCTCCACCATCATGGATCTGGAGGACTTCATCGTTTCCAACTGTCTGCTGCCCCTGGGTTCCCTGCTGTATGTCCTGTTCTGTACCAGCCGCTACGGCTGGGGCTGGGAGGCTTTCGTGAAGGAAGCCAACACCGGCAAGGGTGCCAAGGTGGCTTCCTGGATGCGGCCCTATATGACCTGGGTGCTGCCGGTGATCATCGTGGTGCTGTTCTTCATCGGCATCTACAATTTCTTCGCATAAAAAAATTCAATGCCGCCGGCTTTCGCCGGCGGCATTTTTGTTTGGGATTCTTATCTGCTTCCCTTGTCGTAGGGAACACCCTCTGCCTTGGGTGCCCGGGACTTCTTGGAAGTGAAGGCCAGAACCACCAGGGAGATGATATAAGGAAGCATGTTGTAGACCTGGCTGGGAATATCCAGAGCAGCCAGGAAGTCAAAGCCCATGTACACATTGGACAGGGCCCGGAACATACCGAACAGCAGGGCTGCCAGGGCGATCCGGATGGGATTCCACTGGCCGAAGATCATAACAGCCAGGGCCAGGAAGCCGAAGCCTGCCACGCCGTACTCGAAACGCCACTCGGAAACACCGGCGGTGATGAAGACAATGCCGCCCAAACCGCCCAGGGCACCGGAGATCAGAACACCGGCCCAGCGCATCTTGTAGACATTGATGCCCACGGAGTCCGCTGCCTGGGGATGCTCGCCGCAGGCCATGAGCCGCAGACCGAATCGGGTCTTGAAGAGCAGCACATGGATGATGATCAGCGCCAGAACGGTAACCACCATGAACCAGCTGAATTCGAAGCCGCCCATGTTCACCAGAAATGCCTGCTTGGGAACCGCATACTGAATGACGGAGGAAACGTCGTCGGGGTTTGCAGCGGTGTTGATGGCCTTGACGATGACGGTGGCAGCGGCCACGCCCAGGATGTTCATGGCCGTGCCGATGATGGTCTGGTCAGCCTTGAAATTGATACTGGCAACAGCCAGCAGGGAGGAATAGAGCACACCCATCAATGCAGCAGCCAGGAGCACCACCAGGATGATTACGATGGCGGGGCTGCCGGCAGGCAGATAGCGCATGGCCAGCGCGCCGCCCATGGCACCCATGACCATGATGCCCTCCAGGCCCAGGTTGATGACACCGGACCGCTCGGAGATACAGCCGCCCAGAGCAACCAGCAGCAGAACGGAAGCAAAAGTCAGTGTGTATTGAATCAGAAGCAGCATTACTGATTGCCTCCTTTCTCAGTTTCCTTTGCAGCCAGCTTGGCTGCAGCCTTTTCCTCGTGCTTGGTAATGCCCGCATTCATGGCATACTTCATAAACAGCACGAAACCGCACAGATAGATGATGATGGCGGAGATCAGATCGGAGATCTGGGCGCAGTACATGGTCTTATCCACGTAGGCGCCGCCCACCGTGATATGCTGGATGAAGAAGGAGGACAGCACCGCGCCGATGGGATGCAGACCGCCCAGGAAGGCTGCGGCAATGCCGTTGAAGCCCATGGCGGGAACGGAGGAAGTGGAGCACTGCCACTGTTCGAAGCCCGTCAGATACAGCAGTGCAGCGCCCAGACCGGCCAGCGCGCCGCTGATGGCCAGGGTCAGGATGGTGTTGCGCTTTTCCGCCATACCGCAGTACTTTGCGGCGTTCTTGTTGTTGCCGGTGGCCTTCAGCTCATAGCCCAGCTTGGTCTTTTCCAGAATCACCCAGACTGCCACAGCCAGAATCACAGCCAGAGGAATGGCCAGGGTCACATACTGGTTGCCGCTGAACAGAGCACCCAGACCCAGGGAGGGAAGAATCGCATTGGGCGCATGGGTTGTCAGAGGGAAGGTATAGGGGCTGGTGGGCTCCTTGACACCGGTAAGCAGAATGTTCACCAGATACAGGGTGATCCAGTTGAGCATGATGCCGGAGATGACTTCGTTGACGTTGCGGTAAGCCTTCAGCAGGCCGACGATCACGCCCAGAGTTGCACCAGCAGCCATGGCCAGGATCATGCAGGCCCACCAGGGCAGGTTCCAGGCCAGAGCGGCATACAGGGCGACGCCCACGCCCGCACAGTACTGGCCGGCAGCGCCGATGTTGAACAGACCCACCTTATAGGCAAAGAGGATGGCCAGGGAGCACATCAGCAGCGGTGCGGTTTTGACCAGGGTGTTGCCCAGATACTTCATCTGGGTGGCAGGTTTGCTGTAGGTCAGGAAATTCTTCAGAACCGTGATAATGGCCTCGCCGGCACCGGCGGGATTGATGAACAGCAGCACAATATAGCCCAGGGCCACACCGAGAATGATGCACATCAGCGCAGCCAGCAGGGACTGAACGCCGCTGTTTTTCAGAATATTCTTTTTCATTCTGTCACCTCATCTCTCTTGGCACCGGCCATGTACAGGCCCATTTCTTCCTGCGTGGTGGTCTTGGGATCCAGCTGGCCCACGATCTCACCTTCATACATCACCAGGATCCGGTCGGAAACCGTCATAACCTCGTCCAGTTCCAGGGAAACCAGCAGCACCGCCTTGCCCGCATCCCGCTGGGCCACGATCTGCTTGTGAATGTATTCGATGGCACCCACGTCCAGGCCACGGGTGGGCTGGACAGCGATCAGCAGCTGGGGATCCTTGTCGATCTCACGGGCGATGATGGCCTTCTGCTGGTTGCCGCCGGACATGGCCCGGGAAATCGTGATGGGGCCCTGACCGCTGCGGACATCATACTGCTCGATGAGCCGCTCTGCATAGGCGCGGATGTTCTTGCGCTTGAGGAAGCCGAATTTGCCGGTGAACTCCGGCTCGAAATACCGCTGCAGGACCATATTGTCCTCCAGAGTATAATCCAGCACCAGACCGTGCTTGTGCCGGTCCTCGGGGATATGGGACATGCCCATCAGGCTGCGCTTGCGGATGGTGGCGTGGGTGATATCGTTGCCGCAGAACCGGACGGTGCCGCCGGCCACGGGTTCCAGACCGGAGATGCCGTAAACCAGCTCGCTCTGGCCGTTGCCGTCGATGCCTGCGATGCAGACGATCTCACCGGCCCGGACCTTGAAACTGACATGGTCCACCGCATTCTTCTTGCTGACCTTGGACGCAACGCTCAGATCCTTCACTTCCAGAACCACATCGCCGGGCTTGGAAGGCTCCTTCTGGACGGCAAACTGCACATCACGACCCACCATCATCCGGGACAGGTCGTCCTTGGTGCAGCCGGCGATATCCACTGTTCCGATATACTTACCCTTGCGCAGGACGGAGCAGCGGTCTGCCACTGCCATGATCTCATTGAGCTTGTGGGTAATGAAGAGGATGGATTTGCCCTCAGCGGCCAGATTCTTCATGATCTGCAGCAGTTCTTCGATCTCCTGGGGAGTCAGAACTGCGGTGGGCTCGTCGAAAATCAGGATTTCATTGTCCCGGTAGAGCATTTTGAGAATCTCGGTACGCTGCTGCATACCGACGCTGATATCCTCGATGATGGCATCGGGATCCACCTGCAGGCCGTAGCGCTTGGACAGCTCCAGCACCTTTTCCCGGGCCTGCTGGCGCTGCAGGATGCCGTTTTTGGTGTCCTCCACGCCCAGAATGATGTTATCGAGAACCGAGAAGCATTCCACCAGCTTAAAGTGCTGGTGCACCATGCCGATGCCCAGATCGTTGGCATCGTTGGGATTGTTGATCTTAACTTCCACGCCGTCCTTTTTGATGACACCCTCTTCTGCCTGGTAAAGACCGAACAGCACGCTCATCAGGGTGGACTTACCGGCGCCGTTTTCACCCAGCAGCGCATGGATTTCTCCGCGCCTGAGCTGCAGTGTCACATTGTCATTGGCAATGATTCCGGGGAACTTCTTTGTGATGTTCACCATTTCGATTGCATAAGGTACATTGTTCAATGGGATTACCTCCTCTTCGGTAGTCATTGTCCATTATACATGAATGTGTCCAATTTTTCAAACATAAACACACCGAGAATAAAACTTTTTTACAAAAAGCCCCGGATCCGGCGGCAGCAAAAAAGACGGGCCGAAGCCCGTCTTTTTTATTGGGTTGTTTCAGCAATTAGCCAACGATCTGGCCCTGCTCGGACAGATTGATGTTGGTAACGGCAGGCATAGCGGAGATGTCGGAGGACACGGTGATGGTGCCTTCGAACATACCCTTAACCAGAGCCTTGTAGTCGTCCTTGGTGAAGGTGTCGGACCACTGGGTGGTTTCCATGGGGATCTGAACGTAGTTGGCAGTGGGATCATCGCCGTTGACCAGACCCAGAGTCTCAACCTTACCGGCATACTTTTCCCAGTTGCCGCCCACGATGACATCGGTCAGAGTATCAACGGTGGTGGGGTACAGACCCTTCATGGCGGAGGTGATGGTCAGAGAGGTGTCGGAATCGCCGGCATAGTTGGCGATAACGCCAGACTGGTCAACGTCAACACCGATGACCTTTGCGCCTTCGACCTTCTTGGCTGCGTCAACAGCAGAGGTGAAGATACCGCCGCCGCAGGAGAAGACGACCTCGGTGCCGGCAGCATACCAGGTGTCCATAACAGCGGTGATGTCAGCGGTGCCGTAGAACAGGCCGCCGTAGATATAGTTCATGTCGATGGTGATGCCCAGCTCCTTGGCTGCAGCGTCAGCACCCTGAACGTAGCCGTAGCCGAAGCGCTGAACAGCGGGAACAGCCATGCCACCCAGGAAGCCCAGCTTGGTATAGCCCATCTTGACAGCAGCGTAGCCGGCCATATAACCGGACAGCTCTTCCTGGTAAATTGCGGAATAAACGTTGTTGTAGGTACCGGCAGTCAGCTCAACGTCCAGAGCGATGAACTTGACTTCGGGGTACATGGGAGCAGCCTCTGCGATTGCAGCAGCAAAAGCGAAGCCGGGCAGAACGATGACATTGTAGCCTTCGTCAACAGCCTTTTCGATCATGGCAACACGCTCTGCGTCGCTATCGCCAGCGGGCTTGTAGTAGGTGAAGTCAACACCGTTGGCCTCAGCGAAAGCCTTGCAGGCTTCGTAGGTGGTCTGGTTGAAGGACTGGTCGGTGATATCACCGTAGTCGGTAACCATGGCAACCTTGTACTCAGCAGCGGGAGCTTCTGCGTCAGGAGCGTCGGCAGCGGGAGCATCGGAAGCGCCGCAGGCAGCCAGAGACAGAACCATGACCAGAGCCAGCATCAGAGCCAGAATCTTCTTCATAATTTCATTCCTCCATATATTGTATAAATGGGTACTCAACATACCGGGTCCATTGTCGCATACTTAAGCCGAAAAATCAACTCATTTTCACAAGATTTGTCGTTTTTCACAAGAGTTGCGGGTTCATTTACCGCATATGCTTTTGGGCGCTGAAGCTGAAGGGCAGGATTTCCGCCAGGGTCCGGGCCTCATACCCATCCGCATCCACCATATAGATCAGAAAATCATCGCCGCAGAATTCCCGCATCACTTGGCGGCAGACGCCGCAGGGAGGGAATCCGCCGGTAATGACGCCATCCTTGCCGCCGCAGACGGCGATGGACACAAAATCCCGGTGGCCGTCATAGACCGCTTTGAAAAAGGCAGTACGCTCGGCGCAGTTGGTGGGTCCGTAGGCGGCATTTTCAATGTTGCAGCCCTGATAGACCGTGCCGTCGGCGCACAGCAGGGCGGCACCCACCTTGTAGCCGGAATAGGGCACATAGGCATGGTGCATCGCTTCCTTCGCCAGTTCGATCAGTTTCTCAGGCGTCATTTTAGAATCTCCTTTGCAAAGCTGATGCCGGGGGTTTCAAAGGGCACACCCAGCAGTTCGGCCACGGTGGCGGCGATATCGGCAAAGCTTCCCCGGGTGCCGAGATCCACCTGCTTCACACCCTTGCCCAGCATCAGCAGGGGCACATACTCTCTGGTGTGGTCGGTGGTAGCGGTATAGCCCGGGTCGCAGCCATGGTCGGCGGTAATCATCACCAGATCCTCTTCGCCCATTTTTTCCATAAATCCCATCAGCCATGCATCGAATTCGGACAGAGCTCTGGCATAGCCGTCAATATCCCGGCGGTGGCCGTAGACCATGTCGAAATCCACCAGATTCACAAAGCACAGGCCCTGAAAATCCGTTTGCGCATAATGCATGGCGTGCTCCATGCCGTTGGTATTGGAAGTATTGTAGACATGCTCGGTGGTACCGATACCGGCAAAGATGTCATGGATCTTACCCACACCGATGGAAGATAAGCCCGCTGCCTTCAGTGCATCCAGCAGGGTTTCTCTGGGAGGCTCCAGAGAATAGTCGTGGCGGTTGGAGGTACGCTTGAAATTGCCGGCAGAATTTCCCACAAAGGGCCGGGCGATGACACGTCCCACTCCGTGCTTGCCCCTGAGAATGTTTCTTGCCTTATGGCAGGCATCATAAAGCTCTTCCAGGGGGATCAGCTCCTCATTGGCCGCCACCTGGAATACAGAGTCGGCGGAGGTGTAGACGATCCACTTGCCGGTTTTCATCTGCTCCTCGCCGTAGTCCCGGATCACATCGGTACCGGAATAGGGCAGGTTGCACAGCCAGCCCCGGCCGGTGGCTTTCTCAAAAGCATCCAGAATCTCTGCCGGGAAGCCATCGGGATAGGTGGGCAGCGGATCCGGAGATACGATGCCGGCAATTTCCCAGTGGCCGATGGTGGTATCCTTGCCCATGGACTTTTCTGTCAGCCGGGCAAACGCGCCGGTGGGAGCCTCTGCCCTGGGCAGGCAGGTGACACCCTGGATATTTCCCAGGCCCGCGGCGATCATATTGGGAATTTTCAGTTCGGCAGATGCGGCACAGGAAGCCAGGGTATTGACCCCCACATCGCCGAAACTTTCCGCATCGGGCATGGCACCGATGCCGAAGGAATCCAGAACAAACAAAAAGATTCGTTTCATAGGTTATTCTCCATCATAGTAGTCAACGTCAGCATTCTGAGGATAGATCTTATTGATCCCCTTGCCCCAGATGCCGATCTTGTCGGAATCGGGATAAACGACAACATCAATATCGTGGACCACATCGAAATCGATGTAGGTAAGCATCTCCGTTTCCGAAGAATTGGTGATCTTGTGGGCACCTTCGGGCCCTGCCGGAAAGAACAGCAGTTCCCCCGGCCCCACCTTCCGCTCCCCTTCCGGCGTTTTCAGAATCCCCTCCCCGCTGAGAATACAGAAGGTTTCCTCATTCTTATAGTGGAAGTGATAAGGATATGCGGATTTCCCCGGCGGAATCTCATAGACACTGACCAGGGTATTTCCGGCTGCACCAAAGGGAATGAACTTCCGCCGGAAGTATTCGTAGCCCTCATGCTCGCACTTGTGGCTTGCCGGGATGTCTTCGATTTTTGCGTGCTTGATTTCGCTCATTGATTTACCTCAAAGAAAAATGCAGAACACCGAATGCGAAACACCTTCATTTTGCATTCTGCATTCTGCATTTTGCATTTCTTTACTTATTCTCCATGGCAACCGCCACATCCAACGCCACCTTCATCATGGTGGTGAAGGCAGTCTGGCGCTCGGCGGCGGAGGTTTCCACGCCGGTGAGCACATGGTCGGAAATGGTGCAGATGCACAGGCCCCGCTTGCCGTACCGGGCGGCATTCATATAGAGGGCGGCGGCTTCCATCTCCAGGGCCATAACGCCCATCTTCTTCAGACCGTACACGCTGTCCAGACCTTCGGGGACACCGGCATGGTCGCCGTAGAACACATCGGAGGAATTGACATTGCCCACATGGTAGGTGGCGCCGTTGGCTTCTGCTGCCTTGACGGCTTCGCTGAGAAGCTCATAGCTGGCGATGGGAGCAAACTGGCCGGGCAGATGGAACTGTCTGTACCAGCCCGAATCGGTGCAGGCACCCTGGGCGATGACCAGATCATAGAGGTTGATGTGCTCCTGGATGGAGCCGGCGGAGCCCACCCGGATGATGTTCTCCACGCCGAAGAAGTTAAAGAGCTCATGGGAATAGATGCCGATGGCAGGCATGCCCATGCCGGAGGCCATAACGGAAACCTTCACGCCCTTGTAATAGCCGGTGTAGCCGTTGACACCCCGGACATTGTTGACCAGGACCGGATTTTCAAAGAAATTTTCAGCAATAAACTTGGCCCGCAGGGGATCGCCGGGCATCAGCACCGTCTTGCCGAAGCCGATTTCATTCTGAACATTGATGTGGGGAGTAACTGCAAAATTAGACATAATAATCACCTTTCTTAAGATAAAGTGAAATGCAGAATGCAAAATGCAAAATGCAGAATTGTGGTATTGCCTGCGGCAATCATTTCAAATCGTGCGCTCCGCGCACACAATAATTCTGCATTCAGCATTCTTAATTTTGCATTTAATAGCTTCCGTCGTTTGCAAGGCCCTTGGCGATCTTGACGATCCGGGAGGTTCCCAGACGGCTTGCTCCCAGGGCAATGAACTTTTCTGCATCCTCCAGAGAGGAGATGCCGCCGGCGGCCTTGATCTTCACATGGGGGGCAACATGCTTTGCAAAGAGCTCCACATCCGCAAAGGTGGCGCCGGCCTTGGAGAATCCGGTAGAGGTCTTGATGTAGTCGGCACCGGAATCGGAAACGCACTTGCACAGATGGATCTTCTCTTCATCGGTCAGCAGGCAGGTCTCGATGATGACCTTCAGGAGCTTGCCCTTGCAGGCAGCCTTAATGGCGGCAATTTCAGCGGTGATTTCCTCCCACTTGCCGTCCTTGGCGTGGCCGATGTTGATGACCATATCCACTTCGTCCGCGCCATTGTCCACAGCATCGGATGCCTCGAAGCACTTGACGGCGGTGGTGGAATAGCCGTTGGGGAAACCGATGACGGTGCAGATGGCAAGCTTTTCGCCCACATATTCCTTGGCCTGCTTCACATAGGAAGCGGGAATGCAGACGGAGGCGGTTTCGTACTTCATACCATCGTCACAGATGGCTTTGATTTCTTCCCAGGTGGCAGTCTGGGCAAGCAGGGTATGGTCGCACTTGGCGAGAATGTCTTTCAGTTCCATAATATATTCCTCCTCAGTTTTGGCCGTGAAGTTTGATTTTCTTATGCTCCCGGATGCCCCGGACGTAGCACCGGTGGCACATGGCGATATAGCAGTCGTTGCCGCCCAGCACCACCTGAGCACCCTCGGTGACGATGTAGCCGTCTGAGATTCGGGCATTGACGGTAGCCTTGGCTCCGCAGTCGCACATGGTTTTGATCTCTTCGATGCAGTCCGCCAGCTCCATCAGCCGCAAAGAGCCGGGAAACAGTCTGGTCCGGAAGTCGGTCCGCAGGCCGAAGCACATCACCGGCACATTGAAGTCATCCACGATTCCGCGCAGCTGGTCAATCTGCTCCGGGGTCAGAAACTGGCACTCATCCACGATCACCGCATGGCAGCTGCCGTCAAAACCCTCCCGGTAGCGGTCATAGATATTCACCCCGGGGGTTGCGATCTCACATTCCGCCGCCAGGCCGATGCGGCTGCGGATGATGCTGGCACCGTCCCGGGTGTCGGCGCTGGGCTTTATCAGCCAGACCTTCATATCGTTTTCTTCGTAATTATATTTGGTAATCAGCGCCTGGGCGGTTTTGCTGGAGCCCATGGCACCGTACTTAAAATACAGCTTTGCCATCTGTTTTTCTCCTCTCTGTTCACTCATTTTATTGTACCAAAAGGAAGGCCATTATGCAAGAGAATTTCAGTCACATTCACCAATCCCCGCCCCCCTGATTGACAAGCAGGGGATTTTATGAGAAAATACCGGCACATTCCAAGAAAAGGAGCGACTCTTATGTTCAAAAAGTTTGCAGCCATGCTGTGTGTGCTGGCGATGCTGCTGAGCTTTGCCAGCTGCGGTGAGGTCACCGGCGAAATCGTGGGCAATGTGGCGGAGGCCGCCAAGAAAGAACTGGAAAACCAGGTGAAAGCCACCTTCGAGAAATATAAAATGGAAATTCTGGATATGAAGACCGCCGTGGGTAAGCTGAGCGGCGAAAGCGGTGACGTGCAGTTCTTCTGCGCCGTGCTGGTTCAGTCCGATTCCGAGGCCATCCCCCAGTCCGCCGCGGATACCTTAAGCAAGCTGTTCCACGATGCAGGCATTACCGTTCAAAATGGTTCCGAAGTGGAAAGCCCCTATCTGGAGCACAAGGAGCTGACCTACAAGTACAGCGCCTTTGACAGCAGCAAGACCTATTACACCGTCTGGTGCTACACCGACCGGCTTCCCAGCCTGGAGGATCTGAAGGATCTGAAACCCACCGCCGCCCCCGAAGGTGTCGGCTAAAAACAGCAAAATCCCCGGTCATAAGACCGGGGATTCTTTTATTCGGGTTTGCAGGAGAATTCCAGGATTTCTCCCGTTTTCTCGTTTTTGACCAGTTCGGCGGTGGCAACTTTGACCAGGGAGCCGTACTTATCCTTCTTGGGGCCGGACTTGGAATAGGACCAGAGGGTCTCCAGCGTATACTTTCCGTCGGCCTGCTGTCCTGCTGCGAAGGCTTCGCCGTCCAGGGTATAGACGGACACGGTGTAGTCCGTTTCCTGGCCGAAGAGGGGCCGGTAAGCGGAATCCACGATGCAGATGACCGTTTCCTCATCCCACTGGGCAGTATGGGTCAGCACCACGTCGGTCATGGCCATATTGGCCTCGATCCGCTGCTCCGTGGAGTAGTCGGCGGACCGGGAGGTGCCGTTGTAGCGGTAGGTCAGATATCCCACCGCGCTGCCGGCACCAATGACCACCAAGCAGATGAGGGCTGCAATCTGCTTTTTCGTAAAGCGCATATCCGCATCAGGGCAGTAGGTCAGCTTCATCCGGTTGGTTACCGGCAGCAGCACCTTCAGAAACAGGGTCAGAATCACCGTCTCAATGGGGAAGAAAAACAGATTCTTGAAAATCCGGGAGACGGTCATGATGCCCATAATGGAGTCCACGGCGCTTTCCGGGTTGCCGATGAACAGATAATACCAGGCGTAGATCAGCTGCTGCAGCACCACATTGACCGCCGAGCAGATGAAAAACCGCGCCAGCATCACCCGGGTGGGGGTAGCCTTGGACCGGTAGAGGCACAGGGCGTAGATAACGGTGCTGGCAATTTCGGTGAGCACGAAGGGCAGGAAATACTCACCGGTGGGGTGGATGATGAAGCCGACGGTATCGGACACAATGGCCGCCGGAATGGCCATCACAGGGCCGAAGATCATGGCTCCCAGGGCGGTTGCCAGCATGGGGGTCTGGATGTACATCTGGGGGCCCACCGGAATGGCAAAGGGCTTCAGGGCGATCCGCAGGGCCACAAGCAGAGCGGTAATCACCAGCATCCGGGTGTCTTTCAGTTCCGCGGCGGCATCCCGCCAGTAGGCACGGGAAAAGGGATGGTCATACAGGGCAGTGGATTTTTGAACTCTGGGCATAAAAATATCCTCCTTTTTGTAGCGGGCAAGAATGCTACAGTCGAAGCACTTGCCCGACCGAGTATCGTTGCTACATAAAGGAGGGTTCCCATATGCAACAGCGGGTGCAGAAACTCCATCGTGGACCAAGCCTTCGTCCTCCGGGCAACTCCCCGTCCCGGTGGCACTTAACGCGGGGCTTCCTACTCTGTTGCCATTTATGATACACGAACATCCGGAAAAAGTAAAGCGAAATTACCAGTTTCTGGAAATACCGTTCTTTGCCGACACTTTGTCGTATTTTTCAAACTTTTATTGACTTCATTCCCCAAAACAGTTACCATGATAAGAAAGAAATAAACATAAAGGAGCTTCCTATGGTTCGCATTGTTTCCGATACCTCCACCCTTTACTCCACCGCCCAGGCTAAGAATGCCGGTTTTCATGTTTCGCCCCTGTCCGTGACCATCGCCGGAAAGACCTATCGGGAGTTTGATGAAATCAGCTCCGAGGAGTTTGTGGAAATCATCCGCCAGGGCCACATGCCTACCTCCAGCCAGCCTGCCATCGGCGAGGTGGAGCAGCTGTACGCCAGCTTCCCGGAGGATGAAATCATCAATGTGGCCATGGCCCACGGCCTCTCCGGCACCTATACCAGCGCCGTTGCCGCCGCACAGCTGTGCGAACACGCGGAAAACATCACCGTCATCAACACCCGGACTCTCTGCGGCCCCCACCGCTATATGGTGGAAAAGGCAGTGGAGTGGGCAAAAAGCGGCTGCAGCGTCGCCCGGATCACGGAAAAGCTGAACGACCTGATGGATTCTGCCAAAAGCTTCCTGGTTCCGGCTGATTTCGATTACCTCCGCCGGGGCGGTAGACTCTCCCCCCTGGTTTCCTATGTGGGCAAGGCCGCCAGCCTGACCCCCATCATGACCCAGACCGAGGGCGGCGAGCGGCTGACCATTGCCGGCATCCGCCGGGGCTATTCCCATGCCGTCAAGTTCATCACCCGGGAGCTGGAAAAGCGGGAGATCGGTGAGGGCTGGCGGGTTTACATCTCCCATGCCGGTGCTCTGGAAAAAGCAAAGCAGACCCTGGAGACTCTGAAAGAGGCCATGCCCGGGGCATACTATGAAATTCTTCCCCTGAGCCCTGCCTTTATCACCCAGGGTGGCCCCGGCTGTGTGGCCGTGCAGTATGTGAAGGAATAAAACGAATCAACCCAAGCCTGCGGACCGGACCGGTCCGCAGGCTTTTTTGCAGGGAAGGATTCAAATTACAGTTTGGCATTTTGTTTGAGTAACGGATTGCCACGTCGGCATTTCATGCCTCCTCGCAATGACATGGAAACTGAGTGGTTGGCTGCGCTAAAAATGGTGCGGAATGTGTCGAAAATCACTGTCATTGCGAACCAGTGCGCACACTGGTGTGGCAATCCGTTCTCCTCGATAAATTCCAATTTGACTATGGCAGTATCGAACCGGGAGGGCCCAATGGCGTACCGACAACTACCGGCCCGGCAGGCTCGTATTGCCCGTCGGGGCATCCCGACTGCCGGGATATTTTGTTGCTCCCGCAACTTTTTTGTTCCCAGCCATTGCCAACGACAATCAAACGTGCTATAATGCGCTGGAATATACTATAAGTAATAAGAGAGGAACAGGATATGATATTCGGAAAGCATATCAACCGATACTATCTCAAGTATGCCGGTTGGCTGATTCTGGGTCTGGCCTCCCTGGTGATGGTGGACTATCTCCAGCTGGAGATCCCGAAGCTGTACCGGATGCTGATCAACGGCATGAACGGCGGCATGGTGGAGCTGAACGGTCAGATGCTCCCCTTCGACATGAATTTTGTACTGGACCACATCTGTATGCCCATGGTCAAGATCATTCTGGCCATGGTCTGCGGCCGTTTTCTGTGGCGCATCTGCTTCTTCGGCAGTGCTATGCGTCTGGAAGAGGACCTGCGCAACGAGATGTTCTGCCACGCCAAGGACCTGAGCCGGGAATACTACCAGGTCAACAAGGTGGGCAATCTGATGAGCCTGTTTACCAACGATCTGGATACGGTGCAGGAATGCTTCGGCTGGGGCGTCATGATGTTCTTTGACGCGGTGCTGATGGGCATCCTGGCTGTCCGGAATATGCTCCGGATGGACCTGGTTCTGACGGTGCTGTCTCTGATCCCCATGGCATTCCTGCTGGTGTCCGCCACCATCGTGGGCAAGCATCTGATGAAAAAGTGGGACATCCGCCAGGAGGCCTTCTCCCGGCTGTCCGACTTCTCCCAGGAAAGCTTCTCCGGCATTGCCGTGATCAAGGCCTTCGTCAAGGAAGGCAAGGAGCTGTGGGCCTTCAAAAAACTGAACGTTGAAAACGAGGATGCCAACATCGACCACACCAAGTCCTCGGTGCTGTTCCGGGTCATGGTCATGATGTTCGTTGAGAGCGTCATCTGCGTGATTCTGGGCTATGGCGGCTACCTGGTCTACAAGGGTCAGTTCAACGCCGGCCAGCTGGTGGAATTCATTGCCTATTTCAACGCAGTGGTCTGGCCCATTATGGCGGTTTCCGAGCTGATCGACATGACTTCCCGGGGTAAGGCCTCTCTGGACCGGCTGGGTGAACTGCTGGATGCGGAAGTCACGGTCAAGGACCGGGAGGGTGTTTCCGATCTGGAGAACGTCCGGGGCGACATCGAGTTCCGGAATCTGACCTTCCGGTATCCCGACGGAGAATACGATGCGCTGAAGAATGTCAGCTTCACCATCGCCGCCGGTGAAAACGTGGGCCTGGTGGGCAAGACCGGCTCCGGCAAGACCACATTGGTCGATTTGATCCTGCGGACCTACAACGTGCCCGACGGCACTGTTTTTGTGGACGGTCACGATGTCAACCATGTATCCATCCGCTCCGTCCGGGGTGCCTGCGCCTATGTGCCTCAGGATAATTTCCTGTTCTCCGATACCATTGAGAACAACATCGCCTTCGGCGTCACCGATAAGAACCAGAAGGCCATCGTCAACGCCGCCCGCCTGGCCGATGTGGACAGCAACATCAAGGAATTCCAGCTGGGCTACGGCACCGTGCTGGGTGAACGGGGCGTTACCGTTTCCGGCGGTCAGAAGCAGCGTATTTCCATCGCCCGGGCGCTGATGAAGGATGCTCCCATTCTGATCCTGGATGACTCCGTTTCCGCGGTGGATACCAAGACTGAGACTACCATTCTGAGTAACCTCCGGGAAACCCGCGCCGGCAAGACCACCATTCTCATCGCCCACCGGATCTCCACCATCGAAAAGATGGACAAGATCCTCTTCATCGAAGAGGGCGAGCTGGTTGCCGTGGGTACCCATGCCGAGCTTTACGAATCCTGCCCCGACTATCAGAAGATGGTCGATCTCCAGAAACTGGAAGAAGAAGGAGGTGCCGACCATGCGTGAGTATTTGCCCGTTCTGATCGTGGGTGCCATCATCGGCACCTTCGCCCTGGTATTCATCCTGGCCTACATCGCCCTGCAGAAGCATAAGGAGAAGGAAGACGACAACGAGCGGCATATGTCCGACGGCGAGATCATCAAGCGGCTCCTCAGCTACGCCAAGCCCTACTGGAAAAGCTTCGTTGGTGTGTTCTTCATCATGATCTTCTCCATCATCTATGATCTGGTTTCCCCGCTGATCGTCGGCGACATCCAGGGCCTCATCAAGGAAGAATTCCAGCTGCGGGATCTTTATATCCGGGTGGCTGTCTATGCAGGCATCCTGGTGGTTTCTCTGATCTGCACCTATCTGCAGGCCATGATCCTCCAGAAGACCGGCCAGAAGATCCTGTCCCAGATCCGCCTGGATGTGTTCACCCACATCGAAAAGCTCTCCCATGAGCAGCTGAACAACATCCCCGTGGGCAAGCTGGTGACCCGCGTTACCAATGACCCCAACGCAATTTCCTATATGTTCACCAACATCATCGTGACCCTGGCCAAGAACTCCATGGTCATCGTGGGTGTGCTGGGCGCTATGCTGATGCTGAACTACGCTCTGACGCTGATGGTGCTGTGCTTCGTGCCCTTTGTGGTGCTCTTTACCGTGATTTTCCGGAAATTCTCCCGGAGAGTCCACCGGCAGGTGACCAACGCCACCACCGACATCAACACCTATCTGTCCGAGAATCTCTCCGGCATCAAGATCACCCAGATCTTCAACCGGGAAGAGCAGAAAATGAACGACTTCCTGGACCGCAGCCGCAAGCTCCGGAAGGCCAAGTTCAACCGGATGTATGTCTTCGGCATTTTCCGGCCCATGGTCTATATGCTCTTCGTCTCCAGCCAGATGTGCCTGTTCTACTTCGGCGCCAAGGGCTATATCAATCAGACTGAGTTCATGGGCCAGATCATCGATTCCAGCGTGCTGGTGTCTTTCTACATGTACATCTCCCGGTTCTTTAACCCCATCCAGACGCTGGCCGAGCAGTTTGACATGCTCCAGCGCAGCTTTGCTTCCTCTGAAAAGATTTTCGCCATTCTGGACATGGTGCCGGAGGTTGTGGACGAAGAAGATGCCATCGACCTGCCGGAAATCAAGGGTGAGATCGAATTTAAGGATGTCTGGTTTGCCTACAAGCCCGGCGAGTGGGTTCTGAAGGGTGTTTCCTTCCACGTTGAGCCCAAGCAGACCGTGGCCTTCGTGGGCTCCACCGGCTCCGGCAAGACCACCATTCTGTCCCTGATTTGCCGCAACTACGACATCCAGAAGGGCCAGATCCTCATCGACGGCATCGACATCAAAAAGATCAAGATTTCTTCCCTGCGGAAGCACTTCGGTCAGATGCTCCAGGATGTGTTCCTGTTCTCCGGCGATATCCGCAGCAACATCCTCCTGCGGGAGGAGGGCATCTCCGATGAGGAAGTGATGGAAGCCTGCCGGTACGTCAACGCCGACAAGTTCATCAACAAGCTGGAAGGTGGCCTGAACGAAGTGGTCCGGGAGCGGGGCAACAATTTCTCCGCCGGTCAGCGGCAGCTCCTTTCCTTCGCCCGTACCATCATCCACAAGCCCGCGGTGATGATCCTGGACGAAGCCACCGCCAACATCGACACGGAAACCGAAATTCTGATCCAGGATTCCCTGGAAAAGATGAAGAACATCGGCACCATGCTGATCGTGGCCCACCGGCTCAGTACCATCCAGCATTCCGACAACATCATCCTGCTGAGCCACGGTGAAATCATAGAGCAGGGCAATCACCAGCAGCTGCTCTCCCTCCACGGCAAATACTATGACCTGTACACCCTGCAGTACAGCAAGCAGCAGATCCAGAACCGATAATTTCCCATCCCGGCCTCTTCGGAAGCCGGGATTTTTCTGCACAAAATCTTTGACTATGGACGCGCTTTCTGGTAGAATGCTATTATGAAAATTATGCGGTTTTTCCGCTTTTGGAGGAAAATTACCATGAGAATGAGAAGAATGAAGAACCTGGAATCCCGGATGGAAAAATGCGCCGCACTGCGCATCACAAATCCTGCGGATTTCAAGGGCAAGTGGAGAAGTCTGAAGGAAGACTGCACCGCCCTGTGGGTGGAGGTCGGCTGCGGCAAGGGCAAGTTCACCGCCGAAACCGCTGAAGCAAATCCCGATGTGCTGCTGATTGCCGTGGAGCGCTGCCGGGAGGCTATGGTGGTGGCCATGGAGAAAGCCCAGGCCATGGGCCTTCAGAATGTCTATTACATCGATATGGACGTTGCGGCCATTGAAGAGATTTTTGCCGGTTTCGAGATCGACCGGCTGTTCATCAATTTCCCGGATCCCTGGCCCCGGAAGAAAAATGCCAAGCGCCGCTTAACCCACAGAGGCTTCCTGGACAAGTACTGCCGGGTTATCAAGGAAGGCGGCGAGATCCACTACAAGACCGATAACGCACCCCTCTTCGAGTTCTCCGTGGAGGAGTTTGCCGCCTGCGGTCTGGAAGTGAAGAATCTCACCCGGAATCTCCACGAAAACGGCATTGTGGGCATCATGACCGGCTATGAAGAGAAGTTCCATGGTCTGGGCACCCCCATCAACCGCTGCGAGATCGTCTGCAAACCCTTCATTCTGCCCCCGGAAGAGAAAAAGGCAGAAATCAGCGAAGAATAATCTACCGCTTCAAATTGGAATTTGTCGGGCAGTTTACACTGCCCAATGCAAAATGTAAAATGCAAAATGCAGAATTATGGTGTCGGCTTCGCCGACTATTATAATCATTTCCGCAGGAAATACATTTATTTTGCATTCTGCATTCTGAATTCTGCATTTCGCGCACCAGCGCGACAAACTCCAATTTGAAACTCTAAGGAGCAATAACTATGACCTACAAGTTAGGAAGCTGTGATATTGCCGTCATCGGTGCGGGCCACGCCGGCATCGAGGCCGCTCTGGCCGCCGCAAGGCTGGGCTGTCACACCATCCTCTTTACCATCAATCTGGATGCTGTGGGCAATATGCCCTGCAACCCGGCCATCGGCGGCACCGGCAAGGGCCACATCGTCCGGGAGATCGATGCCCTGGGCGGCGAGATGGGTCTGGCTGCGGACAAGGCCTGCATCCAGTACCGGATGCTAAATAAGGGCAAAGGCCCTGCGGTCCATTCCCTCCGAGCCCAGGCCGACCGCAGACTCTACCAGCAGGTGATGAAGCACACCCTGGAGCAGCAGGAAAACCTGGAGCTGAAGCAGGCCCAGATCGTGGAAGTACTCACCGAAAACGGAGCGGTACGGGGTGTCCGCACCCAGCTGGGTGCCGTGTATGAGGCAAAAGCGGTCATCATCGCCACCGGCACATACCTGGACAGCACCGTCATCACCGGCGAATGCATCATCGAATCCGGCCCCGACGGCATGCACCCCAGCAAGGGTTTGGCTGACAATCTGCGCACCCTGGGTCTGCCTCTGCGGCGGTTCAAAACCGGTACCCCGCCCCGGATCAACCGGCGGAGCGTGGATTTTTCCAAAATGGAGCTGCAGCCCGGCGACGAAAAAATCGAGCCCTTCTCCTTCCGCACGGAGCACACCCCCTATAATGCGGCGGTATGCCACCTGACCTATACCAACGAAAAGACCCACGAGATCATCAGGGCCAATCTCCACCGCTCTCCCATGTACGACGGCACCATCTCCGGTGTCGGTCCCCGGTACTGTCCCAGCATCGAGACCAAAATTGTCCGGTTCTCCGACAAGCCCCGGCATCAGCTGTTCATCGAGCCCTGCGGACTGGATACGGAGGAGCTATATATTCAGGGCTTCTCCTCTTCCCTGCCGGAGGATGTGCAGCTTGCCATGATGCGCACCATCCCGGGGCTGGAAAATGCGGAAATGATGCGGCCCGCCTATGCCATCGAGTATGAGTGCGTGGATCCCACCGCACTGCTGCCCACTCTGGAAACCAAGGCTGTTTCCGGCCTTTACGGTGCCGGACAGTTCAACGGCACCTCCGGCTATGAGGAAGCTGCCGCCCAGGGCCTTATTGCCGGCATCAATGCGGTGCTGAAGCTCCGGGAAGAATCCCCGCTGATCCTCACCCGGGACACCAGCTACATCGGCACCCTCATTGACGATCTGGTGACCAAGGGCACGGAAGAGCCTTACCGGATCATGACCAGCCGCTCCGAGTACCGGCTGCTCCACCGGCAGGATAACGCCGATCAGCGGCTGTGCCACATCGGTGCGAAAGTGGGCCTTGTTCCTCCCGAACGGCTCCGGCAGGTGGAGGCCAAGTATGAACAGGTGCGCCGGGAGGTAAACCGGCTGGAAGGAAGCGGTGTGCCCGCCTCCCCCGCGCTCAATGCCATGCTGGAAAGTCGGGGCTCTGCGCCCGTGGCCAACTCCGCAAGACTTGCCGACCTGCTGCGCCGCCCCCAGGTGACCTATGGGGACATCGCCCCCTTCGATCCGGATCGTCCGGAGCTTCCCGCCGCCGTGACAGAGGAAGTGGAGATTCAGATCAAATATGCAGGCTATCTTGCCCGGCAGGAAAAGCAGGTGGCAGACTTCAAGAAGGAAGAAGCCCGGCTGCTGCCCCCGGACATTGACTACGGATCCATCGGCGGTCTGCGGCTGGAGGCCCAGGAGAAGCTCTCTGCCATCCGACCCATGTCCATCGGCCAGGCAGGCCGGATCTCCGGCGTCAGCCCGGCGGATATCGCTGTGCTGCTGATCTGGCTGGAACAGAGATAAATGCAGAATGCAGAATTAAGAATGCAGAATTGTAGTATGTCCTGCGGACATGTTTTCAAAAAATCGGCGAAGCCGATACCATCATTCTGCATTTTGCATTCATCATTCTGCATTGGGCAGCGCAAGCTGCCCGACAAACTGTAATTTGCATAGCACAACCTTTGCCTCCGGTGCATAGAATGACCGGAGGCGATTTTTTATGGCAATTGTGAAAACGGATGTCCCCATGACCTACGCACGCTGTGAGCAGACCATTCTGGAACTGGTGAAGGCTTACCCCTTCCTGCGCACCGAGGTGCTGACGGAAACCGCCCAGGGCCGGAATCTGCGGACCCTGGTCATCGGAAACGGGCCGAGGAAGGTAATCTATTCCGCCGCCTGGCACGCCAACGAATGGATCACCACCCCCATCCTGCTGAAATTTGCGGAGGAATTTGCAGAAGCCATCCAAAATGGCGGTGCGGTTTTCGGCACCGATGCCGGAGATCTGGCAGCAAAGGCAACGGTCTACATGGTTCCCATGGTCAATCCCGATGGGGTGGATCTGGTTACCGGCGCCATCGGGCCCGGAAGCCGGGCCTATGAAAACGCGGCCCAAATCGGATCTGATTTCCCGGCCATTCCCTTCCCGGAAGGATGGAAGGCAAATTTAAACGGTGTGGATCTGAACCTCCAGTTCCCTGCCGGGTGGCTGAGGGCCCGGGAGATCAAATTCACCCAGGGCTTCAACCGCCCCGCACCCAGAGATTACGTGGGTCGTTCCCCCTTAAGTCAGCGGGAATCCAGAGCCATGGCAGGCTACACCGAGTATATCGATCCGGCCCTGGTGCTGGCCTATCACACCCAGGGAAAGGAAATTTACTGGCAATTCCTGGACTACGAGGTGCCCGGAGCCCGGGAACTGGGAGAACAGCTGGCCCGGGTCAGCGGCTATACCCTTTCAGAACCGGCTGAAGTTTCCAGCTATGCCGGCTACAAGGACTGGTTTATCAAGGATTTTAGGAAACCGGGCTTTACCGTTGAGGCAGGTGCCGGCACCAATCCCCTGCCCCTGAGCCAGTTCGACGAAATCTACCAGGATAATCTGGGTATCCTGGTCACCGCCGCCGCAGGCAGTGCGCCCTGAGGGTCCTATCCCCGGCAGGAAAATGCGTAGAGGACTTCAAATTGGAATTTGTCGGGCAGTTTACACTGCCCAATGCAAAATGTAAAATGCAAAATGCAGAATTATGGTGTCGGCTTCGCCGACTATTCTAATCATTTCCGAAGGAAATACCACAATTTTGCATTCTGCATTCTGAATTCTGCATTTCGCGCACCAGCGCGACAAACTGTAATTTGGCTTGCAATTTGTATTGACAAATGCCCGGCATTTTATATAATAAACATAGTTAAAATATTAAACAACATTTAGGCGGTGACTGTATGACACAAAGAGAACGGCAGATACTGCAGCTGATCGAAGCAAACCCCATGATCTCCCAGCAGGAACTGGCTGACGGACTGGGCATCACCCGGTCCTCTGTGGCAGTTCATATTTCCAATCTGATGTCCAAGGGCCATATTGCAGGCCGGGGCTATGTGCTTCGTTCCGGCAGCTATGCGGTGGTTGTGGGCGGTGTCAACGTGGACATCGGCGGCAAACCCTTTGCCCCTCCGGTGGCTGCAGACTCCAACCCCGGCACTGTCAGCATCAGTCTGGGCGGTGTGGGCCGGAATATTGCCCACAACTTAAGTCTGATGGGCACCGACGTGCGGCTGCTGACCGCCTACGGCGACGATATCCACGGCCACCGGGTGGCAGCCTCCTGCTCCGAGCTGGGCATCGACTTGAGCCACGCCCGGCGGATCTCCGGCGGCACCACCTCCACCTATCTGTATCTGATGGATGAGCAGGGAGAAATGGTTCTTGCGGTCTCGGATATGGAAATCTGCAAGAAGATCACCCCCACCTATCTTTCTGCCCATCTAGGCCTGCTGCAGAACGCCCAGGTAATTATCTGCGACGCCAATATTCCGGAGGAATCTCTGATTTATCTGGCTGAAAACTGTGCTGTGCCCCTGTTCTGCGACCCGGTATCCACCGTCAAGGCAGAAAAGCTCCGGCCCATCCTGCACAAAATCCACACCCTCAAGCCCAACCGGCTGGAAGCAGAGCTGCTGTCCGGCGTGAAGATTGAAACAACGGAGGATGTTGCAAAGGCTGCGGATGCCCTTCTGGCGCTGGGTGTCCACAGGGTGTTCATCTCCATGGGCGCCGACGGCGTTTATGCCGCCATGGGCAGTCAGTGTATTCTGCTGCCCAATCTGCCCGGAAATGCCGTCAACACCACCGGCTGCGGCGATGCCTTCATGGCTGCCCTGGCCTGGGCATACTTGGAGGGTATGGATCTGAAGGAAACGGCCCTGGCAGGCCTGGCCGCCGGTGCCATCGCCATGGAATCTCCGGAGACCATCAACCCCGCCATGAGTGCCACAGCCATCCGAAACCGAATCAAATAATATTTACATACAAAGGAAAAGGTGACAATTATGATCATGAACAAGTATCTGGACGTCAATCCCGAAGTAGCCGCCGCCATCGCAGAGGGCAAGCCCGTTGTTGCCCTAGAATCCACCATCATCTCCCACGGTATGCCCTACCCCCAGAACGTGGAAACCGCTCTGGCCGTTGAGCAGATCATCCGCCAGCAGGGCGCTGTGCCCGCCACCATCGCCATCATCGGCGGGCGTCTGAAGGCAGGTCTGACTGCCGAAGAAATCGAGTACTTCGGCAAGAAGGGTCAGGCCATCCACAAGGCCTCCCGCCGGGATCTGGCTGTTCTCTGCGCCCGGGGCGAGGACGGTGCCACCACCGTTACCACCACCATGATCATTGCCCATATGGCAGGTATCAAGATTTTTGCCACCGGCGGCATCGGCGGTGTACACAGAGGTGCCGAAACCACCATGGACATCTCCGCCGACCTGGAAGAGCTGGGCCAGACTCCCGTTATGGTGGTCTGTGCAGGTGCCAAGTCCATTCTGGATCTGGGCCTGACTCTGGAATATCTGGAGACCAAGGGTGTCCCCGTCATCGGCTATGGCACCGAGGAGCTGCCCGCCTTCTACACCCGCCAGTCCGGCTTTGGTGTGGATTACCGCATCGACACCCCCGAGGAGCTGGCCGCTGCCTTCAAGGCAGGTCATGAAATGGGCCTCAAGTCCGGTATGCTGGTGACCAACCCCATCCCCGAGGAGTTCGCCATGCCCAAGGAAGTCATTGACCGGGCCATCGACCAGGCCATTGCCGAGTGCAACGAAAAGGGCATCAAGGGCAAGGAGACCACTCCCTTCCTGCTGGCCCGGGTTGCAGAGCTCACCGGCGGCGATTCCCTGGCCTCCAACATCCGTCTGGTGTTCAACAACGCCAAGGTTGCCGCCCAGACCGCCGTTGCATACTGCAAGAACTGATCCGAAACAGCCAAGAACGCCGTCCTCCCGGACGGCGTTCTTTTATGCTCCAATTTCAGTTTGCCGGGATGCCCCGGCGGGCAATGCGTTACGGACTGCCTCGGTTAAATTACAGTTTGTCGGGCAGCTTGAGCTGCCCAATGCAAAATGTAAAATGCAAAATGCAGAATTATGGTGTCGGCTTCGCCGACTATTATAATCATTTCCGCAGGAAATACATTTATTTTGCATTCTGCATTCTGCATTCTGAATTCTGCATTTCGCGCATCAGCGCGACAAACTCCAATTTACCGTTTCTGTTTACAGGCATATTCATATGCCTTTTCGTAATTGCCCAGTTCACGGTAGCAGCGCTCCAGTTTGGGGATGCACCGCTCCGGCAGCGCCCGCTCCGCCTTCAGATAGCACACCGCCGCTCTGGTAAACTGCCCCTTCACCAGATACACCTCACCCCGGAGGAACTGCCACAGGGGTGTATTCTTGTCCTCCATGGCCTCCAGCAGCTCCCCGCACCGGTCAAAACGCCCCTCTTCCAGGGCGGTCCGTGCCCGGAGCAGCAGTTCCCCATCCAGACCGGGTAATCCCCGGCAAAGCTTTCCCGCCATGTCCGGCGCCGCCTCCGCCAGCAGGAGCCTGCGCCTGCGCTCCAGATCTTCTGCGCAGTAGCAATCTTTGATCTCTCCCGCTTCCTCCAGCAGGATCCGGGCATATTCGGTTTTTCCCTGCCCGATGGCTTCCTCCGCCAGTTCCAGCGCTGCCAAAAGCTTCAGCAGCTGCCGCTCCCGCTCAAACAGGGGATCCGGCTCCCGGTAATCTTCCAGACCTGTCAGAATTCCGGCCCAGTCCCTTTCATCAAAAGCCTCCCTGGCCCGGGTCATCACCCGCTGGTTTGGAGATGTGAGCGCATCCTCCTCCAGAAAATAGCTGACGGTTTTTCCCAGCCGGGCCGCCAGAACCATCAGTGTGTCCATGGATGGCCGGGCAGAACCGTTCTCAATCTGAGAGAGCATATTCCGGGTGATGGTATCCCCGCACAGCTGCCGCTGGGAAAGGCCTGCTTCAATCCGGGCCTGTCTGATTTTTTCACCCAGTGTCATGGTATCCCTCCCGGTAAGTTTTATTTACCCATTTTACCACAGCCCCGGTCCCATTTCCATAGTCACAAAAAATTTATTTGCTATTTGGACAGCTTTGGTTTATAACTGTACTCATAAAGAAGAAAAGGAGGCACATCATGAACATTCGCTCCCGAAGTGCCATACACGAAACCGCCCGGGTTGCTCTAGACCGGGCACCCCACAAGCATCGGATCATTCTGATCTATACCGCCGTCTGCTGCGGCCTGTCCCTGCTGGTCACCCTGCTGTCCGTATTCTTCAGCGACCGGATCTCCGGCACCGGCGGTCTGGGAAGCATTGGTCTCCGCTCCGTTCTTTCCACCGGCCAGTCGGTGCTGCCAATCGTCCAGGCCATTATTACTGCCTGCCTGGGTCTCGGCTATCACATCGCCATGCTCACCGTCACCCGGGGCTACGAAGCCACCCCCCAGGTTCTGACCCAGGGCTTCCGGCACTGGGGTGCGCTGATCCGCGTAATGCTGCTGCAGGGCATCGTTTATTTTCTCCTGGGCTTCGCCGCTACTTATCTCAGCTCCTTCATTTTCCTGATGACTCCCTTCAGCGCAGGCTTCATGGAGATTATGGAGCCGGTGATCATGAACATGACCGTGATGGACAATTCCCTGATTCTGGATGAAGCCACCCTCATGGCCGCCGCAGAAACCATGGTGCCCATGCTCTGGATCATGCTGGTTCTGTGTCTGCTGCTGATGGTTCCGGTCTATTTCCGGTTCCGGATGGTCACCTTCTGCCTGGCAGACAATCCCCGGCAGGGGGCCCTCGCCGCCATGGTCCAGAGCCGCCGGCTGCTGCGGGGCAACTGCTTCGCCCTGTTCCGGCTGGACTTAAGCCTGTGGTGGTTCTATCTGGCCACGGTGGTAATCAACCTGCTGTGCTACGGCGATGTGCTGCTGCCGATGCTCGGTGTCAGTCTTCCCTGGAGCGGCACCGTCAGCTTCTATGTATTTTACATCCTCTCCCTGGCGGCGCAGGTTGCCTTGAATTATTTCGCCATGAACCGGGTCTATGCCGTTTATGCAGTGGCCTATGATGCGCTGCTGGATCAGCAGCAGCCCCCCAAATATCCCGTACAGGTATAACAAAAAGCCGTGCTGCAAAAAGCAGCACGGCTTTTATATATCAGATTGCGCCGCCGTCCCTGAGCAGATCTTCCAGCGTGATCCCTTCAAAGAAGTCATTGATCAGCTTTTCCAGTCTTTCCCACATGGGCAGGGTCTGGCAGCAGGAGCTGCGGCTGCAGGCAGCCGCACCCTGGGTGGTGCAGGAAACGGGGGCCAGGGAGCCTTCCGTCAGCCGCAGGATACTGCCGACGGTGTATTCTCCGGGCTTCCGGTTTAAGCGGTAGCCGCCGCCCTTGCCGTGGACCGCATCCAGGAAACCGGCCTTAGAGAGAATGGTCATGATGGATTCCAGATATTTCTGGGAAATATCCTCCGCCTCGGCGATCTCCTTCAGCGGGATGTACGCATCATCGCCCCGCTGGGCCAGGCACAGCATCACCCGCAGCGCATAGCGCCCCTTGGTGGATACAATCATGGCTTATTCCCCGTGGACATGGTCGTGGAGCGCCTCGTGGTCGGTCTCCTTGAACTGCTCTGCATCATAGGGAATGCCGTTTTTGTCAAAGTAGTCCTTCAGGGCATTCTTGATGGCCTCCTCAGCCAGCACGGAGCAGTGGACCTTGTGGGCGGGCAGACCGTCCAGGGCCTCCACAACGGCCTTGTTGGTCAGCTCCAGAGCCTGGGACACGGGCTTGCCCATGATCAGCTCGGTAGCCATGGAGGAAGATGCAATGGCGGAGCCGCAGCCGAAGGTTTCGAACTTGGCGTCCACAATGATGTCGTTTTCAATTTTCAGATAGATCTTCATGATGTCGCCGCACTTGGCGTTGCCGATCTCACCGATGCCGTCGGCATTTTCAATGCAGCCGACGTTTCTGGGGTTCATAAAATGGTCCATGACCTTATCGCTGTAAAGTGCCATATTTAAAAATTCTCCTTAAATATCCAGATTGTTCCGAGAGTGGAGTGTGGAGTTTGGAGTGTGAAGGGAGCTGCAAACAACTCCACTCTTCACTCTCAACTCTTCACTCTTATATTTTTACAGAATATATTGCCGCTTGCCCACCTGCAGGTCCCGCCACACAGGGCTCATGTTCCGCAGATACTGGACGACCTCGGGAACCACCTTCAGAATGTGGTCCACTTCCTCGTCGGTGTTGTACTCGCTCAGAGAAAGCCGCAGGCTGCCGTGGGCCACATCGTGGACCCGGCCGATGGCCAGCAGCACATGGCTGGGATCCAGGGATCCGGAGGTACAGGCAGAACCGGAGGAAGCTGCCACGCCCTTCATATCCAGCAGAAGCAGCAGGCTCTCGCCCTCGATGCCCTCGAAGCAGAAGTTCACGTTGCCGGGAAGCCGGTTGACGCTGTCGCCGTTCAACGCGCTGTGGGGAATCTGAGAAAGGCCTTCAATGAGCCGGTCCCGCATGGCAGCGACTCTGGGCATATTCTCATCGATATGGTCACAGGCGTCCTTCATAGCAGCAGCCATGCCGCAGATACCTGCGATATTCTCGGTACCGGCCCGCTTGCCCCGCTCCTGGGCGCCGCCCTCGATGACATTGGTCAGCACGATGCCCTTGCGGACATACAGGGCGCCCACACCCTTGGGGCCGTGGAACTTGTGGCCGGAGAGGCTCAGCATATCGATATTCTGCTCTTTCACATTGATGTGGATATGGCCCACAGCCTGGACCGCATCGGTGTGGAAGAGAACCTTCTTTTCCTTACATACCGCACCGATCTCGGAAATCGGCAGCACGGAGCCGATCTCGTTGTTGGCATACATGACCGTGACCAGGCAGGTATCCTCCCGGATGGCGTCGGCCACCTGCTGTGCGGTGATATTGTGACCCTGGGAAACATCCAGATAGGTCACTTCATAGCCTTCCTTTTCCAGCCGCTGGAGGGTATGCAGCACCGCATGGTGCTCAAAGGCGGTGGAAATGATGTGCTTCTTGCCCTTCTTTGCACCGATCCGGGCCGCAGAAATGATGGCCTGGTTGTCCGCTTCGCTGCCGCCGGAGGTGAAGATGATCTCCCGCGGTTCGCAGCCCAGGCAATTTGCCACAGTCTGCCGGGCATTCTCCAGGACTTCCTTGGCTTCCTGGCCCATGGAATGCAGACTGGAAGGGTTTCCGAAAACTTTATTGAAATAAGGCACCATCGCATCAATTGCTGCGCGACTCATGGCGGTGGTTGCCGCATTGTCAGCATAAACGTACATAGAATAACCTCCTTGCGGATTTACCTACTAAATCCATGGGTAATATACCATTATTTACCTACTTTGTCAATGGGTAAATACCCCCTGTAAAACAGCAGTCCGAGCAAGTCGGAACTGCTGTTCAAATTACAGTTTGTTGAGGAGACCGGATTGCCACACCAGTCTGCGGACTGGTTCGCAATGACAGTAGTTTTCGATACATTCCGCACCTTTTTTAGCGCAACCAGCCACTAAGGTAGCATGTCATTGCGAGGAGCGCGTAGCGCGACGTGGCAATCCGTTCTCCTCGATAAGCTCCAATTTACCGTTCCAGTATTTCTTCCAGCTTTTTTACAAACTGTTCCAGGCCTTCCCGGTCTGCTTCCGTAAACCGTCCCAGATAAGGGCTGTCGATATCCAGCACGCCCCAGATTCTGCCCCCCACATGGATCGGCACCACGATCTCGGAATTGGAAGCAGAGTCGCAGGCGATATGACCCGGGAACTGATGGACATCGGCCACCAGCTGGGTTTTGTCCTCCGCCACCGCCGTGCCGCAGACACCCTTGCCCACTTCGATCCGGACGCAGGCAGTCTTTCCCTGGAAGGGGTACAGCACCAGCCGTCCATCCACCATTTTATAAAAGCCTGCCCAGTTGATATCCGGCAGCGCCTGCCACAAAAGGGCAGATGCATTGGCTAAGTTTGCAATTTCATAGGGAATATCATTGGTTAATGTTTCCAGTCTTCTGGTAAGCTGATCGTAACTGACAGTTCTGCTCATGGCGATCCCTCCTCGTTTTGTATATCTTACAGGAAGCGCTGGCTCTGCGCAAGGAAAATTTCCGTTTTCTTCCTCTTTTTTCGACTTTTTCAGCGGTTAGCTGTCCTTTTGAGCGGCATATTAATCATGCACACAACAAGGAGGGCTGAACATGAAACGAGCGTTACACCGCATCCCCATGGGGATACTTTTAATTTATTTATGCGCCGCCACAGTCTTTGCCCGGGAGCTGGTGCCGGTGGGAACCGTGATCGGTCTGGAGCTTTCCGCCGGGAGCGTCACCGTGGCCGCTTTTGACGATGAATTCCCCGCAGGCCGGGAGGCAGGCCTGCAGATCGGCGACGAGATCGTGGCTATCGACAGCACCCGCATCCGGTGCGCCGAGGATATCCGCCGGGCCCTAAACTGCTCCGACGGCACAGTGGAGCTTCTGGTCAGCCGGGATGGGGACGAAAAGGAGATTCGGGTGGAGCCCCGAATCACCCAGACCGGGCCGAAGCTGGGGATCTACCTGCGCCAGGGCATCACCGGCATCGGCACCGTCACCTATTACGATCCGGAAAACGGTGCCTTCGGCACCCTGGGTCACGGAGTCAGCGACAGCAAGGGAAAGCTTCTTCCCATGGTCCGGGGCAACGCCTACCCGGCAACCGTCGTATCCATCCAGAAAGGCAAATCCGGAGCGCCGGGACAGCTGAAAGGGGCATTGAATGTGGATCATCTGCTGGGGGAGCTTTCCGGCAACACCGGTCGGGGCGTTTTCGGCAGAGCGCAGAAGGGATTTCAGGGGCAGGCGCTCCCGGTTGCCGCCTGGGAGGATGTGCATACCGGCAAGGCAACCATCCGTTCCACCGTCACCGGCGGCGGACCTCGGGATTATTCTGTGGAGATCCTGAAAATTTATCCAAGAAACCGCTCTGACAGCCGGAATCTGCTGCTGAAGGTCACGGACCCGGCCCTTCTGGAAGCCACCGGCGGCATCGTCCAGGGCATGAGCGGCTCCCCGATCATCCAGGACGGAAAATTGGTGGGTGCGGTGACCCATGTGTGAGTGTATTGATGATACCCAAACACATTTACATTTTAGGCAAGTGCGGATATAGGTCAATTTCAATAGCGCCTTGCCTTGTTTTTCGGTATTCAATTTTCTGAACAATCTCTTTTAGCAGAGCATTGCGTTCATCATTGGTCATAAAGTCGTAAGCGCCCAGCAACCTTTCGGTCTGCGGAATAAGGGAATCTTGCGTGTTCTGCGCAATCTCAAGCCTGCGTAGAACCTCTGTCACAGAAGTTTTCTTTTCCTCTGCAGTTGTAATAGAAGATTGAATTGCGCTGCGCCGGGAAATAAAAATGTCCTTTGAGTAAATGCCTTGTTCGACCAGATCATAGGCATTCAACAACTGACTTTCCAGCTTTTTAATTTCAGTATCGATCTTTTGGATTTGCTTCTTATGGGCCGCAATATCATCTGCATAACCCACGGTTTGAAGTTTTACCTTATAACCTACAAGCCACGCTTTCAATGCCTCCACAATTTCTGTTTCAACAAGCTCAAACGCAGCAGTAGAGTTATGGCAGTTCCTCATGTTTGTACATCTGGCTCTTGGCTGTCCACCTTGCTTTGCGCTGAGTTTGGTGCGTTCAATTGTTTTTCCGCACTCTGCACAAAACAGAAGTCCAGCAAAAGGATTCATGAGATCAAGCGAGGTGCGCGTTTTAGGTGCCGGTTGCTTCTCCAATCGGATTTTCTGGCAAGCCATGTAGATTTCCTCAGATACCACTGCTGGGTGTAGACCGTCAAAGATTTGATACTCGTCCATATTTTTGGTGCGCTTAATATGACGAACAACTTTTCCGTTCTCAATACTCTTTTGGGTCTTGCTCCATCCCCGGCGAATTTTTCCCATATAGACAACATTGGTAATCATATTCTGGATAGAACCATTATTCCAAATGTCGCCCTTGCGGGTGGGAACATTGCGGTCATTCAGATAATTTGCAATCAGCTTTGTCCCCTGTCCTTGAGAGTAAAGCTCGAATACTTTTTGCACCCATTGAGCCTCTTCGGGAACGATCTCCAGAGTGTAACCTTTCTCTCCCTCGATCTTTACGCGCTTATAGCCGTATGGAGCCATGCTGGATATCCATTTCCCCTCGGATGCTGAGCTGTCTCTGCCGCGAATCAATCTGCGATTGATGGTTTTGTACTCTCTTCGGCTCATAAACAGACCGAACTCGAAATACTCCTCGTCAAACTCGTTGCAGGGGTCGTAGGTCTTTGACGGTGTGATAATCTTGGTTCCGGAGTACTGAAAGACCTGACTGATATAACCCTGATCGGCACCGTTGCCTCTAGCCAATCTTTCCAAATCGACAACGAGGACTCCGGCATAAATACCAGCGCTTACTTCATCCAATAGCTTTTGAATTTCAGGCCTTGCGGCAATGGATTCACCGGAAACGACTTCATAATAGGTTCTGGAAACAAAATATCCTCTGTCCTTCGCCAGTTTATCAAGAATTGCCTCATGTCGCTTCAGAGTTTCTTCCATGCTCATTTCCGCGTAGTCGCGGTCAAATCTTGACTTCCGAAGGTACTTCACATATTGTTCCATGACATATTGCTCCTTTCCGGTTTTATTATAGTTATATGGTCAGCTTCCGTCAAAGGTACTGACCTATGTAAGAACCGCCGATCAACTGACCGGCGGCATAATCAATTCAGACTTTTTGTTTTCTTGTTCGGACTGCCTGCGCTTATACGAGTCCGTGATAATATGACTGATCTTTGTAAATCTCGCTTGATTGGATGCTTCAAAAAAATCATCGTGAATCCTGACTATAACCGCAGGACTTTGGGTTTCAGATACAATCATGCCCATACCTCCTATGGCAAGTATTTCCTGTATCGAAAAAAATATACCTGGAGCTACGATGTGCAGCTCCAGGTATGTTCTCTCAAACGCTTGCTCGTACTTTCCTGCTGCGCCAGCAATACTTAATAATGTACCAGATCTGTTCCAGGCAAGAAACCTTTCTGTATCCCATATGAATACTCCGTTCTTAAAATTTCAGAGGAAGCGCATACTTCTTGCTGCCACCATTGTACAGCTGCCATACCTGATAGAGATATTTCTTGTAGCCTGCCAAGGCAAGACCGGTGGCTTGTCCAGCCCGGTAGATTGCTAAAGGATCGACCTTTCTTAGCTGGTCTATCAGCCGCTTGGGGTTATATTCCTCGTGGTACAGATCCACGAACCGGGTGATAGCAACCACATTTTCCGCGCGGAAAGAATCGGGATCACCGTTCCATACGGTTGCCAGAATCTGCATTGCTTCTTTGTAGCGATCTTCGCCAATGGTGGAATAGGCATTTCTTGCGGTCTGAATACAGCCGATACGCATTTCTCCGCGCTCCTGATCATAGTCCAGCTGAAGGCCGACGCTCTCGGTAGCGGCTTTGAATGCCAGAGCGAAAGGATCTTCACCATGAATTTCTGCCCGAAGCTTGGCACCGGCTGAAAGAGGCGCAGATGCACCTGTCTGCTGGGCAAAGAGCAGAGCTTCCTCTTGCTCGGTCATATCAAAATAGACCTTACATTTGATAGGAAGGTCTTCGCCCCCATTCAGGAATTTACGTGCGGCAACAGTGTGCTGACCATCAAATACAAAATACCGACCGTCACGGAAACTGACCTTGGGTTCATTGGCGATGCGCTCATCGAACTCATCTGCGATTTTCTTGGCACGGTTCACATTGAAGTTTCGTTGGTAGGACTCCCGGGGAACCTCCATCTGCGCGCTGGAAATTGTCATTTCCCGGTAAGCGTGGGGAATATTTGTCATTTCGGCATCTCTCCATTCTTTATTTGATTTAGATAGTCAAGGCCCATCTGGACCCTTTGTTGAACTTGTGCATAGCAAGCTTCATCCGCAAGATGATCGGCATTAGCAGCAAGGCAGGTGTTCCACCGGAAAATCATTCCGTTTAAGGAATCGTCCAATTCGTAGAACATATCTGACTGCGTTGGTTTGCCGCGTGGTTTAGCTAAATCCTCAGATATTTCCTGAATTTTTGCCTTATCCTCGTTTTCTGTTTTCTTTTTCTTCTTTATTACGGGTGGTGATCTGAGCTCTGCAATTAGTTGCGCGCGTTCAGCAGGCGTTGCTTGAATTATGGCATCAACATCTTTTGCTGTTGCTTTAATTTTTCTGGATAAAATATCTGATCTAATGCCAGGTTCTATTTCGTCAGCAATATCAACGGCTTTTGAAAATGATTCTGCACGTAAAACTGAGTTTTTACTGATGCCATTTTCTATAGCTATTCGCTCACAGGTTTTTGTAGAAGTTGGTAAGTTCCCAATTTGGGAACTTACCAACTCTTGGTGCTGATTGCCTCTAAACCCGTCGCTTGCGCCATAGGAAGCTTTTTCAGATTCGTACTG
>SVKV01000019.1 GCA_015068305.1 Oscillospiraceae bacterium
CCATCGGCTATACTCCTGAGAATCTGGTTCAGATGCTTGATCAACTACCTGGATTACCTGACTGCTTTATCGCTGCCAACGATGCCATTGCGCTGAACCTGATGGCCGCCTTGAAAAGCAAAAAAGTTCATATTCCCAGGGATGTGAAAGTCGTGGGATTTGATAACAACCCAAAAATAAAGCAGGTCACCCCTCTTCTCACTTCCTTCAATGTTGATAAGATCGCCCTAGGAAAGAAATTAACCACGCTGCTGCTGGACCGCGTGGCCAATCCCACTCAGGTAAATCAAGTTATTCATATTATGACGAAGGTTATTGTCCGGGGCACTACATAAAACCACGATCAAATCGATTTTCCTTTGTCTTCTGAAACCACGTTTTGTAGACAAAACAGCAGACAAACAAAAAGCAGTCCCGGAAAAGGCATTTTTCGTGCCTCATCGGGACTGCTTTTGACTTTCTTATTTCATATCGGAACTCAAAAATGTTGTAAAATTGTAGTAATTTGGGTGCGTAACATGATTTATCGTTGCGTTTCTAGGCAAATCTTAGCTGATTGAAGTAGTCCCGTGGCAGAGGAAAAGTACTTTTTTCATTCTGTTTCTCCTGTAGACTTGATAAACACAGTATATCACAGCCCGGCGTGCTTTTCCACATATTCCAAAACAAAAAGTACCGCAGCGCCCGCGGTGCCCCTGTTATATTCTCAGCGCTGCTCTCAGCCGTGGGCTTTTATCCGGTTTGTTAATTGACGTATTTGTTCTATCTATAACTGTCCCCCGATTCATCCAAAATCCGTATTTCACATTTCCGCAGCTTTGTGGTAACCTATGGTTAACACAAACCGATGCAGATTGTTGCCAGCGTCTGTATGGGTTTGACTCCGGTATTGAATTACGATGTCACCTTCTTCCTTTGTAAAAAGCCGCCCTCCCCGGGCGGTTTTTTCATGCCCGGGAAAGGGCTTGTTTTTTCCATTTTCTTCCGCTATAATCAAAAAGCAATACCTTTGCAAAGGAGCACTCCCATTATGAACCAACTGATCAATCAGATTGATTTGCTGCTTGACCGGCAGGAACGGGTCACCGTGGTCATCGATGGCTTCTGCACCTCCGGAAAGACCACACTGGCCGGCCGGCTTGCGGAAAAATATGACTGCTGCGTGATTCATATGGACGATTTTTTTCTGCGTCCGGAGCAGCGGACCCCGGAGCGGCTTGCCCAGCCCGGCGGAAATGTGGACTACGAACGTTTTCAGCAGGAGGTCCTGCTTCCCCTGCAGACAGGCCTGCCCTTTTCCTACCGGCCCTATGACTGCAGCAGCCGCACCCTGGCACAGCCGGTGACGGTGGAGCCGAAGAAGCTGACCGTCATTGAAGGCACCTACAGCCACCACCCCTGTTTCGGCAGCTACGGCGATCTGCGGATCTTCCTGACTGTTTGCCCCGATGTGCAGCACCAGCGGATCCTGGAACGGCCCGCATTTTTACAGCAGCGGTTTTTTGAGGAATGGATTCCCATGGAAACCCGGTATTTTGAGCATTTCTCCATCCCGGCCAAGGCCGACATAGTCATCGACCCCACCCTCGTATTTTAACAGAAAACCCTCCGGTTTTCACCGGAGGGTTTTTTTATGCTATTTTTCTTCCGAAGAGAGGGCTTTCTTTCCGTAGGTGAAGCCCCGGCCCCAGACTTCCGTCACCTGGCTGATGATCATGAAGCAGTCCGGATCAATGGAGCGGGCCAGCTGCTGGATTTTCGGCATCTCCCGGTTGGACACCACGCTGAGGATCACCTCCGTGCCCTGACGTTCATAGCCGCCCTGGCCGTGGAGCATGGTAACACCCCGGTCCACCTTGGACAGTATCGCATCCCGGATCTCACCGGATTTGCGGCTGATGATCTTCACTTCCGTTCTGCTGGTGCCCAGGAGCATCACCTTATTCAGAGAAACGGAAATCACAATGATCAGCAAAATGCCGTACAGCAGATCTTCCACAGGATGGAAGAACATCTGGCTCAGCAGAATGCAGAAATCAAAAACCCACAGGGAGGCTGACACCGGAATGTGGAAGAATTTTTTCAGAATCAGCGGCGGAATATCCATGCCGCCGGTGGAAGCGCCGCCCCGGATCACGATGCCCAGACTGATTCCCAGGCCCATGCCCGCAAAGAGCAGGTTCAGCAGGATATTCTCCGTGACGACCACATCCCCCAGAGTCCGGTTCAGAATCTCCAGGATTGCCGGATACAAAACGGAGCTGAGCACCGTGGTCATGGCAAACTGCCGGCCCAGGACCATCCAGCCCACCGCCAGCATCACCATATTGAAAACCAGAATAAAAGTGGACATGGGAATCTGGGTGAAATGGTTCACCACCAATGCGATACCGGTGGTACCGCAGCTCATCAGATTTGCCGGCAGCAGAAACAGCTTGACCGCCAGGGTGTACAGGATATTGCCCAGGACCACCGTCAGCACAGAAATCAGTCGGTTGTTTTTCATATGATGCACCTTCCCACGAAAAAACGTCTGTCAGAGATTTTCCCTAACAGACGTGGATCGAGGCTCTCGCCTAATACCTTTTCATTTTATCCCGAAAAAAGCCGTTCGTCAAGATGGACCGCCTCTTAATTTTTGGTGAAACTTAAGAATTTTCCAGTCCGTTTCCGTTGCGCGAGGGAAAAAGCTGTGGTACAATGGGGAAGAATTATTTGCAAAGGTGATCTCATGCTTCAAAAATATCTGCTTGTTTTTTTCGTGTCCATGGTGCCTCTGATCGAGCTTCGGCTGGCGGTGCCCATGGCCGTGGGAATGGGCCTGGACTACTGGACTTCTCTGGTCGTCTGCGTCATCGGCAACATGCTGCCGGTGCCCATCATCTACTTTTTTGCCCGGAAAGTGCTGCTCTGGGGCTGCGACAAGCCCTATATCGGAAAATTCTTCACCTACTGTCTGGAAAAAGGTGAACGGGGCGGCCGGAAGCTCACTGCCAGGGCCGGCCGGGGCGGCCTGTTCGTGGCGCTGATGCTCTTCGTGGGCATCCCCCTGCCCGGCACCGGAGCCTGGACCGGCACCCTTGCCGCCAGCTTTCTGAACATGGGCATCAAGTCCACTGCCCTGTCCGTTTCTCTGGGCGTCATCATCGCCGGCATCATCATGGGCCTGGGTGCCACCGGCGTATTCAGCATCATCGGATTATAATTAGGAGGTTACGATTATGGAAAACTGCCTGTTCTGCAAGATCATCGGAGGAGTCATCCCCTCCACCAAGGTTTACGAGGACGAAACCGTCTATGCCTTCCGGGATATCAATCCCCAGGCGCCCACCCATGTTCTGGTGGTGCCCAAGGCACACATTGCCGACTGCAACGGCATCAACACCGAAAATGCCGCTGTCGTTGCCCACATTTTTGAGGTGATCCCCGCCATCGCAAAGGCAGAAGGCCTGGAGGGTGGCTACCGGGTGGTCTCCAACTGCGGTGCCGATGCCGGTCAGACGGTCCAGCACCTGCACTTCCACATCCTGGGCGGCAAACAGCTCTCCCTGGAAATGGCTTAAAAACACAAGGGTGGCAAATGCCACCCTTCTTTTTTGCTCCAAATCATTTCACCAAATTGGAGTTTATCGAGGAGAACGGATTGCCACACCAGTCTGCGGACTGGTTCGCAATGACAGTAGTCTTCGACACATTCTGCCCCATTTTTAGCGCAGCCAACCACCAAGTTTCCATGTCATTGCGAGGAGGCCTGAAAGGCCGACGTGGCAATCCGCATCCCTATAAACTCCAATTTAACCGCCTTGACATTCCCCGATTCTGCGCTATAATAATCTCAGATCGCAAAACAAATAAGTCTTCGGGGGGCCGGATGCATCCGGCTGAGAGTGGGCTCGGTAGCCCTTACCCGTGAACCTGATACGGTTAGTACCGTCGGAGGGAAAGATGCATATATGAGGTACTTCCAGGTATCGCATTGCACCCAGACGGATGTGATGCGATACTTTTATTTTGGAGGTACTTTTATGAAAACCAATTCCCATCAGCGTGTCCGTGCCCTGACGGAGGGTGCCATTTTCGTGGCGCTGGCCTTCGTCCTCAGCTTCGTCAAGCTCTACGAGCTGCCCAACGGCGGCAGTCTGACCCCCGCCATGTTCCCCATTCTCTTCTATGCCCACCGGTTCGGTCTGGGCAAGGGTCTTACCGCAGGCTTTGTCTTCGGTCTGCTGCAGCTGCTGTTTGACGGCGCCTACGCCTGGGGCTGGCAGTCCATGATTCTGGACTATCTGCTGGCCTTCACCCCCCTGGGTCTGGCAGGTCTCTTCAAGGGCAAGGCCTGGGGCATCTTCCCCGGCACCTTGCTCGGCTGCCTGGGCCGCTTCATCGTCCACCATATTTCCGGCATCACCATCTATAAGATCATCGAGCCCACTTCCGTTCCGGGTCTCGGTACTTACGACAATCCCCACCTGTACTCCCTGGTCTACAACGGCAGCTATATGATCCCCAATATGCTGCTGGCGCTGATTCTGGCCGGCGTTCTCTACGTGCCGCTGAAATCCTATTTCGCAGGCAACGATCTGAAGAAATAATAAATAACCCGGTCCTTTCGGACCGGGTTTTCCTTTTCTTTTAGCACAGCTTGGCGCCGGCAGGGATGGCATCGTCGATCATCAGCAGGTTCAGCTTCTCTTCGCCGTTTACCGTATGCACGGCGGAGATCAGCATACCGCAGGACTCTCTGCCCATCATCTTCCGGGGAGGCAGGTTGGTGATGGCAACCAGAGTCTTGCCGATGAGCTCCTCAGGCTTGTAGAACTTAGCGATGCCGGAGAGGATCTGGCGATCCACGCCGGTGCCGTCGTCCAGAGTAAACTGCAGCAGCTTATCGGACTTCTTGACATTCTTGCAGTCCTTGACCTTGACGGCCCGGAAATCGGACTTGCAGAAGGTATCGAAATCCACCTTCTCCTCGGCGTAGGGCTCAATTTCGATCTCAGGCTTCTTGTTGGCCTTGCTCAGTTCTTCCAGAGCGGCCAGTTCCTTTTCCACATCCAGGCGGGGGAACAGCACAGGACCAACGGTGGTATTCCAGACAGCCTTCTCGTCAGTGCAGTAGCACTTTGCATCCCAGGTCCGGGCCTCAGCGCTCACGTTCAGCATGTTCAGGATCTTCTCAGAAGTCTCGGGCATGAAAGGGGTGATCAGAATTGCGGCAATGCGGATGCACTCGCACAGATTCTTCATGACGGTCAGGAGGCGCTGCTTGTTTGCCTCATCCTTGGCCAGTGCCCAGGGCATGGTCTCGTCGATATACTTGTTGGCACGGTCCAGCAGGCGGAACACCTCATTCAGACCGTTAGAGAACTGGAACTTGTCCATCTGCTTTTCGTAATTTACGAAAACATCGGCAGCCAGAGCCTTCAGCTCTTCATCCAGAGGTGCAGCCTCGCCGCCCTCACCCAGATTGCCGCCAAAGTACTTCTGGCTCATGGCCATAGTACGGGATACCAGATTGCCCAGGGTGTTTGCAAGGTCGGTGTTGATGGTGCCCATCAGCAGTTCGTTGGTGAAGTTGCCGTCGGAGCCGAAGGGGAAGGTCCGCAGCAGGAAGAACCGGAGGGCATCCACGCCGAAGCGCTCGCTCAGCAGATAGGGATCCACCACATTGCCCCGGGACTTACTCATCTTTTCACCATTGAAGTTCAGCCAGCCGTGGCCGTAGACCTTCTTCGGGAGCGGCAGATCCAGGCTCATCAGCATGGCGGGCCAGATGATGGAGTGGAAACGGACGATCTCCTTGCCCACAAAGTGGACATCGGCGGGCCAGAAGGCGGAAAGGTCGTCATACTTGTCATTTTCAAAGCCCAGAGCGGTCATATAGTTGAACAGGGCATCGATCCACACATAGACCACATGGCCGGGATCAAAGTCCACAGGCACACCCCAGGTGAAGCTGGTACGGGAAACGCAGAGGTCTTCCAGGCCGGGCTTGATGAAGTTGTTGACCATCTCGTTGACACGGCTCCGGGGCTCCAGGAAGTCGGTGTTCTCCAGCAGATCCCGGATCCGGTCGGCATACTTGGAAAGCTTAAAGAAGTAAGCCTCTTCCTCAGCATCCATGACCTCCCGGCCGCAGTCGGGGCACTTGCCGTCCACCAGCTGGCTCTCAGTCCAGAAGGACTCGCAGGGCTTGCAGTACTTGCCCTTGTAGCTTCCCTTGTAGATATCGCCGTTTTCATACATCCGCTTGAAGATCTTCTGGATGGCGGCCACATGGTAATCGTCGGTGGTGCGGATGAACCGGTCGTAGGAAATGTTCATCAGCTTCCACAGGTCGATGACGCCCTTCTCGCCCAGCACGATGTTGTCCACAAACTGCTGGGGGGTAACGCCTGCCTCCTTGGCCTTGTCCTCGATCTTCTGGCCGTGCTCATCGGTACCGGTCAGGAACTTGACGTTGTAGCCCTGGAGCCGCTTGTAGCGGGCCATGGTGTCGGTAGCCACGGTGCAGTAGGCATGGCCGATGTGCAGATTGGCGGAAGGATAGTAGATGGGGGTGGTAATATAGTAATTACCCTTGCACTTGTCACACATATTAAAGTCCTCCAATTTTTGGATATTGCTTATTTTGTTAATGCCTTTTGAGTTATAGGGATATCCTGTTGCGGTGCCCGACATCTGCCTTCGGCATCAAAGTGCCTTGGCATCTGTCGACCGCTGCCACTCGCTCAGCTCGCTTTTTCTGCCACCGGCAGCGCTCGCATCGCTCCTCTCTCCCATAAAAGAAAAATCGCCCCTGAATACTCAAGGGCGACAAAATTGACGCGGTACCACCTTGTTTCTCGTCAACGCACAAGCCACACTGCTCCATTTCCTGCTTACCAGGAAATTCCGCCAGTGGCTTGGCATCTTCTCTTCCCCACAAAGGCCATCCGCCCTTGCGGGGCCCCATTTGGGAATCGAGGATTTCAGACGACTCATGAAACGCGTTGACGGGCGCACCCGGGGGAGGCTAAAAGCTTCACCTTCCCAGCTCCAAGGCCATGTTCCGCCGCCCCCGCCTGTCCGTTCGCACCAACCACGGACTCTCTGAAGGCCTCCTCGGCGTACTCTCCTCTTCACAGCTTTTCTCGATTGTACTTGGGTATTATATCCCGAATTGCGCATATTTGTCAACAATATTTTCTGTATTCCACACCAAATCCCCTTGCCTTCAAATTACCGTTTATCGGGATGCCCCGATGGGCAATGCGAGCCTGTTTGGCCGGCAATTGACCAACGCCCCTGGCCTCTCCCGGTTCGATGGCTCTGGTGCTCAAATTACAGTTTATCGTTCCGTTGCTGTGGCGCGGGAGCGCCCTGCCTCCCTCTGACGAGGGAGGTGGCCCGCAGGGCCGGAGGGAGAGAAACATATTGCAAATCCTCATTTTTCTCTCCCCCAGTCAGCTTCGCTGACAGCCCCCTCGTCAGAGGGGGCCTTCATAGGTGCACTGCTAACCTGAAAGATAAACTCCAATTATCCTTCCTTCCGAAACAAAAGTGCGATGCTTCCGCATCGCACTTGTTTTTACAGGGGATTCTGTTTGATTTTGGCAAAGCGCCGGGGGTACTTGGCAGGGGTGGGGCTGACCTTACGCAGGACGATCACCGCATGGGCCGTTCCGTCCACAGGGAACTCCCGCACTTCCTCAAGTTTCAGTCCCAGCTTGGAGATGGCGCTCTTTGCTTCCTCCAGCTCTTCCTTGGCAGCGGCGCCCTTCATAGCCAGCACCGCGCCGCCCACTTTCACATAGGGTGCCGTCAGCTCCAGCAGGATATTCAGCCGTGCTACTGCACGGGAAGTGGCATAATCGTAGCTTTCCCGGCGGGTGGCCACCGCTTCCTCGGCCCGGGCGGTGATGCATGCGGCATTCTTTACGCCCAGCTCCGGGAGCACCGTCTCCAGCCAGTTCATCCGCTTGGCCAGGCTGTCCAGCAAGGTCACCTTTGCACCGGGACAGGCGATGGCCAGGGGCACGCCGGGGAATCCGGCACCGCAGCCCACATCGATGATGGACTTGCCTTCCAGATCTGCACAGGCCAGCACCGTAAGGCTGTCCAGCAGGTGAAGCTTTGCCACCGGAGCATCCTCGGTGATGCCTGTCAGATTCATCACTTCATTCTGCCTGACCATGGCCCTGCCGAAATCGCAGAGCCTGCCGCAGATTTCGTCGCTGAGGTCAAGGGCCAGCTGAGGCAGGCCCTCTTTCAGCGTTTTCAGCATCAGATCCATTAACCCACGCCTCCCGGATTGTCCTCCACAGGCTCCGTTTCCTGCTCCTTGGCATTGGTAATGCCGCTCAGGTCCACCTGGTTTTCGTCGTAGGGGTCAAAGACCTTCTCGTCCTCGGTGATGGTGGGCAGCACGACGGTCTGATAGTGCCAGTTCACCAGCAGGTCGCAGACCTCGCCGTAGGAGGCAATGCCGGCTTCATCGCCGCTGACCTTCAGATAGGTATCATTGACGGTATCGGCAAGCTCCGTTGCCTTCTCATCCCGCTTGGTGCTGAAGAAAGCCGTATAGTTCTGCATATCCCGCTGAAGCTCCGGGCAGGCATCGGCAGCGATCCGGGCTGCCGCACCGGCCGACGCCACGGTATTGGCATTAACCAGCGCATTGTAGCAGTAGCGGTAGGCCATAAAATAGGCAGAATAGCGGAACTGGATATCCTCATTGGCCATGGATGCCAGGAAACCTGCGAAATTGGCATCCCGCTCGCTGGCGATGCTCATCCGGTGGGCCATTTCGTGGCACATGGTAAAGGGCAGTGTCACATCGGGGATCTGGGGATTGACGGCAGCCTCGCCGGTCAGACCCATGGTCACACCGGTGATGCCCATGGAAGAATAGAGATCGGCCCAGCCCAGCTTCTTCACCGGCAGGGTATTGCCTGCAAAGACCGGGTAGGAGTAATCGTAAACCAGTGTGTGGAAGCCGTCCTCGGCCTGCCGGGCAAGCTCATCAAAATCTGCAAAATCCACATTGCCGGAAGCATCCCTCGGCACCTGTACCGCCAGCAGATTGGCCATATCCCGGTAGTAGGTGGCTGCAGAGGCCAGCTCCTCCACCTCATAGTGGCGCTTTTCCAGCCGGATGTCGTCGGCCAGGTCGCCGGCATAATAGTTGAGGCCGAAAACCAGGGTATGCAGCAGATAAACCAGGCTGCACAGGGCCAGCACCCAGCCTGCCCAGCGCACCGGATTCCAGCGCATGATGATCATCAGCACCACCGTGGCAATGAGCACCACCGCAGCCGCCACAACGACCACCTGCCACAGGCAGAAATCCAAAGGTGCTGTCCAGACAGCCAGATAGTCCATGACCGTCCGGGTCACGTAAGGGTACACCATGTCCACCAAGGTGGTGAACTGGGCACCGAACTGCAGCAGCACCCAGCTGACGGCCGCCAGAATCGCCGCGGTAATAAAACCGGTCCAGTATTTCAAAGGAAATCTCCTCCTTAGAATGTTCATAAAAGGTTATAGCTTGTAATAGTATAACACAATTTCCGGCGCTTGTCTGCCCCCAATTTTTTAATTTTTCTTGAAGCTCCGGTTTACCCGGCTTTGCAAAATTTATCCATAAACTGTTCACAGATAATTCCCAAAACCGGGTAATTTTGTGGTATATTATCAGCAATCAATCCATCGGTATTCTGGAAATGGAGGTCCAGTTATGAAACGCATCCTCTCCCTGCTTCTTGCAGCCCTGCTTCTGACCGGCTGCGCCGCTCCCGCTGTTCCGTCCCTCACTGAAACGGCCCCCACCCGGGAATCCGCCGCCCCGGCGGCGATTCCGGAAACAGCCGAAATTCCCTATGAATCCCGGTTTGACAGCGAAACGGTGATCCGCCTGGTTGACAGCGGCATGGATGTCACCGGTCCCAACAGCCTCACCGTCTTCGGCTCCCACGATATTGTCTATTATGAGGATAGGGACACCTATGATAGCGGCAACCCTTACGGCGAAGGTGAGGACCGGGACAAGCACACCGCCGAAGAGGCGGAACGGCACTATGTGGTGAACATCACCGCGCCCGGTGCCTACCGGGTCACCGGCCGGCTGCCCTACGGCCAGATCCGCATCGACCTGGGTGAAAAGGCTGACGGGGATGAAAATGCGGTTGTGGAGCTGATCCTGGACAACGCAGACATCGGCTGCACCGTAGCCCCGGCGATCCTCTTCCAAAATGTCTACGAATGTGACGGTGACCGGAAGGCGGACAATGCCACTGCGGATGTGGATACCTCCGCTGCCGGCGCCAATCTGATACTGCAGGGCGAAAACACCGTCACCGGCTCCTATGTGGCCAAGATCTTCAAGGATAAAGAAGGGGAAAAGAAGCTCTGGAAGCAGGACGGTGCCATCTATTCCTATATGTCCATGAATGTCTTCGGCCCCGGCAAGCTGACCCTCAATGCTGACAACGAGGGCATGGATACGGAGCTGCACTTAACCGTCAACGGCGGCGATATCACCATTCTCTCCGGCAACGACGGCATCAATACCAATGAAGACGGAGTTTCCGTCACCACCGTCAACGCAGGGCGGCTTCACATCGTGGCAGGCCTGGGCGAAGAGGGTGACGGCATCGACTCCAACGGCTATCTGGTCATCAACGGCGGCACCGTCATCTCCGCCGCCAAGCCCCAGTCCGATTCGGGACTGGACTCCGACCTGGGTTCTTACATCCACGGCGGCACTGTGGTGGCCCTGGGCGCAGCCATGGACTGGGCAGAAAGCGACTCCGGCCAGGTGACCGTGAACCTTCAGTTCAATGACCGTCAGAACGGTGCGCTCCAAATCACAGCAGAATCCGGCGGAGAGGTTTTCACCTTCGATCCTGCCTCCGATCCGGTTCTGAAGGATTATTCCCGGGGCTTCCAGGGTGTTGTGGTTTCCTGTCCGGCATTCCGGGTGGGAGACAGCTATGAGGTTTCCGTCGCCGGTGCGAAAATGATGTATACCGGCACTGACGTGATGGGCCACGGTCCCGGCGGCATGGGCCCCAATCCTCCCGGCAGCTTCGGCCCCAGCAGGCCCGAGGGCGAAATGCCCACCTGGCCTGAGGGCGAGATGCCCACCTGGCCTGAGGGCGAAATGCCCACCATGCCGGAAGGCGGGATGCCCCCGGAGGGCTTCGGTGACCGGGAGCCTCCCCAGGGCTTTGATGGACAGATGCCCACCCGCCCCGCCGGAGAAATGCCCGAAGGCGGCTTCGGCCATGGCGGCAGAGGTCCCGGCAGCAAAATCCCGGAGGGGGAAGGAAATACCCTCTTCTATATGCAGGATAAGGTCAATTTCTTCTCCGGCATCACGGCAGCAGAATAACAAAAAATGAACATCCCGGTGGAGTATCCACCGGGATGTGTTGTTTTACTGGGCTGCCCGGATGGCCCGCAGGCCGGGAGCCTCCCCTTTCATGCTGTGGATCCGGTACATGATGTTTGCCGCTTCGCCCCGGGTGAGGGTGCTGCCGGCATCCAGTTCAATGCCATGGCTTTCCAGGGCACCCACTGCCTCCCGGGCCCAGACCGGCACCGCTTCATCCCGGCTGACCGCATCAACCGTCAGATCCAGGGCATTCTGGAGCATCACCGCAGCCTCCGCCCCGGTGATGGGTTCCTCCGCCCCAAAGACATCCCTCCGGGGCCAGCCCACCGTTAATCCTGCCCGCATGGCAGCTGCCAGATAGGGTTTCAGCCAGTCGGCGCATTCATCGGAGAATCCGGTGCTCACCGCATCTTCTTCCACAGGAATTTCCAGCGCGCCCACCAGCATGGTCAGAAAATCCCCCCGGCTCACCTGCTTTTCGGGACGGAAACAGCCGTTTCCGTTGAAGCTCTCCCCCACAAAAATGCCGGTATTCTTCATCCATTCTGCCGCAAACCGGCAGTTTTTGCCCACCGTGTCCGTATATTGCTTGGCATCGCTGGGCTTGATGACCTGGATGGTCACCGTTGCCTCCCGGGATACATTCCCCGCAGGGTCCGTGGCCGTATAGGCAAAGGAATCGATACCCACCTTATTTCTTCTGGGGGTGTAGATAAAGCTTCCGTCCTCCCGGATCACCACATCGCCCCGTTTGGGTGCCCGGGTGACGGTGTAGGTCATGGTTTGACCCTCCGGGTCCCTGACCTTCAGCATGGCCTCATTGGGCAGATTCCGGTAGGTCTCCATGGCGGAATCCTCCGCAACAGGTGCCTCATCGGTTTTCCCGATGACTTCCAATGCCATGGTGGTCACCGCCTCCACCCGGTTTTCATAGATGGGAAGATAGCTCACCGCCGCCTGCCGGTCCTCCTGGGACCGCAATGGCAGAAAGCGCATCTGCTCCAGCTGGTCCGCGGTGAGAATATCCCCGGGACGGATCACCCGGGTCCCCAGCATCACGGTGCCGGCCTCCGGCTCCGGAAGCTCCGTGATGCAGATTCCTGCCAGAGGTTCTTGGGAAAAATCCTCTGCCGTAAAGCAGTAGACCGCATCACTGTCCACCTGCACCGCCATTGCCGGCACCGCCAGAGAAGCCAGACACAGCCCCAGGGCCAGCAAGCCCGATAAATTTCTGCGATTCATAACATACCTCCTGTATTGCATGCTTCGCAGGTATTGTTTGCCAGCACTGGGGAAATTATTCAGAAAATTGATTTTCTCCCGCAGCTGTGATACCATAGGGAAAACACACAAGGAGAAATCATTATGAAAAAGCCCATTATCGGCGTTACCCCCTCCGTGGACGAAGAGAAGAACAGATGTCTGGTCCAGCCCGGGTATCTGGAAAGCATCGACCGGGCCGGAGGCCTTCCGCTGATGCTGCCTCTGACAGACCGGGAGGAAGATATCGCCCGCTTTACAGAGCTCTGCGACGGATTTTTGTTCGTAGGCGGCCCGGACATTGAGCCCTGGCGCTACGACCAGGAACTGCTTCCGGAGTGCGGCCCTCAGAACGTGCAGCGGGATGCCATGGAATGGAAGCTGATGGAGGCCGCCCTGGCCGCGGACAAGCCCGTCCTGGGTGTCTGCCGGGGTATCCAGGTGCTCAATACCGTGCTGGGAGGAACCCTCTACCAGGACATCCCCAGCCAGTATGAAACAACCCTTTCCCATCAGATGCCGGAGCCTCCCTATAACCGGACCGCTCACCCCTTCCGGGTGGTGGAGGGCACCCCCCTGGCAGGCCTTTCCCCGGCGGAGGGCGTTAACAGCCGCCACCACCAGGCAATTCTGGACCTGGCCTCGGGGCTGGAAGTGATGGCCTATGCCGCCGACGGCATCATCGAAGCTGTCTGGATGCCGGAAAAGCGGTTCGTCTGGGCGGTCCAGTGGCACCCGGAAGCATACTGGGAGGAAGAGGGTTTACATATCGAGCTGTTCCAAAAGCTGGTGGAAGCAGCAAGATAAATTGGAATTTGTCGGGCAGTTTACACTGCCCAATGCAAAATGTAAAATGCAAAATGCAGAATTATGGTGTCGGCTTCGCCGACTATTCTAATCATTTCCGAAGGAAATACCACAAATTTGCATTCTGCATTCTGAATTCTGCATTTCGCGCACCAGCGCGACAAACTGTAATTTGAACTCCAGAGCTATCGAACCGGGAGAGGCCACGGGTGTTGGTCAATTGTCGGCCTGCCAGGCTCGCATTGCCCATCGGGGCATCCCGATAAACTGTAATTTGAACTCCAGAGCCATCGAACCGGGAGAGGCCGGAGGTGTTGGTCAATTGCCGGCCTGCCAGGCTCGCATTGCCCATCGGGGCATCCCGATAAACGGTAATTTGAAAGGCGGTATGGAAATGAAACGGATTTGGATCGCGCTTTTGCTGTGTCTGGCGATGGCCGGGTGCGCCAAAACAGAACCCCTGCAAACGGAGCCGCCGGCAGCAGAGCCTGCGGTGACGGAAGCAATACCGGTCACAGATCCGCCTGCACAAATCCCCACGGAGGAACCCACCCAGCCGCCGGTAACGGCGCCCACAGAGCCGGCGGTGCTGCCGGAGCCGGAGGACGGGGAGCTTGTGCAGGTGACGGCCTATCTGCCCTCCGTCCGGGAGGACCTGGCCTATGCCTCGGAGCATAATTTCACCGGCCGGAAGATTTATGATTTTTATAACGCCTACCTTCGCTACGGTACCGTAAAAAAGCTCGCCGCCGCAGCCGCGGAGCTGGAGCAGCTGGGCTTTGGCATTCTGATTTGGGATGGCTTCCGGCCTGTGTTTGCCCAGGCGGCCCTGTGGGAAATCTGCCCGGACCCGGCCTATGTGTCCCATCCGGTCACCGGAAACCGGGCCCACTGCCGGGGCAATGCGGTGGATCTGACCCTGGTCGACCTGGAAACCGGCGAAATGCTCCCCATGCCCACGGGCTTTGACGATTTTTCTCCCCTTGCGGACCGGGACTACTCTGACTGCGATACCGCGGCTGCCGAAAATGCCCGGCTTCTGGAGGATGTGATGAAGAAGCACGGCTTCACGCCCTACAAGGCTGAATGGTGGCATTTTACCGACACCGACAGCTACCCTGTGGAAGAAAGCTTTGAGCCCCCGGTGGGCTAGGAATCCCGGCTGTCGCTGCATGGAAACAGGGATTTGTGCACAAAATACGATATGCAAATGTGTCAGCCCCACCATTTGACACAGCGCAGAAAATCTGCTAACATGATACCAGACGGAAAAATTTTCCGCAGTATATTGAGGAGGTATATGAAATGGCAAACAAGTATGCCGGTACCAAGACCGAAAAGAATCTGTGGGAGGCTTTTGCAGGTGAATCCCAGGCCCGCAACAAGTACACCTACTTTGCATCCGTTGCCAAGAAGGCCGGTTATGAGCAGATCGCAGCCCTGTTCCTGCAGACTGCCGACAATGAAAAGGAGCACGCCAAGCTGTGGTTCAAGGCTCTGGGCGGTGTTGGCGATACCGCCCAGAATCTGAAGCACGCCGCTGAGGGCGAGAACTACGAGTGGACCGATATGTACGACCGGATGGCTAAGGAAGCCGACGAGGAAGGTTTCCACGATCTGGCTGAGCAGATGCGGGGCGTTGCCGCCATCGAAAAGACCCACGAGGAGCGCTACCTGGCGCTGCTGCGCAATGTGGAGACCAATGCCGTCTTCCAGAAGGCCGGTGTTGTGATGTGGGAATGCCGTAACTGCGGTCACCTGGTTGTGGGCACTGCCGCTCCCAAGGTCTGCCCTGTCTGCAAGCACCCCCAGGCTTACTTCGAAGTCCACAAGGAAAACTACTAAGATACGCAAAGACCTCCGGTTTCAAAACCGGAGGTCTTCTTTTTTGCTTATGCTTCCCGGACGATGGCAATGCCGTCCACCAGATTGGCTTTTTCGAGGGTCCCCTCAATGGCCACCTGCCGCTCCATCAGATCGGTCAGAATCACGAAGCCATCCCGGCATTCGATGGTCATCACATTCTTCATGACCACCGTTTCCGGGGATAATTTGTTTTTATAGACAGTCGAAAGGCACATGGCTTCCTCCTTATTTCACATCCAGGCTGGCCAGGATGACGCTGAGGCGCATATTGCCCTTTTCAAAGTCGGAAACCGCCGCCATCACCTGCTCAAAGGCAGCGTGGTTTCCTGCCTGGTCCAATTTGGCAGCCAGATCCGCCAGTTCCTTTGCATGGGCTGCATTGTGGCCCACCATGTACTTCATCAGCGCCACCAGCTCCTCCATGGGAGTATGGTCGCAGTGGCCGCCGCAGTGGTCATGGTGATGGCAGTGCTCGTGGCAATGTTCATGATCGTGATGCATCGTCATTTCTCCTTACTGCTGCTGTGTATCATTCTGGCGGGGTGCCCGGGAAACCTTCTTCTTAGCCAGCTTCTTCTTCAGGATCACCACAGCTGCTGCGATGACCACAGCCCACAGAATCAGCTGGGGAGAATAGGTCACCAGCCACACGAAGAAGTCGGTCATATCTTCTCCGATGGAGCGAAGATTCTCCTTGAATCCGCTGCCGATCCGCTGCCAGACGGTCTGCTCCTCCACCTCGGTGTAGACCTTTACCTGGGAAATGTACAGATGGATGGTGGCATAGTCCACCTGGTTGCTCAGCACCCGCAGCTGGCTGGTCACATTCTCCAGCTCATAGCGCACATCGGTCAGCCGGGCTTCGATTTCCAACAGGTCTGCCATGTTCTCGGCCTTGCCCAGCAGCTCCAGCAGCCGCTCCTGCTCCACTTCCAATGCCTTCATGCGGCTCTCGGTGGAAACATAGCGCAGCGTCACATTCTCGGTGCTTTCGTTGTAGGTGACCACGTTGGAAACACCCTTCACATCCTCCACGAAGCCATCCAGGTTTTCCGCCGGGATCCGGACCGTCAGGCTTGCGCTGCGGTGCCGGTAGGAGGAATAGGCGCTTCCGTTGTAAAGCTCCTGGTTTTCCACATAGCCGCCCAGGGAACTGATCTTCCCACTGATCTGGGGCAGCAGATTCTCAAGGTCTTCCGTTTCCACATCCATCCGGACCGTCTTGATCAGCTTCTGTTCGGTGTCTGCGATGCTGTTTCCGGCACCGGTTCCTGCGTCGGAGATGGAGCCGTTCAGCATGGGTGCTTCTGCCATAGGTGCTTCGATGGCTGCCTCCTGCTTCATGGCCGGGGCGCTGTCCGCTGCCATGCTGCTGCCGCCGCAGCCTGCAAGCAGGCTCATCACCAGCAAAACAGCAAGGCTCATTTTCAGATACTTTTTCATTTCTTTTTCCTCCTTTCAAATTCTCAACTCTATTTTACAATACTTTCCTCCCCGGAACAAGGGGGGCAATTCTTAAATCTTTGTTACGAACCCTTCCCACATTTATTGAAAAACAAAATATACACATTCGTCCATTTTGTAAATTGGTCTGGATTCTTTGCCGGTGTTGTGCTACAATAGCCCCAAATGCTTTTTTGGAGGTAAATACGATGAGAGGTATCCCTTCTCTGATTACGGACATCCGTAAAAAGGTTTTCACCGAAGTTGCCCGGATGGCATACTCCGGCAACGGCTACGAAGCTGCCGACGAGCTTCCCTACATCATTGTCCCCGGCGACCGCCCCCTGCACCGGGAATCCGTGTTCCTGGAGCGGGCCATTGCCGGCGAGCGGGTCCGCCTGGCCATGGGTCTTTCCCTGCGGCCTGCCGACGGCCGCCACCTGGTCACCGAGGGTATGGACGCTGCCGCCATCGCCGAGCAGTACTATGAGCCCCCGCTGATCAACATCATCCCCTATGCCTGCCACGCCTGCCCCACCAATCAGTACCGGGTCACGGAGGGCTGCCAGAACTGTCTGGCCCGCTCCTGCGAAAAGGTCTGCCCCAAGGGTGCCATCAGCTTTGTCAACGGCCGCAGCTTCATTGACAACAGCAAATGCATCAAGTGCGGCAAGTGCGCCAAGGCCTGCTCCTACAATGCCATTATCCACCTGGAGCGCCCCTGCCAGGCTGCCTGCGGCATGGATGCCATCGTCTCCGACAACCAGGGCCGTGCCGTCATCAACCAGGACAAATGCGTTTCCTGCGGCCAGTGCCTGGTTTCCTGCCCCTTTGGCGCCATCGCGGACAAGGGCCAGATCTTCCAGGTGATCCAGTCCATTCTCAGAGGTGACAAGGTGGTGGCCATCGTGGCCCCCGCTTTCATCGGCCAGTTCAGCGGCAAGCTGTCCCCTGGCAAGTTTGTCACCGCCATGAAGCAGCTGGGCTTCCGCCATGTGGTGGAGGTGGCCATCGGTGCCGACATCTGCACCGTCCAGGAAGCCAAGGACTTCCTGGAGAAGGTCCCTAACGAGCAGAATTACATGGCAACCTCCTGCTGCCCCGCCTGGCATTCCATGATCCACAAGCTCTATCCTTCTGAGGCCGGAAAGATCTCCATGACCCTGACCCCCATGGTCTTCACCGCCCGTATGGTCAAAAAGTACGACCCCAGCTACAAGGTGGTCTTTGTAGGTCCCTGCGCCGCCAAGAAGCTGGAGGCAATCCGGGCCGACATCCGCTCCGATGTGGACTTTGTGCTGACCTTCGAGGAGCTCATGGGCATGTTCGAGGCCAAGGAAATCGATTTTGACACCATCGAACCGGAGGAATCCCTGAATGTGGGCTCCGCCCTGGGCAGAGGCTTTGCGGTGGCCGGCGGTGTTGCCGGTGCGGTGACGGAGGTTGCCAAGAAGGACCACCCGGACATTGAGATCAAGACCGCCCGGGCCGAAGGCCTGCGGGACTGCAAGAAGCTGATGGCTCTGGCCAAGGCCGGTAAGTACAACGGATATCTTCTGGAGGGCATGGCCTGTCCCGGCGGCTGCATCGCCGGTGCCGGCACTCTGCTTCCCGTGGAGCAAGCCGCCAAGATCGTCAGCGCCTATCAGAAGGAGGCCGTCACCGGCAAGCCGGAGGACGACTTCTACCACGAAATGGGCCACGATCTGGAACAGGAAGAATAACAGAAAGCGCTCACCCATAAGGTGAGCGCTTTTTTCTTATTCACAGTCGCACAGCAGGACCTGCTCGTATTCAAACCAGTCCCGGGTCAGATCCACCACCATGTCCCACTGGCCTTCGCCCCGGAACTGATGGTCCGCTCCGGGGATCACCACCAGTTTGGCCCGGTCGTTGATCCGCCGCAGCTGGGCAATGTGGTCCAGGGGAACGATTTCATCCATCTCGCCGTGGAGCAGCAGCATGGGTGTATTGTAGGTATCGTAAACCACATTCCGGCGCAGATCCTCATAGAAGCTGTAGGGCACCTCCACACTGCGCTTCAAGGTGGCGCCGACGGTCACCCGGCCTGCCTTATGAAAGGCCTCTGCTGTCATTTGGGTCATACGCAGCACCGTCTCCGCCATCCGCACATCCGGGGTCTGGAGCACCAGCCGGATTCCGCCGGAGATCTCCTCCAGATCATTCAGGGATGCCAGGGTCACAAAGGCACCGAAGCCGGTGGCAAAGATGCACAGATCCACATAAGGATAAGCCTTATGGGCCCACTGCACCACCGCTTCCAGCGTATCCTGGCAACGCCGCAGGGACAGCTCCCAGTCGGTCACCGGACTGTCGCCGTGGGCCGGGAAGTCAAAGCGTACCGTGGCCGCGCCAAAGAGGCCCATTTCCTCCGCAATGTCCACAAGGATCTTGCTGTCCTTGTTGCCGCAGAAGCCATGGACGCCGATGATGCACCGGCGGACGGTGCAGTACTCCGGCTCCTCCAGAATACAGGGGATTCGCAGATCTTTATCTTTCAGGATAAATCTTCTTTCCATATCTCTCTCCCGGAATGATGAGCTTTATCACGATACTACCATATTCTTCGAAGTTTATCAAGAATTTCTATGATTTCTTTCGCAGTGTTTTTACAAATTCTTCCATCCGGTCCAGTCCCAGCTCCAGTTCGCCGTCGCTGTAGCAGTAGGACAGGCGGATATAGCCTTCTGCACCGAAGCAGGCACCTGGCACCGCCGCCACCTTCCCCTCCCGGATCATCCGGGTGCAGAATTCTTCAGAGCTGATGCCGAATTCCGAGATATCGGGAAATACATAGAATGCACCCTCCGGCTCCGGGAAGGAAAGGCCCATTCCCCTCAGCCGGCCGCAGACATATTCCCGCCGCTTCTCATAAGCTTCCACCATGGGTCCGGGATCTGTTTTCAGCGCCTCTTCCGCTGCCGTCTGCAGGAAGGTGGGCACTGCCGTGATTGTTGCCGCGCTGAGCAGCAGCAGCCGGTCCATCACATAATCCGGAGCCGTCAGATAGCCGATGCGCCAGCCGGTCATGGCATAGGGCTTACTGAAGCTCTGGCACAGGATCAGCTGCTCCTTCAGCTGGGAATCCAGGCTCAAATCCGGGCAAACCCCGTATGCAAGCCGGTTATATACATTGTCGCAGATCACAAAGATGGGCTTTCCCAGCACCGCTTCCTTCACCGCCGCCAGGGATGCCTCACTGAGCACCGTACCGGTGGGGTTGTTGGGAGAATTGATGAGGATGGCCTTGGTTTTGGGGGTGATGGCCGCCTTCAGCGCCTCCCCGTGGATCTGGAAGCCGGTTTTGGAAATATCCAAAGGCACCATTTTCGCTCCGGCGATCTGAATCAGCGATTCATAGAGAGGAAAGGCGGGGGTGGGCACAATGACCTCCTCCCCGGGATTCAGGATTCCCAGGAAGGCCGTGAACAGGGCCTGGCAGGCGCCGACCGTCACCAGCACCTGCTCCGGGGAAACCGGATTGCCCCGGTTTGTTTCAAATTCAGAAATCGCCTGCCGCAGCTTCAGAGTGCCCTGGTTGGGGGCATAGTGGGTCTGACCCATCTGCAGGGCGATGACCGCCGCCGCTTTGATGGGCTTGGGGGTATCAAAATCCGGCTCGCCGATGGTGAGCATGGCGCAGTCGGGGGTTTCCCGGGCCAGGTTGGTAAAGGTACGGATCTGGCTCCGCTTCAGAGCGGACAGATTGGAATTTAAGGGAATCATCGGAACTCCTCCGCCAATTTTTCAAAGAAATCGGCACCGTTCACCAGAACGGCTTCGTCAAAGTCAAAATTGCTGGCATGCAGCGCCGGCGCATCGCCCAGACCCAGGAAGAAGAAAATACCGCCGGCAAACCGCTGATACCAGGAAAAATCCTCAGCTGTCATGCTGGGTGCTTCAAGCTTCTTTACCGGTGCAATTCTTTCCACCCGCCGGAGCAGCCCGGGATCGTTCATCACAGCCGGATAGCTGTCGCCCAGGGTGATCTCCACGGTGCAGCCGAACTGCTGCTCCACATTTTTCGCTGCTTCCCGGAGCTTTTCCCGGAGCTTCTCCAGCACCTCATCCTGGAATGCCCGCAGGGAGCCCTCCATCCGGGCATGGGCAGACAGGGCGTTGCGGACCGTGCCGCTGTGGAACTGGCCGAAATTCATCAGCCGGAACACCTCAGGGGGGAAGGATGCCTCCGCCTCCCGGACCTGCCGGTAAAACTCCACCGCAGCGGCGGTGGCATCGATGCCGGCAGCGGCATTGCCGATGTGGGAGGATTTTCCGTAGATATCCACCGTCAGCTCGCTGGCGCTGGCCATCAGCTCCTGCTCCCGGCTGAAAACGCAGCCCTTTTCAAGGCCCGGCCACAGGTGCAGGCCAAAGACAGCCTGAACCCGGTGCTGGGCCAGAACGCCGGTATCACAGATGATTTTGGCACCGCCGGGAGATTCCTCCGCAGGCTGAAAGATCAGCAGCACATTGTGGGGCAGGCGCTCCTTTTTGTCCAGCCGCCGGGCCAGCTCCAGCAAAATGGCCGTATGGCCGTCATGGCCGCAGGCGTGCATTTTGCCCGGGTGGCCGGATGCATAGGCCGCGCCGGTCATTTCTTCAATGGGCAGCGCGTCCATATCCGCCCGGAAGGCAATGGCCGCCTCCGCGCCGAAATCAAAAAATGCGCATACCGCATTTTCCACCGGGGAAAACACCCGGCATTTCAGCTTTTCCAGAGAATACTGCACATAGGCGGATGTTTTCGGCAGATCCCACTGCAGTTCCGGAATCCGGTGCAGATTCCGCCGGTCCATAATAATATCCATGGATGTAACCTCCATTTTAAGTGAATTTTCTGTCAACGGTCAGCCGCCGCAGAAAATGGGTGCTCAGTGCACCGGTGTTACTTTCTTGTATCCGAACAAGAAAGTAACCAAAGAAATCGGCATAGGAGGTGGCTTTTTACAAAGACGCCCCCTCCTATGTACCACCCCTCCGAAACCGGGAAGGCCCGCAGAATTTCTACTAAGTGCGCAAGTGTCCCGACTTGCGCCCTGCCGAATTACCCTGGAACCTCCCCTGCGGAGCAAACTTGTAAGTTTGCAGAATGCAAGCGTTCAAAAATCGGAACATTTTTGAATGCTGGATGGCGATGCGGCGGGTGGATTCTTAAGGAGGGCGCATTTGCCCGTAGCGCCTCCTTAAGTCGGCTTCTTTGGGGCACCTTTCTTGCCGAAACAAGAAAGGTGCGAATCAGTTTATCTGGTCGATAAACTCTAATTTGCCAGTATTATACCCCAACCGGGCAGAAGTGTCAATTTCCTGCTTGCAATTGGTGCAGAAAGGTGCTAGTATTGTATACATGAATCCAAAACAAGGAGAATCGACATGAACGCAACCGAGATCATTGAATATATCCGCACCTCTGAAAAGAAGACCCCCGTTAAAGTCTATGTCTGGGAAAAGGAGCCGGTGGAATTCCCCGGCTGCCGGGTCTTCAGCGCCGCTCCCGGCCAAAAAATCGTATTCGGCGACTGGAAAGTGATCGGCCCTATTCTGCAGGCCAACGAATTCGAGCATGTGGAGATTGAGAACAACTGCCGCAACTCCGCCATTCCCATGCTGGACATGAAGGATATCCCCGCCCGGATCGAGCCCGGTGCCATTATCCGGGAGCAGGTGGAGATCGGCAAAAACGCCGTGATCATGATGGGCGCCATCATTAACATCGGTGCTGTCATCGGCGACGGCACCATGATCGACATGGGCGCTGTTCTGGGCGGCCGGGCCACCGTGGGCAAGAACTGCCATGTGGGTGCAGGTGCTGTTCTGGCCGGTGTCATCGAGCCCGCCTCCGCTACCCCGGTAATCGTGGAGGACAATGTCCTCATCGGTGCCAACGCCGTGGTCATCGAGGGCTGCCGCATCGGCGAAAATGCAGTGGTTGCCGCCGGTGCCATCGTGGTCGGGGATGTGCCTGCCAATGCGGTGGTGGCCGGTTGCCCCGCGAAGATCATCAAAATGAAGGATGAAAAGACCGCCGGCAAGACCGCCCTGGTGGATGCCCTGAGAACCCTGTAAGATTTTTGCTGCGGCCCTGACCGGCCGCAGCACCTTTTTTGCCCTCTGTCATAACATGGAGTGTGAGCGGAAATGCTCAACGACATGAATCGGAGGTAATCTTATGTGCAACAATAACGGTATCTGCAGCTGCTTTTCCGGCAACAACTGGTGGTGGATCATCATCCTGCTGCTGATCTTCTGCAACTGCGGCGGCTGCGGCAACAACGGCGGCTATTACAATAACAACTGCGGCTGCGACGACCGCTGCGGCGGCTGCTGCTAAGCGGTCAGAATCCCGTCAAAGCATAAAAACAGGGCACCCCAACCGGGGTGCCCAATTGTTTTCAGAGGATCATTCCCACTCGACAGTGGACTTCAGAGGACAAATGCCGATATAGCTGTTGCCGATGCCCTGGACCAGAGGCGTGCCGTCCTCCAGCGTAAAGGTAAAGGGATCGGTGGGATTCTCGTGGTGCCACTGGATCTTGATGAGCTTTCCGCCGCAGGCATAGTAGCCCTCGCCGCTGCCGTCCAGATCCGCCACATGGTAAACGCCCTGATTTGTCACCGTGGTCAGAATCACAAAGACATTCTCAAAGGCTTCCCGGTTTTTATCCGTGACACTGTCCGCACCCTTGCCGTACTGGGTGTAAAGATACTGGCCCAGCTGCTCATCATAGGTGAAGGTGGACTGCTTCAGATGGCCCTTATGGTTGAAGATCACATCGATCAGTCCGGCCGCTTCACCGTCGGCGGGGGTTCCGTCTTCCGTGAAGTTCAGGCCGTAGGTCTTGTCTTCCTCCTGGGTCACCCGGATGCCTTCCTTTTCTACATAGTTGTAAAGCTCCGGTCCCCGGACCATCAGCGTATGCTCACCGCTGTAGCCGAGTCTTCTGCGGTCCTGGTCCCGGAAAGAAGTTCCAGCCGCGTTGATCACGTTGACATGATCAATCTTGTTGTTCCGGGCATCTCCCAGAACCTTGTCGCTGCCGCCGGCGTGGGCACCGTAGGCATCATATGCGACAGCAATATCTGTAAAGTTATAGCGCCAGGACCGGACGGAACCAATCACTTCCGTATCCCGGATGTCGGAATACAGGGCCAGGCCCCGGGTGGCATAGTCATTGATGAACATTTCAAAGTACAGTCCGGCATTTGCGGTACCCACATGGGGCAGTGCGCCTCCCACGTTATTAATGGTGACCGCAAAGATTCGGGTCTGGTGAGGCTCTGCCTTCGGTTCGCCGGTCAGCGGATCCTGATAGAGCATAGGCGGCTCCGTAGGTGCTTCAGTGGGAGCTTCAGTGGGAGCCTCAGTGGGGGCCTCAGTGGGCGCCTCGGTGGGTGCTGCCGTAGGAGCCTCGGTGGGTGCCTCAGTGGCTGCTGCCGTAGGGGGCTCGGTAGGTTCGGGCTTGTTCAACAGCCGAATACCAATGAAACAAGCCTCTGCGACCAGCAATGCTGAAACGATGATTAGGATAATCATTTTTGTCTTCTTACTCATGATTGATTACCTTCTTTCACAGTATTTCTGTATTGACTCTCAATATCCTTCATGGGACCTTGTCTGAGTTTATCCCTCACTGTTGTGATAGTCGATGGGGATCAGCGCATCGGTATCGGTCCGGCCCAGGGTGTAGAAGCACACATTGTCCCGGGCAGGCTCCATATCACTGACCAGACCCCGGTCGGCATAGACCGCATAGCCGCAGAACAGCAGCGGAATGATCCGGCCGTCATCTGCCAGGGCCTTGTGGAGGTTGGGGAAGTTACCGTGGTTATCCAGAGCCTCCTTGCACAGATCGTAAAGGCCCTCATTGTCCACACTGCCCCAGGAGAGATTGCCCCAGGGCCGGAAGAATTCGGATAGGTCCATGTTGGGCGGCAGCCGGGTCTGACCCAGGTACAGGTCGTACTTGCCGTATTTGACGTCCTGGATGAACTCATTGTTCCGCTTTTCCACCATTTCGATGTTCAGACCGCATTCTGTGAGCATGTCCACAATATTGCGGGCCAGACGCATCCGCATGGAGTCATCGGAGTTCACCAGCAGCCGCAGGGGCTCCCGGGGCAGATCCGCAAAGTTCATGGCATTGATGAATTTCACCGGATCATAGCTGTACCTGGCGTTCAGCGCCTCAGAATAATAGGGGTGGCCCGGATCCATGGCAATGGCGGTGGGCCGGGCAAAGCCGTTGTAATTGTCCTTGACCAGTTCGTTGCGGTCAATGGCATAGGTGATGGCGGAACGGAGGGTGTCGGTTTCAAAGACCTCGTTCTGGCTGTAGGCCACATTGCAGCCCAGGTACACCATGATGCCGTTGTCGCAGTTCCACAGCTCGTAGTCGCAGCGGTAGTCGGCATAGGAATCGGAGCAGGGATCGGTACACACCAGACCCACATCGGAAAATTCAAATTCGTCCCGGATCTGGGTGGCGCTCTCGGCCTGCACCAGAGTGATCATTTCCGCCGTGATCTGCAAATCGGGGCTGGAGCACCACCAGGCAGGATTCCGGCGCATCCGGGCACCGGTGAGGCTGCTTTCAAAAATGTAGGGGCCGGTTCCCACCGGATGCTCCGCTTCGATCTGCTCTGCCTTCACAATGGGAATGTCCAGCAGGGACAGGAAATCCTCCACCGGGGTACGCAGATAGAAGGTGATGCTCCGGTCCTCATTGATCTCCATCTTTGCCAGATGGGTGAAACGGCCGCTGTAATACTTGCTCTCTTTGGCGGCCTCGAAGCTGGCCAGCACATCCTCAATGGTCAGCGTGGTGCCGTCGGAAAAAGCCGCATCGTGAATGTAGACGGTGTAGGTTCTGTAGTCGGCAGACACCCGGTAGTTTTCACAGAGGATGGGAACCGACTCAAATTCCGCGCTGGTGGCGAACAGCCCCTGGTAGATCAGGGAAAACAGCATCCGGTTGGTAAAATCGTTGGATGTGAAGGGATTCATGGACCGGTCGGGGTAGTAGACCAGGGTCAGCTCCTGGGCCACCTCTTCCTCCTCAATGTCCAGCACATTCACATCCGCATCCTCCGGCGCCAGGGCGTCGCCGTGGGGCACATAGGGCCGATCCTCGGCAGCGCAGCCGGAGAAAATGCCCAGCAGCAATGTCAGACACAGCACCAAAGGAAGAAATCTTTTCATTCTTTTTCCCCCTTACATACAATGATGGCGCCCTGGGAACCCCGCTTGTCCCCGGTTATCCGGTGGGACCAGTAGCGATCCGGCCGGCACATGGTGCAGTCCCCGCTGATCTCAATATGCCGCAGGCCTGCCCGGCGTAGGATCAGGGCGTTGATTTCTTTTAGATCTACATAATACTTTTCTCCGGATTTCCGGATGAATGGCTCCACCTCCGCACCGAAGGCGGCGATCATGGCCTCCGGCACATCGGAGTCGGTTTCGAAATGGCAGAAGCCCACATTTGGGCCGATGGCCGCCCGGATATCCTCCGGCCTGCAGCCAAAACTTTCGCACATGGCCGCCACGGTCTTGGGGCCAATGGCGGAGGCAGTGCCCCGCCAGCCTGCGTGGGCCGCGCCCACGGCACCGGTCACCGGGTCGTGAAACAGCAGCGGGGTGCAGTCGGCGGTGAATACCGTCAGGGCAACGCCGGGATCGTTGGTAACCAGGGCATCGCACTCCGGGTAATCCCGGTGGAAGCAGCCGTTGCAGTCCCTGCGGGTCACGGTGCGGACAATATCCGAGTGGATCTGCCGGGTCAGCACCAGGTCTGAGATCTCAAAGCCCAGGGCATTTCCCAGAATCTCATAGTTTTTTGTCACATTCTCCCGGGTTTCATCCAGCTTGATGGCAATGTTCAGCCCCGCCATAACGCCGGTGCTGATGCCGCCCAGCTTCGTGGTGAAGCAATGGGGCACGGTGATGCCTTCGGCAACCAGATATTCCAGTTGTCCAAGTTTTTTTGTTTGAATAGACATAGCATTAACTCCAGTAAATGCAGAATGCAGAATTCAAAATGCATAATTGCAGTGTCTGCTTCGCAGACGGTTTAAAATCATGCCCGGAGGGCATACCTTCATTCTGCATTCATCATTTTGCATTTTGCATTTGGCCCAAAATCATTCGGCCATTTTATCTTTCTGCATGCAGCACTTTTTGTACTTCTTGCCGCTGCCGCAGGGGCAGGGGTCGTTGGGACCCACTTTCTTGGCGGCATTGCGGACAGGCTGCTTCTTTACTTCACTTTTGGTTGCGGCGGCGGTGCCGGTTTCCTTGGCTACCCGTTCCCGCTTGACCTCCTGGTTGGTTTTCAGCTGCACCAGGAACATCCGGCGCACCGTCTCCTCCCGGATGGCGGTGACCATAGCCTGGAACATCTCGAAGCCCTCTTCCTTGTAGGCAATGACCGGGTCATGCTGGCCGTAGGCCCGGAGGCCGATGCCCTGCTTCAGATCGTCCATGGCATCGATGTTGTCCATCCAGTATTCGTCCACCACCCGGAGCATCACCACCCGCTCCAGCTCCCGCATGATCTGGGGCGTATAGGCGGCTTCCTTGGCTTCATAGGTTTTCAGGGCCAGATCATAGATCTCGTCGGCAGTCTGTTCCGCCCCGGCACCCATCACAGGGGACCAGGCCCCTCTGGGGAAGTAGATGCCCTGGAATTGGGCCAGCAGGGTTCTGCCGGTATCCTCATCCACAGTTCCGCCGGAGGCGGACAGGGCATCGGTGACGGAGGAATCGATCAGCTGCCGGAGCATATGGGTCATATTCTCCCGGAGGTCCTCGCCGTCCAGCACCTTCTGGCGCTGGGCGTAGATCACCTCGCGCTGGGTATTCATCACATCGTCGTATTCCAGCACATTCTTGCGGATCCGGAAGTTCCGGCTTTCAACGCTCTTCTGCGCATTTTCCACAGCGCCGGAGAGGATCTTGGCATCGATGGGGGTGTCCTCATCCAGGCCCAGGGAATCCATCATGCCCATGACCCGGTCGGAAGAGAACAGGCGCATCAGATCGTCCTGGAGGCTCAGATAGAACCGGCTTTCGCCGGGGTCGCCCTGGCGGCCGGACCGGCCCCGGAGCTGATTGTCGATCCGGCGGGATTCATGGCGCTCGGTGCCGATGATGAACAGGCCGCCGGCGGCTCTCACCTTTTCAGCATCGTCCTTGATCTGCGCCTTGTACTGTGCCAGAAGGGCCTCATATTTTGCCCGGACCTCCAGAATCTCCGGCTTGTCCGTTTCGGCATAGGAATCGGCCTCGGCGATGAGGTCCTCCTCCACGCCCTGCTTGCGCAGGTCGTTTTTGGCCATGTATTCGGCATTGCCGCCCAGCACGATGTCGGTGCCGCGGCCTGCCATGTTGGTGGCGATGGTGACCGCACCGAAGTGACCGGCCTGGGCCACGATCTGGGCCTCCATCTCATGGTACTTGGCATTCAGAACATTGTGGGGAATACCCTCCCGCTTTAGGAGCTTGCTGAGAATTTCGCTTTTCTCAATGGATACGGTACCCACCAGCACCGGCTGGCCCTTGGCATGGCATTCCTTCACCTGCCGGATGATGGCCCGGAACTTGCCCATCTCGGTCTTATAGACCACGTCGGAGTGATCCTGGCGGATCACGGGGCGGTTGGTGGGAATCTCCACCACATCCAGCCGGTAGATGGTGCCGAATTCCTCTTCCTCTGTCAGGGCGGTGCCAGTCATGCCGGAGAGCTTGGAGTACAGCCGGAAGAAATTCTGGAAGGTGATGGTGGCCAGGGTCTTGCTCTCCCCGGCGACGGTCACACGCTCCTTCGCCTCGATGGCCTGGTGGAGGCCCTCGTTGTAGCGTCTGCCGTACATCAGACGGCCGGTGAATTCGTCAACAATGATGATCTGGCCGTCTTTCACCACATAGTCGATGTCCTTCTTCATAAGGCCCCGGGCCTTCATGGCCTGGTTGATGTGGTGGTTGAGGGTGGCATTTTCCCCGTCGGCCAGGTTTTCCACACCGAAGAACCGCTCGGCCTTGGCAATGCCGGAGGCGGTGAGGGAAACGGTGCGGCTTTTTTCATCCACAAAGTAATCGCAGTCGTAATCGTCCTGGACTTCCTTGTCCTCGGTCTTGGCGAAAACCTGCTTGCGCAGTGTGGATACAAAGCTGTCGGCCATTTCATAGAGCTTGGAAGAATCCTCGCCCTTGCCGGAAATGATCAGAGGGGTTCTGGCTTCATCGATCAGGATGGAGTCCACCTCGTCCACGATGGCAAAATTATGGCCCCGCTGGACAAGCTCGGATTTATAGATGGCCATGTTATCTCTCAGATAGTCAAAGCCCAGCTCGTTGTTGGTGCAGTAGGTGATGTCTGCGGCATAGCTTTCCCGGCGCTGAGCAGAGGTCTGGCCGGGAATGATCAGACCCACCGTAAGGCCCAGATACCGGTGGACCTTGCCCATCCACTCGGAGTCGCGCTTGGCAAGATACTCATTGACGGTGACCACATGGACACCCTTGCCGGTCAGCGCATTCAGATAGCAGGGCAAAATGGCCACCAGGGTCTTGCCTTCGCCGGTCTTCATTTCGGCGATCCGGCCCTGGTGGAGCACGATGCCGCCGATGAGCTGGACCGGGTAGGGCTTCATGCCCAGCACACGCCAGGCGGCCTCCCGGACGGTGGCAAAAGCCTCGGGGAGGATATCGTCCAGGGTCTCGCCGGCAGCCAGCCGGTTTTTGAATTCCTGGGTCTTGCCCTTCAGCTGTTCTTCAGACAGATTTTTATATTCTTCCTCCATCGCCAGAATTTTGTCGACGGTGGGCTGGATTTTCTTGATTTCCCGTTCAGACCGGGTACCGAATAATTTTGTAAAAAGTCCCATTGGATTCTCCTTAAAACTTCAAATGGCAATACCAAACCAATTTTACACATTATAGCACACCCCAAATGAGAAAGAAAGACGATTTTGTGAATTTAATGAAAAGATAAGATGTTCAAATTACAGTTTGGCGGGATGCGGATTGCCACGTCGGCCTTTCAGGCCTCCTCGCAATGACATGGAAACTTGGTAGTTGGTTGCACTAAAATTGGTGCAGAACGTGTCGAAACCTACTGTCATTGCGAACCAGTCCGCAGACTGGTGTGGTGACCGAAGGGAATGCCTGTGGTGCAATCCGTTCTCCTCGATAAATTCCAATTTGCTGTTGCAAAGAGTCCTTCCAACCGCTATAATGGACACAAATCCCCCACAGGAGGAATCTTTATGAAAAAAATTCTGAAAAACTACGGTTTCATCATCACCATGCTCCTTGGCGTCATCGGCGGCTGTATCGTGGGTGCCTTCTTCCCCATGATCAAGCAGGGTGACGTGGTTCTCGATCCCGGCGCCACCGTCCTGGAGCCCCTGGGTACCGTGTTCATCAATCTGATGTTCTGTATCGTGGTTCCCATGGTGTTCTGCTCCATCTCTTCCGCCATTGCCAACATGGACTCCATGAAAAAGGCCGGCAAGATCATGGGCGTCACCGTGGTCACCTTCTGCGTCACCGCCGGCATCGCCGCACTCATCATGTACGTCATTGCCCGGATCTTCCCCCTGGTCCAGGGCCAGTATCAGGTGGTAGAAGGTGAAGTGGGCCAGACCCTGGGCCTGGCAGAAATGATCATCAACTTCTTCACCAAGCCCGACTTCCCCGAGCTGTGGAGCCGCCGGGCCATTCTGCCGCTGATCGTGTTTGCTGTTCTCTGCGGCTTCGGCATCCAGATGGCCGGAGGCAAGGAAACCATGACCGCAAAGCTGCTGGCTGATCTGACGAACTGCATCATGAAGGTCGTCAAGATCATTACTTACTATGCTCCCATCGGTTTCTTCGGCTTCTTTGCCACCCTGGTGGCCACCTACGGCCCCGAGCTCATCGGCGACTACAGCCGCACCCTGATCATCTACTATGTACTGTGCTTTGCCTATATGTTCGCCTTCTTCCCCATCTATGCCCGGTTCGGCGGCGGCAAGGGTGCAGCCAAGGTGATGTTCAAGCACCTGTTTAAGCCCGCAGCCGTTTCCTTCGGCACCTGCTCCTCCGTCGCTACCATCCCCACCAACATGGAAGCAGCGGAAGAAACCGGCATCAGCAAGGATATCTCCGACATCGTCCTGCCCCTGGGCGCCACCATGCACATGGACGGCTCCGCCATGAGCGCCATTGTCAAGGTCGCCTTCCTGTTCGGCATCTTCGGCAAGGACTTCGGCACCGGTGAGGCGATCCTGGCCATCATCGTGGCTATTTTCTCCTCCGTTGCCATGTCCGGCATTCCCGGCGGCGGCGGTACCGGCGAGCTGGTGCTGTGCACCATCTTCTTCCCGGACCAGATGGCCATTGCCTATCCCATCGCCATTGCCCTGGGCAATCTGGTGGATCCCCCTGCCACCATGGTCAATGCAGCCGGCGACTATGTGGTATCCTACATCGTTGCCCGGTTCGTCGACGGCAAGGACTGGCTCCGGAAACAGATGAAAAAATAATCTCCCGCACCCTTTTGGCGGCAGCAGCTTCGGCTGCTGCCGCTTTTTTCCGTCGCTGACAAGTGGAATCGTTTCCATTTCAGTTTTATTGTTAAATGTGATGAAAATTCTTTGGAAAATCATGGAATCCCACTTGCTTTTTGTGCGATATTCCTTTATAATGAACCCAAACGTTGATTATGGGGGAGTCTGGTAAGTGGGCGAACTGATCGCGGTGCTGTCCGGCAAGGGCGGCACAGGTAAAACTTCGGTCTGCGCCGGCATTGCCACTGCGCTGGCTGCTTCCGGGTGCCGGGTGCTTTGCATCGACTGCGATGTGGGCCTGCGGAATCTGGATATTTCTCTGGGCCTTTCCGATGCGGCCTGCCTCTCTTTTCTGGAAGTTTGCCGGGGGGATTATCCTCTGAGCCAGGCAGCTGTGCATCCCCAGTTTCCCTCCCTTTCCTTCCTAACCGCACCCATGAACACCTCCATCGATTCCATCGATACCGATGCCTTCGGCGCACTGATTTATGAGGCCCGGAAAATCTACGACTTTATTTTCCTGGATGCTCCCGCCGGAGTGGATGCCGGTTTCCGGCTCACTGCCCGGTTTGCAGACCGGTGTATTCTGGTCACCGGCGCCGGTCCCGCTGCCATCCGGGATGCGGAGCGCACCGGCGAGCTGCTGGAGCTGATGGGAAAGACCAATGTGCGGCTCATCGTCAACCGGGTGGACCGGAAAATGGTCTCTGCCATGAATGTGACCATCGACGATGTGATGGACGAAGCAGGCCTGCCTTTGCTGGGCCTGGTTCCGGAGGATCCAAACGTAACACTGGCAGCGGCTGTGGGACAGCCTCTGCTTAAAATGAAGCCCCGGTGTCCGGCTGCCAAGGCCTGCCGGCGCATTGCCAAACGAATCCAGGGTCTGCCGGAAGCCATCGGTCTCCGGTAAGGCCAGAATATATGAAGGAGTGAGCGTTGTGAACATCGCATTTCTGGCGCACGACAAGAAAAAAGAACTGATGGTTCAGTTCTGCACCGCCTACAAAAGCGTTCTGATCAAGCATAATCTCTTTGCCACTGCCACCACCGGCCGGCTGATCGCTGACAACACGGGTCTGCCCATCACACTGCTGCTTTCCCATAAGCAGGGCGGCCATCAGCAGATCAACGCCCGCATTGCATACAACGAAATCGATCTGGTGCTGCTGTTCACCGATCCCAATACCACCGATCCCTGGGACGATGCCCAGATGATCGAAACCATCCGCCACTGCGACAAGCACAATGTGCCCATCGCCACCAACCTGGCTTCCGCCGAAATGTCCATCATGGGCCTGCAGCGGGGCGATCTGGATTGGCGCGAGATGCTGCGCAGCAAAAGCCGATTCTAAATTAAATGCAGAATGCAGAATGTAAAATGCAAAATGTTGGATCGACATTTTAATTTTGCATTTTGCATTTTGAATTTTGCATTCAAATAGTTGTGAGGTAACATTTTATGGATATAATTAAGCCCCGGACTCTGTCCGGCTTTATGGAGCTGCTGCCTTCCAAGCAGATCCAGTTTGAGCGGATGGTGCAGATCCTCCGCGACACCTATTCTTCCTACGGCTTTGCCCCTCTGGACACCCCTGCCATTGAGGATGCTCAGATCCTGCTTGCCAAGGGCGGCGGCGAAACCGAGAAGCAGATCTACCGGTTCCAGAAGGGCGACAGCGATCTGGCCCTCCGGTTCGATCTGACCGTGCCCCTTGCCAAGTATGTGGCCCTCCACTGCAATGACCTGGCCTTCCCCTTCCGCCGGTTCCAGATCTCCAAGGTCTACCGGGGCGAGCGGGCTCAGCGGGGCCGGTTCCGGGAGTTCTACCAGGCTGACATCGACATCATCGGCGACGGCAAGCTGGACATTCTCAACGAAGCCGAAATTCCCGCCATCATCTACAATGTGTTCCGGGGCTTCGGTCTGAAGCGTTTCCAGATCCGGGTGAACAATCGGAAGATCCTCAACGGCTTTTACGCCATGATGGACCTGTCCGAAAAGAGCGGCGACATCATGCGCTCTGTGGACAAGCTGGACAAGATCGGCGCTGAAAAGGTTAAGGCCATCCTCATGGGTGAGGAATGCGGTCTTTCTGAAATGCAGGCAGATGAGATCCTCAAGTTTATCGCCATCTCCGGCACCAACGCTGAGGTCATCGCCGCCCTGGAAGGCTATGCCGGCAGAAATGAAACCTTTGATCTGGGTCTTTCCGAACTGAAGGCCGTCACCGCAAACCTGGCCGCCTTCGGCGTTCCCGAGGAAAATTTTGCAGTGGATCTGACCATTGCAAGAGGCCTGGACTACTACACCGGCACCGTTTACGAAACCACCCTGCTGGACCATCCGGAGATCGGCTCCGTCTGTTCCGGCGGCCGCTACGACAATCTGGCAGGCTACTATATCGACAAGCAGCTGCCCGGCGTGGGTATCTCCATCGGCCTGACCCGTCTGTTCTACGTTCTGGATGAGCAGAATCTTCTGAATCCTGCCCTGCCCTCCGCCCCCGCCGATGCGCTGGTGCTGCCCATGACCCCGGAGCCCGGCCCCGCCATCGCCCTGGCCCAGGCTCTGAGAAGTGAGGGCATCAAGGTGCAGCTCTACGGTGAGCAGAAGAAGTTCAAGCAGAAGATGGCCTATGCCAACAAGCTGGGTGTTCCCTTCGCCGTTCTGCTGGGTGAGGACGAGATTGCCGAAGGTGTCTGCTCCGTCAAGAACATGGTCACCGGCGAACAGGTGAAGCTGGCTCCTGCCGAGGCTGCCGCCCACATCAGGGCCGCTCTGGAAAATAACGGCCCCATTATCCTTGAAAAATAAGCTGTATGCCCCCTCGCAGAGGGGGCATGCTTTCTAAAAGGAGTCTTTTCTATGGAAGAAAAATTCATCGCCGCCTGGGAAAATAACCGCGCTGCCGCTGCCCTCATGGGCATTCGGATGCGCCCCCTGGATCTGAAGGGTGCAAAAAGAGTCCTCTCCGGCAGCCGGCTCAGCGACGGCTTTGGGGACCTGAAAGCCAAAAGACAGCTGAAGCTTTCCCTGGAAGCGCTGGCTGTGGACAAGCGGTTTACCTCCCTCTTTACCGATGAGGAAGCCAACGAGGCCCTCAGCCGTCTGCTGGAAGCGGGGTTTTATCTGTAAATAGTCCGTGCCGCCTGCAAAAGCAGGCGGCACTTTTTTGTACAGCTACGTTTCAAATTGGAATTTATCGATCCAATGGCCGATGTTACTTTCTTGTGTCCGAACAAGAAAGTAACCAAAGAAGTCGTCCGGGGCGAGGCATTACGGGCAAATCGCATCCTCGCCCCGGACCCCACTCCCGCCGCTTTTGACCACCGCCCACTGAAAATGTCCCGATTTTCAGCGGGCTCTGCGGTGCAGACTTTCAGATTTGCAAAATGCAAGCGTTCAAAAATCGGAACATTTTTGAATGCTGGATGGCGATGCGGCGGGGGATACCTAAGGGGGCGCGATTGGCCCGTAGCGCCCCTTAGGTCGGTTTCTTTGGGGCACCTTTCTTGCCGAAACAAGAAAGGTGCAAATCAGTTTATCTGATCAATAAACTGTAATTTGACTTCCGCACCATGGTATCGGGCGGTAATGCCGGTTGCGGTAGGGAGTATATTCACAAGTTGTCCGCGGCGACTCGCCGCGAAACTGAAACTTGAACCCCGATGATAAAAGACCTGCCCGGCGGATGCCGGGCAGGTCCTGTTTTTCGTTAACCCTCGAGGGCCATAACCTTGTCGATTCTTCTCTGGTGACGCTCGTCGCCGGAGAATTCGGTACCCAGCCAGGTGTCCACAATTTCCAGAGCCAGGTTCTCACCCACCACGCCGGCACCCAGGGCCATCACGTTGGTGTCGTTGTGAAGCCGGGTCATTTTTGCAGACCAGGTCTCATGGAGCAGGGCGCAGCGGACGCCATCGACCTTATTGGCCACGATGGATGCACCGATGCCGGTGGTGCACAGCACAATGCCCTTTTCACATTCTCCCGCTGCCACTGCCTTGGCGGCAGCACCGCAGAAATCGGGGTAATCACAGGAATCCTTGGTGTGGGTGCCGCAGTCCAGGACCTCGAAACCCTTCTTCTGAAGATGTGCAACCACCTTGTTCTTCATATCCAGAGCGCCGTGGTCACAGCCAATTGCAATTTTCATTGGTAAACCTCCATCAAATTACGTAGCCGCCGTTGACAGGAAGCACCTGTCCGGTGACAAATGTTGCTTCGCTTAAATATTCCATGGCCTTTGCCACATCCGCAGGGCTGCCGTTGCGGCCCACAGGGGCTTCCTCAGCCATTTCTTCCAGAATTTCCGGATCGATCCCGGCGCACATATCCGTCAGGATCACCCCGGGGGTGACGCAGTTGACCCGGATGCCGCTGGGGCCAAGCTCCTTTGCAAGAGCCCGGGTCAGGGCGATCACCGCGCCCTTGGATGCGGAGTAGGCTGCCTCGCAGGAGGCTCCCACCTGGCCCCACATGGAGGAAACGGTGATGATGCAGCCGGCATGCTTTCTCAGAAACGCCGGCATGGCGGCATTGATGCACAGATACATGCCCTTGACGTTCACATCAAAGATCCGGTCCCAGACAGCTTCGTCCAGCTGGGACATCAGTCCCGTCCGGGCGATTCCTGCATTGCAGATCAGCACATCCACATCCCCGATTTGCCGGAATGCGGCAGTTACCGCTGCACTGTCGGAAACATCGCAGCAAATCGCCGTGGCACCGGTGTTTGACGCCACCAGGGCCGCCGCTTCGTGTTCTTTTTCATAGAGGAAATACACCCGGTCGCCCTTTGCTGCAAACAGCGCCACCGCTGCAGCGCCGATGCCCCGGGAACCGCCGGTAATGACAACATTCTTCATTTGAAATACCTCAAAAAATGGGCTGCGACGCAGCCCATTTTCTTATCTTCTTCTGCTCTTGGTGCGGTGGTCGGCCCGCATGGAGGACAGCTTGGAGTCGGACTCGGACATGAAGGCCTTCAGCTTCTCTTCGAAAAGCTGATCGGCACTCTTGGGTGCCGGAGGCGGGGTGGGTGCAGCATGCTGGGGCCGGTTCTGATTCTGGTAGGAATTACCCTCCCGGCGGGGTGCTGCTGCGGGGCGGAAATTTCCGCCTTCCCGGCGGGGTGCGCCGGTATTTTCACGCTGAGGCTTGTGCTCCAGGCGCTTGATGGACAGATTGATTTTGCCGTTTTCGTTGCCGATGATCACGACCTTGACCTCCTGGCCCTCAGTCAGGTGGGCCCGGATGTCGCTGACATAGGCATTGGCGACCTCGGAAATATGTACCATGCCGGTCTTATTCTCCGGCAGGGCGATGAATGCTCCGAAATTGGTGATGGATTTGACTTTTCCTTCCAGGACGGTTCCGACGGTTAACTCCATGTAATTTTCTTTCCTCCAGTTAATTGGGTTCGGTCTGGATGACCACTGCATTGGGCTGGACCAGACCCAGTTCTTCTTCCGCAATCTCAACAACGCTTTTCACAGAACCCAGCTCATCGATTTTTTCTTCCAGCTCGCGGTTTTCTTCTTCCAGCATACCTGCCTTCTGCCGCAGGTCTTCCGTCCGCTCCTTCAGCGCATCGGTGGACAGATGCAGGGCAATCAGCGTAGTCATACACAGTACGACAGCCACCGCCACGATTATCTTCGTAATATTGCTGGTGCGCCGATAAACAAACCGGACCTTGCTCAGGATTTCCTTCAGTTTTTCCATGGCGCCACCTCCGTTCTTTCTTTGGCCTGTGCCGACGATTACTCCATCTTATTGTAACCCATTTTTCCCCAGATGCAAACAAAATTTTTGCAAATTTGAAAATTTTTTTACAGGGAAGGACCATTAAATCCCATATTTTGCCAAGTATTTCCCAAAACCGGGAAAACACCGGCCGCAGAAGCCGCCCTGCCGTGGCTTCCCAGGCCAGTCCCCCCAGGATCATCCCCAAAAGCCACACCGGCCGCAGGTCCCCCCGGCATACCCGGAAATTCACTTCCAGCCAGCCGTACACCGCCGCCGGCAGAAACAGCAGATCGGAAAGCTGGGTATGTTTGGGGCGCAGAGGCCGCAAAAAACCGTAATACAGCCCCAGCACCATGCCGGTCAGCCAGGCACAGACGAACCGCAGCGCCGCGGTCTGGGGGCTGTTCATCCCAGCAGCCGGCTCAGCCAGCCGCCGGCGGGGCGGTCATGCTCATACTGCAGGCTCCCGATTTCCCCCTCCACCGCCACATTCCCCCCGTCCAGCGTCAGCTGTTTCAGCTGCAGATTCTGCCCCTGGATCACCAGCGTCCCCAGGGTGGTCTTCACCACCACGGAAGTTTCATCGAAGCTGACCACCTCCAGCGCTCCGGTCATGGTCAGCTTCCTCCGCTCCGTCAGCGCCAGCGCATGGGGCATCTGCCCTTCGGTCATGTCCATCCCTCCTTGCTGATGCATCCTATGCCCCCCGGAAGCAGGTTATGCGCAGACCTATTTGCAGATGGGATTTATTGGGAAATTAGCAATATTCACCAAACTTTTTGAATAATCTTATGGTTTTCTACAATTTTTACAGTTTACAATCCAACTGTCGTATTGTATAATGAATCCGTACGGATATATCGTATTCCGTACAAACAACAGTCTAATATACTGCCATGAGCAGTAATTTGAAATGGAGGAAATTCCCATGTCTGTTAAAGTTGCAATTAACGGTTTTGGCCGTATCGGCCGTCTGGCTTTCCGTCAGATGTTCGGTGCTGAGGGTTTTGAGATCGTTGCCATCAACGACCTGACCTCTCCCAAGATGCTGGCTCACCTGCTGAAGTACGACTCCACCC
>SVKV01000020.1 GCA_015068305.1 Oscillospiraceae bacterium
GGCAACGGCTCCATGCGCGAGCTGCTGGGCGGTAAGGGCGCCAACCTGGCTGAAATGACCAACATCGGTCTGCCTGTCCCCCAGGGTTTCACCATCTCCACCGAAGCCTGCACCCAGTATTATGAGGACGGCCGGAAGATCAACGACGATATCCAGGCCGAGATCATGGAATATGTTGATAAGCTGGAAGCCATCACCGGCAAGAAGTTCGGTGATCTGGAGAACCCCCTGCTGGTCTCCGTCCGTTCCGGCGCCCGCGCCTCCATGCCCGGCATGATGGACACCATCCTGAACCTGGGTCTGAATGAGGACGTGGTCAAGGTCATGGCCGAGAAGTCCGGCAACCCCCGTTGGGCTTACGACTGCTACCGCCGCTTCATCCAGATGTACTCCGACGTCGTCATGGAAGTGGGCAAGAAGTATTTCGAGGCTCTGATCGACGAGATGAAGGAAGCCAAGGGCGTCAAGCTGGACGTTGAGCTGACCGCTGAGGATCTGAAGGAGCTGGCTGAGCAGTTCAAGGCTGAGTACAAGTCCAAGATCGGCACCGACTTCCCCTCCGACCCCAAGGAGCAGCTGATGGGCGCCATCAAGGCCGTGTTCCGCTCCTGGGACAACCCCCGCGCCAATGTTTACCGCCGCGACAACGATATCCCCTACTCCTGGGGTACCGCCGTTAACGTCCAGTCCATGGCCTTCGGCAACATGGGCGACGACTGCGGCACCGGCGTTGCTTTCACCCGTGACCCCGCTACCGGCGAGAAGAAGCTGATGGGCGAGTTCCTGACCAACGCCCAGGGCGAAGACGTGGTTGCCGGCGTCCGTACTCCCATGCCCATCGCCGAGATGGCTGACAAGTTCCCCGAGGCTTTCAAGCAGTTCGTGGAAGTTTGCTCCATCCTGGAGAACCACTACCATGACATGCAGGACATGGAGTTCACCGTCGAGCACGGCAAGCTCTACATGCTGCAGACCCGTAACGGCAAGCGTACCGCTCAGGCCGCTCTGCAGATCGCTGTTGACCTGGTTGCCGAGGGCCACAAGACCGAGGCCGAGGCCGTTCTGATGATCGACCCCCGTAACCTGGACACCCTGCTGCATCCCCAGTTCGACACCAAGGCCCTGAAGGCTGCCACCCCCATTGGTCGTGGTCTGGGCGCTTCTCCCGGAGCTGCCTGCGGCCAGGTCGTCTTCTCCGCTGAGGACGCTGAAAGCTGGAAGAACGCCGGCAAGAAGGTCGTTCTGGTCCGTCTGGAGACCTCTCCCGAGGACATCACCGGTATGAAGGCCGCTCAGGGCATCCTGACCGTCCGCGGCGGTATGACCTCCCACGCAGCCGTCGTTGCCCGCGGCATGGGCAAGTGCTGTGTCTCCGGCTGCGGCGAGATCAACATGGACGAGGAGAACAAGCAGTTCACTCTGGCCGGCAAGACCTACCATGAGGGCGACTGCATCTCCATCGACGGCTCCACCGGTAACATCTACGACGGCCTGATCCCCACCGTTGACGCTGAGATCTCCGGCAACTTCGGCACCATCATGGGCTGGGCTGACAAGTTCCGCACCCTGAAGGTCCGCACCAATGCCGACACCCCCACCGACGCCAAGAAGGCCCGCGAGCTGGGCGCAGAAGGCATCGGCCTGTGCCGTACCGAGCACATGTTCTTCGAGGCTGACCGTATCGCCGCATTCCGCGAGATGATCTGCTCCGATACCGCTGCCGAGCGCGAGACCGCTCTGGCAAAGATCCTGCCCTACCAGCAGTCCGACTTCGAGAAGCTGTACGAGGCTCTGGAAGGCATGCCCGTCTGCATCCGCTTCCTGGATCCCCCCCTGCATGAGTTCGTGCCCACCACCGAGGAGGACATCGCTCTGCTGGCCAAGACTCAGGGCAAGACCGTTGAGCAGATCAAGGCCATCATCACCTCCCTGCACGAGTTCAACCCCATGATGGGTCACCGCGGCTGCCGTCTGGCCGTCACCTATCCCGAGATCGCCAAGATGCAGACCTCCGCTGTCATCCGGGCTGCCATCAACGTCTCCAAGGCTCACCCCGACTGGAACCTGGTCCCCGAGATCATGATCCCCCTGGTCGGCGACGTCAAGGAGCTGAAGTACGTCAAGAGCGTGGTCGTCGAGACCGCCAATGCTGAGATCGCCGCTGCCGGCGCTGATCTGCACTACGAGGTCGGCACCATGATCGAGATCCCCCGCGCCTGCCTGACCGCCGACGAGATCGCCCAGAACGCCGACTTCTTCTGCTTCGGTACCAACGACCTGACCCAGATGACCTACGGCTTCTCCCGTGACGACGCCGGCAAGTTCCTGAACGCCTACTACGATTCCAAGATCTTTGAGAACGATCCCTTCGCAAAGCTGGATCAGACCGGCGTTGGCAAGCTGATGAACATGGCCTGCACTCTGGGCCGTGCCAACAACGCTAAGCTGCATGTCGGTATCTGCGGCGAGCACGGCGGCGATCCCACGTCCGTTGAGTTCTGCCACTCCATCGGCCTGGACTACGTGTCCTGCTCCCCCTTCCGCGTGCCCATCGCCCGCCTGGCTGCCGCTCAGGCTGCTATCAAAACTGGGGAGGCATAAGCTGTACTTCGAATTTTCCATCGGTTTCGAGGAAGCGAAGAAGTATAGACAAGCCAACGGACAGATCCTCCGTCGCAATCAGTGGCAAGATCTGACCTGCCAGGTTTATATCTAACAAATGGCAATGCGCCTACCGTCTTGCGACGGTAGGCGCATTTTTTGTTGTGCGATTTGAATCGCCGTTATTTTTCGGCTTTGTAGCCGTTTACAGAACTAGCTGCGAGGACGTCCCCGCCGGAAAATTCTGTGTCGGCTACAAAGGCAAGTGTTAACGGCACCATGGTAATCGAAATCTAAAACAGTATTATCTCTCTTAACAGCTTGCGTTAAAAGATCCAAAATAAAAGGTGTAGCCAAAGCATTAAATTGAAAATGCTGTTCCTCATTGATCATGTGGCCGATAGGAAGTGTACCACAACGCTGCTTACAATTACTAATAAACCTCGCTAGGATGCAGGCATATGGTATTGTTGCCCGTATGATTTTTATTTAAGAATTACTTAATAATTCCTCTGTTAATATGAGTGCAGAAAGCTGAAAGGAGCCCCGTATATGTTTTTAAGAATCCTGAAAAAAGACCTGCAAAGGCGAAAAAACACCAATGTAATATTGCTGGTATTTATTATGCTGGCATCCACGTTCATTTCCAGCAGTGTAAATAATGCAGCCGCTGTATTAGGCGGCATTGATTCCTTATGGGAAAAAGCAAACATGCCGGATCTCCTGGCAGCATCTATCCAAACCGACATGGTGGAGGACACACTTGCAAAACTCGAATCCATGGATTCCTATGATGCGGTTCCAGCGGTTGTTCTGGGTACGTCTCAGCTTATCTGTAACGGAGTGGCCGTTGAGCAATCCAGCCCCTATCTGATCCCCTTCGTTGAACAGCAGTTGCTTTTCTTTGACGAAAGCAATGAGCCCATCACAGAGGTCTGCCCTCGATCAACACTATTTGCACATCCACACTTATACCTTGAAAATTTCATATTGAACCGGAGGGGAATTCGTTAACTTGGCTCGTCGAAAGAAGCTCGTCAACAATTCCGGTATTCCGTAGCATGAGATTCAGTACATTACTCAGTGTACCCTTCCTAATATCATCGCATTCTATGAGAGCGAGGAGGGTCAATGGGAATTCCTAGAATGGAATGCTCAACGAGAAGCGGATCATGCAGAAGGAAAGGAAGATGAAAGCTGCTAAGAATACAGAGGAGCCGTCATATGACGACTCCTCGTTTTTTAGAAATATGATATGAATTGTTTTACCCTAGTCATTCTAACAGTTCTTTTATCTCCTCATGCTTTATCCGTGCTCTCCAGATATCAATGTCATTTTGTACTTTTTGCTTATGTTTCAAAAATTTCAACCCGGAGAGCATAGGTAGAAGTGAGGTCAAATACGTAATACGTTCTTGCATATAAGGAATCATACTTCCCCAACCACCCCAATGAGAAGGTTCTAGGGGCAATTCTTCAAACAATTCATAGTCATCATTCTGTTCCAGAAGCTTTCTTAATGCCACTGTTCTTTGTTCTGTCTTATGCTCTTTAATAGCAGAGAAAAGATTGTACATTCGTTGCTTGTCTTGATAAAACGATTGAATTGTATATTCAATCCATTCACTTTTCCGCTGTTCAATTATGTCTCCGCCATCTTTAGGTTGTAACAATTGCCCAACCACTGCCCGATATATTATGCTATGTCCATCTGCTTTTTCGAATAGATAATTAGAAATTCTATTCATGTAATCCATGTGTTGATCTTCTTGCCAGATATGAGCCAAACGCTTTGCCCATGTTTTTGGGATACTGTAAGTAGAAGTTCCCTTGAGAATTAACTCATCGAGATACCGTTCTAAGAAAGTCTTATCCTGTTTAATGATTGCTTCAAGCAACTTTCCGTCAGAATCCTCATTTCCCGAATAAACAATACCTTTCAAGTATATATCTTCCAGCAAGGAAATATCTCTTATATACTGTGAAACTACTTCTGACGCTTCAGTATGGTATGGATTCATCATAAAGAAGAAGTATAGATTGAATGCAAATGGCGACTCATCGTAGTGGTTTGCTATAATTCTACTTGCTTTTATAATAAAATCTTTATCTATGCGCTCATATTTTTTAATCTCATCAATTGGACGGTAGGGGGCCGAGCGTAGCTTTTGAGGTGGGGTCTGCAAAAAGTCCAGAAGCGCCTCTGCCCAGGTGGTAGATATTTGGTCTTCCGGTAGTTCAACATACAGTTGCCATAGCCACACATTCTTCTGTGAAAAATCACATGATTCAATCATTTCTTTGACATTCTCTGCAGGCATAGTGTTAAAAAGGCGCGAAATAATGTTACCTGAGCGTATGTCATAGGGGGTATCAGCATCAATATACGCTTTTACCACAGCATTATATAACGCTGAATTCGATGAAAACGCCTCTAGTGCATACTCGATTCCTGCTGATAGTAGTCGCGCATCTTTGTCAATAGCCGTCAGACATTCTCTGCATACATTCAGTAAGTATTGAAAATCCTGAAGATCATAATTCTTAACCATGTTCTGCACACGCGTCTTGTGCAAAGTGCGACGTTCATCGTAACTTAGTTCTAGCATTTCAAGATGATCGAACTTCAATGTGTGGTAAATTGTGAACTTAGGTGAGTCAATGAATGGAATAAGTGCTTCTATACAGCCATATTCTATGCGCTGAGCTAGCTTTGCGATATGCTCTGCGATTACGCAGTGATAGATGTTATCTGTTGACAACAAGGAGAAAAAGCAGATTACTTTTTCGAATTCCTGTTTAACTATCTCATAATCTACCTTATTTCCCCCTTCTTGGCAATAATCACGGAGCAGGCTTTCTATTTCTTCTTTGCACATATTATTTTGGTAGATTTTTAATAGCTGATTCCATAACATGCCACGATATTGTGAAACAGCATCATCCATGATAAGTGGCACCGTGTAGAAGATGACTGAATTTCTTCGCCCACTTTCTGTCCTTGAAAAACTGAGTTTCAAAAACTGCTCAGCCACTCTAACAAATAGAAGCAAATCTTCATCGCTGGGATTGTCTTCTACCAAAGCACAAAGCCGTTCAACAACCGCTTTTTGCGTATAATAGCCATATTGATTGGAATCTCTCTTGACACCCAGGCGAGACACAAGGGCAGAATAAATTTCTTCAAATAAGTCTGGACGTTTTTTATAGTAGAGAAGTAGTAGTTCAAGTGCCTCTGGCAGTTGCGAGTGATTTATGAAACTGCATAGGATACTTATTATTTCATCATTGATGCTCTTCTCATTATCGTTTTTCTTAAACTCTATCGAACGAACATCAAACGGATGTAACGTCTCTTGGTCTATCAATTCCTTTAGAATTAGAAGTGTTTCTGTTGGACGGACTATGTGAAACGCCTTAAAGAAGGGGAAGAAATTATCTTTATCCGTTTGAAGGTGATCCCAAGCACACTTAATTTCTTCTTCCACGTATTCCTGGACAGCATGGTCAGAAAAAACATTAAAAAGAATGTTGCAGGTAGATATTGTTCTTTCTTTGTTAATAAAGAAAGATATATCGATCATTTTGCTCAGCGGAATCACTTTTTTGTCTACAAAAACATACTTAATAAGGTAGTTGCTGAAGCTTTGATCTGAGATTCTGGCAGCTTTATTATGCCGCAAGTCTACCAATTCCATATCGTGAAAATGTCTTAAATCAGTAAGAAACTGATCTGCAGTAATTTTTGTAGCAGCAAAGATCACCTCTAATCGATTAAGGTTATCCAGGTGTAATGCTTCAAAAAATGCGATAATACCGGCGGAGATGATTCCTGTTTCACCACTGGTAATTATTTCGATTTGCTTTCCATAGTAGCTATCGTATAATTCTGTGGCATCTCGAATGGAGGCTAGATCGTTTGCCTCTGATGCAACCTTACCCGCCAACATCGCCAGCCGTGCATTTCCCTCTGCTATGGCGACAATGCGGTCTAAATACAGCGGATTTTTAATCTCAAGGGTGATCTCCATCAGTTTTTTGATATCGTCATCCTTTAATAATCCGACTTTTAATATTTCAGGCCTTTCGACAGCAAGGATCTGAGATACAACCTGGCTGCGAGCATAATCTCTCACTGTCATTACGATTTTTTTAATACTCTTTGGACCTAAAGCTGCCTTTTGCAAATAGCCCAATACAAAATGCAAGCCAGTCAGTTCATTTGCGTCATCAACAAAAACCAAATAGTCTTTCCCTGCTCCGAGGGACGTTGACAGATCTTCAAACAATTCCAGGCCGTTACTTCTTATACAAAGAGTTTCATATCCATTTTCAGCAGCAAATTCTTCACAAATGCGAAGCGCCAATCTTGTTTTTCCTACTCCAGCAGGACCAGATATTACCAGTACATTACTCTGAGTGAGTTTTTCCTTAGAAACCTTAACTTCCTCTGATCGAAACATGAAAGGTGTATCCAAAGGAGCAGACATTTTGTTCGCATCATGTACTCGTATGAATTCATCTGTTGTGGTTATTTGTCCGGTATTGATGCTGATATCGAGATAGTCCTTCGCAAGCCGAGGGTATTTTAAATATAAGTCATTTCCCAGATCATCTAACCCGATTAATGTCAATACAGCGTTTCTGTCTTCGCAGAATTTATGGAGAGTCTGATGATCGCCGGGAGCCAACCGTCCATAAGTATGGCAGTAAACAACTTCGACAACATCCTCCGCGGGCAACCCTGTTTTTTCTGGATCAAAGCATTTTTGCAAATCCTCTAATGCCTTGTTCACGAAATCCGTTTTTTGTGTCGTATACATTACGAAGACATACTTATTATTTGTTGTCAGAAAATACGTATCAGGATTTCCTTTTGCAGTTTTATCAGTACCCGTATTCATACCTAATGAATATCCTGTGCCGTATCCCCTACAACTCAAATATGCATCGCAAAGATTTTGGAAAGCACCGCCATCTAACTGATCGATTCGGTACTTGATGTCCGTAAGTTTAGCCATAAAAACCTCCACTCAATGTCAGAATTAAAGTTCAAATTGTTATTATTTCGTAGATATAATGATATCAAATTCCCCCGCTTTCGGCAACAGGGTAACTATTCATGAATGGGTAAATTCATTGGGAATTGTCTCGGCAGCATCGAATGCCGTAAATGTTGACAAGTGCGGTGCGTCTTTGATTCGCACCGCACTTGTCGTGTACCAGCTATCGAACGGATGATACTCCGTCACGTTTTTGAGATATTCCCGGATGTCACCGTGGAGCAGCAGATTCACATAGTTCATCGGTACGTTGTATACCAGCCAGTCTGGTTCACTTGCCTCATACATATTCCGAGCAAACTCTTTTTCCATTCTGGTGCAGTCGATGGAGATCATACTGTCTTCTGCATACTTGACTTCCACACAGGCTGTGTCGATGTTGAACTCGCAAGATAAAACTTTCTTTCCCATAACAGTGTCCTACTAAGATTGTGTTCTTTTTTCTTGGGCCTCTCGGCTTAGATTCTGGACGTTTGATAACACCGTTTTGGAAGTATATCTCCTCGATATCTCCGAAGAAAACAATAAATCCGAACCTGTCTCCCACCGAGAAGATCTGGTTCGGATTATATTGCTTTGGTGCCGGCAACCGGGCTCGAATCTGCACACCAAGGAAGGGGAATCTAAGGGTGATATCACCTTAGTGAAGGCTTTTCTTCAGGCATTTGCGATCATGAATATGTTTTGATGATTCCCAGTGCAATCTCCTTTTTGGAGCAGCACCGGTCCATGGCCTGCTTTTCGATGTGGCGGTGCGCTTCGGCTTCCGTCATCTTCAGCTGCTCGATCAGGATCCACTTTGCCCGGTTTACCAGCCGGATCTCCTCCATCTTTTCCTCAATGGTGATAGCCTTACTTTCCAGCTTCCTCAGGCGTTCTCTGGCTGCTGCCATCCAGCGCAGGCCCTGCTGAAGGGTCTGTATCGGGGTGGGCTTCGGAAGGGTAAAGACACCGTGGGGTGTAACCTTGGCATGGATCTCCTCGTAGGCATCCATACGGAGCAGGAGCAGTACCACCGTGCCGGTATGACCGGAAGCATCGATGGCAAAGCGGGTTCCGTAATCATCGGTCAGCGGTGCATTGACAATGACAAAATCATAAGCATTTCCCAGAAGCTCCCGACGGGCTGCCGCAATATTGTGGACAACGCATACTGGGTAATAGTCAGAGCAGGGGAGCAGAGGAAGCAGCGCGTCGTTGAATTTCTGTGCCGCTGACACTACCAGTACACGATATGTTTGTTCGCTGAATACCATAGGCTCCCTCCTTTCTGCGAATTTGAATTCGTATCAGGGTTCGCAAAAGTAATTGATCAAGGACTCCGGCAAGTGGGACTTGAGAAAAACACTGGACAGAGCTGCTTTGGCAGCGTTGCTGCGGGTAAGCGGCAGGGTTTCCAGTCCCCACAGATCCTTGGGGGAGGCGGTATAGAGGTTGACATTGGATTTTTCGGGCAGAGCGATGTTGTTGAGGATGCCGTCCAATCCTGCCCAAATCAGCAGCGCAAAGGCCAGATAGGGATTGGCGGTGCAGTCGGGACTGCGAAGCTCAAAACGGCGGTACTCTCCCGCCGCTGCCGGAACCCGGATCAGCATGGAGCGGTTGTCTGTGGACCAGGAGATATATTTGGGTGCCTTGTGCTCACCCAAACGCCGGTAGGACTCCTCCGTGGGATTCAAAAACAGGGTCATATCCTGGATTTTGCTCAGAATACCGCCCATCATCCGCTGCGCTGCGATTTCGTCGCCTCCGTTTACGGAGATATTGATGTGGAATCCGCTGCCGGGCCTCCGGTCCAGAGGCTTCGGAGAGAAATCCGCATGAAGTCCGTTCCGGGCCGCAATGGTTTTGACCACCGTACAGAATGTCACAGCATGATCCGCCGCACTCAGGGCATCGGAATAGCGAAAATCGATCTCATTCTGTCCGGGACCTTCCTCGTGGTGGGAGGATTCCGGCTGGATCCCCATCCGCTCCAGAGCAAGGCAGATCTCCCGGCGGACATTTTCACATTTGTCCTCCGGGGCCACATCCATGTAGCTTGCGTGGTCATAGGGAACATTGGTGGGTTCCCCATTCTCGTCCAGTTTGAACAGATAGAACTCCAGTTCCGAGCCGAAGGAGAAGGTATAGCCTGCTTTCGCCGCATCTGCGATGGCGCATTTCAGAATGCTTCTGGTGTCGTGGGCGAACCGGTTGCCATCCAAATCGGTAATGGAACACATCATCCGCACCACCCGGCCATGCTCCGGCCGCCAGGGAAGCACCGCAATGGTGGCAGGGTCCGGGTGCAGAAACAGGTCGGAATGAACCTCGTCGCCGAAGCCTGCGATGGCAGATGCATCGACGGCGATGCCATAGCGAAAAGCCCGTTCCAGCTCCTGGGGCATGATCGAGATGTTTTTTGGTTTCCCATGGACATCACAAAATGCCAGACGGATGAACTTGACATCCTCCTCTTCGATGTACTGCATGACTTCCTGTGGTGTGTATTTCATATCGAACAACCTGCTTTCTGTGCTCAATTTGCTATATACATCTGCTTATAGGGATTGGCACTGTCCGGTGTCACAACAGTGAAGGGAGAACGCAGAACTTCCTCAATATCCGTACCAAACAGCGCACAGTATTCCGTGACATATTTGCGGATCAGGATATGATCCGCATCTGTCGGGGTTCTGGTGCTGATCTGGCCGGGGAATGTCACATCCGTACAGTCGCCCCGGAGGATCAGCTTACCGCCGTGCATTCCGGTGCAGGGGAAATTGTGAACGATCCGCTTATTCCCTCTGTTCAAGCCCAGCACCAGGATGACACCGCCTGCCTGGTACTCTCCGAGGAAGCTGCCTGCGCAGCCGCCGATTACCAGCACCGGCACTTTTTCGCCATATTCTTTCATATGGATGCCTGCCCGGTAACCCGCATTTCCCTGGACAAAGATCTCGCCGCCCCGCATGGCATACCCGGCGGCATCACCGATGTTGCCGTGAATCACGATTTTGCCTGCGTTCATGGTATCACCAACCGCATCCTGGGCATTGCCGTGGACTGTGATTTCCGCTCCGTTCAGATAGGCACCCAGCGCGTTTCCGGGAATGCCGTGGATCGTGATGTTTTTGCCGCGGGAACCCGTGCCGATAAAACGCTGCCCAAGACAACCGACGATTTCTATTTCCTCATCAGCTTGCCGAATCGCTTCATTCAAGGCTGTGTAATCCATGTTTCTTGCATCTATCAGCATTGTTATATCACATCCATTTTATCATTTCTAATGTTTTTTTATGATCCGGCATGGAAAATGCCGAGAATCTCCAGTTCTTTTTCCGTCAGGCCGACCCCACGAAGCATCAGTCGGTTGCCACGGAGGGCTTCAATGGAATTGATGCCCATGCCGCCCATCAGCTCCTTGATCTCATGCCGCCATGCAGTCATCAGATTCACAAGGCGCTCCTTTCCCTCATCGGGATCCAGCCGCTTCACCAGCTCCGGACGCTGGGTTGCGATGCCCCAGTTGCACTTACCGCTTTGACAGGTACGGCACAGATGGCAGCCCATAGCAAGCAGTGCAGCCGTAGCGATATAGCAGGCATCAGCCCCCAGCGCAATGGCCTTGACCACGTCCGATGCGCTGCGAATGCTGCCGCCCACAACCAAAGATACCTGGTTTCGGATCCCTTCATCCCGGAGCCGCTGGTCAACCGCTGCCAGAGCCAGTTCAATGGGAATGCCCACATTATCCCGGATTCGGGTGGGGGCCGCACCGGTGCCGCCCCGGAAACCGTCAATGGCGATAATGTCCGCGCCGCTGCGGGCGATGCCGCTGGCGATGGCGGCGATATTATGGACAGCGGCGACCTTCACGATCACAGGCTTTTGATACTCCGTTGCCTCTTTCAGCGAGTATACAAGCTGCCGGAGATCCTCAATGGAATAAATGTCGTGATGGGGTGCGGGGGAAATGGCATCAGAGCCTTCCGGTACCATACGGGTCCGGGAAACATCACCGACGATCTTCGCTCCGGGCAGATGTCCGCCAATACCGGGCTTGGCACCCTGGCCCATTTTGATCTCCACAGCGGCGCCTGCTTCCAGATAATCCTTGTGTACACCAAAACGGCCGGAAGCCACCTGAACGATGGTGTTGGGGCCGTATCCATAGAAATCCTCGTGCAGGCCGCCCTCACCGGTATTATAATAGATACCCAATTCGGTGGCGGCTCTGGCAAGGCTGGCGTGGGCGTTATAGCTGATGGAGCCGTAGCTCATGGCGGAGAACATGACCGGCATGCTCAGCTCCAGCTGGGGTGCCAGTTTGCAGATCAGATTGCCCTGTGGGTCCCGTTCCAGCCTGTCCGGCTTCTTTCCCAGAAACACCTTTGTTTCCATAGGTTCCCGCAGCGGATCAATCGGAGGATTGGTAACCTGAGAGGCGTTGATCAGAATCTTGTCCCAATACACCGGGAACTCCTTGGGATTACCCATGCTGGACAACAGCACGCCGCCGGAGTTTGCCTGCTTGTAGATTTCTCTGATGGTGTCGTCCCGCCAGTTGGCATTTTCCCGGAGGCGGCAGTCACTTTTCACAATCTTCAGTGCTCTGGTGGGGCATAGAGAAACACAGCGCTGGCAGTTGACGCATTTTGTTTCATCACTCAGCATCAGCTTGTGCTCCGCATCAAAGCTATGCACCTCATTGGCGCACTGCCGTTCACACACCCGACAGGTGATACAGCGGCTTTCATTGCGGATCACTTCAAATTCCGGATAAACAAATAGGGTGTCCATTAAAATGCACCATCCTTCACATTGATGATAACCGGCTCTCCGCCAGCCGGCGCCCAGATGTTATCCGCATCCGGTTCCATGGCGCGGATCGCCGCTTCTTCGCTGGCGATGAAGACCTTGTCGTCCTTTTTGCCCACCACCATGGAGCGGAGCTTCAGCCGGTCATTCAGGGCCATCAGGCCGCCGTCAAAGCCCAGAATGATGGAGAAGGGGCCTGTGATCAGCAGACTGGGGAATACGGTTCGCAACCAGGAAAGCCGCTGCCGTTCCGGTTCGGCCTTGCCCTGTATGGTGCTCCAGAAGGGAGCGGCTATGACCGATGCGGCTTCCTCCAAAGTAAGTCCCTGCCGTCGCAGCAGATAGTCCATGATGTAAGTAATGACTTCCGTGTCGGTCTGTAAATTGCATTTATAGCCGAACATCTCGATAAAGCGGCGGTTCGCGTCATAGGAAGAAATCTCGCCGTTGTGGACGATGGAATAATCCAGAAGGGTAAACGGATGCGCACCGCCCCACCAGCCGGGGGTATTGGTGGGATACCGGCCATGGGCTGTCCAGGCGTAGCCCTCATACTCCTCCAGCTTATAAAACTCGCCCACATCCTCGGGGAACCCCACAGCCTTAAAGGTTCCCATGTTCTTGCCGCTGGAAAACACATAGGCACCGGGCATTTCTGTGTTGATCTTCATAACCGTTCTGGCTACGAATTCCTTCTCATCCACCTGCATGGCTGCCAGTGCACTGCGCAGAGGTGCTACAAAATAACGCCAGATGATCGGCTCGTCTGTGATTGCAGGGATCTTTCTGGTGGGGATAATCTCTGACTTGACAATTTCAAACCGCTCTTTCAGAAATACTTCGCAGTTTTTCCGGGTGGCGCGCTGGTTAAAGAACAGATGCAAGGCATAGAAATCCTTGTACTCCGGGTAAATTCCGTATGCGGCAAAACCGCCGCCCAGACCATTGGAGCGGTCATGCATTGGTTTCATGGCTTCACAGATCATCTTGCCTGACATTCTGTTGCCGTCTTTGGAAATAACGGCAGCGATGGCGCAGCCGGAGGGAATTCGCACCTGACCTTCTGGTTTCATACACCTCAATCCTTTCGGATAAAATAAAAAAGCAGCGGCGTTCATCGGCAGGGATACAGTATCCCTACCCATGAACGCCGTTGCTCATGGATGGTATTATATTCCAACTTACGGAATTTGTCAATGTATACAAGGTCAAAAAACTTTTTTTGTGCAGGGTGTTGACAAATCGACTTTACGGGTGTATGATGCACCCATAAGGCAAAGGCGTCTTTGAGCATTAAGCTCTTAGACGCCTTTGCCTTTTTTATTTTTCCGGCGAATCCGGAGGCTTTCATACATGCCGCCATTATGTGTTCTCCTTCTTTTTCCTCCGGATTCGCCACACTTTGAAAAGGAGCGTTTGTTATGGGTACAGTTTCCGATTATTTTGGCTGTCTGGTGTTTGATGACCGGATCATGAAGGCAAATTTGAGCGCGGATGTCTATCAATCTCTGCGCAAAACCATCGATCAGGGTGCCAGGCTGGATATTTCCGTTGCCAATGCCGTTGCTGCCGCGATGAAGGATTGGGCCGTCGGGCACGGAGCCACCCACTATACCCACTGGTTCCAGCCCCTCACCGGTATCACCGCTGAAAAGCATGACAGCTTTATTTCTCCCGCGCCGGATGGCGGCATCATCATGGATTTCTCCGGCAAGGAGCTGATCAAGGGCGAACCGGATGCTTCCTCCTTCCCTTCCGGCGGTCTGCGGGCAACCTTTGAAGCCCGTGGCTATACCGCCTGGGACCCCACCTCCTACGCATTCATCAAGGGCAAGACACTTTGTATCCCCACGGCATTTTGCTCCTACGGCGGTGAGGCTTTGGATAAGAAAACCCCACTGCTCCGCTCCATGGAGGCCCTGAACCGGCAGGCAATGCGCATTCTGAAGCTCTTTGGCAACGAGGATGTGAAGTGCGTCCGCACTTCTGTTGGCCCGGAGCAGGAATACTTCCTGATTCCCAAGGAACTGTACGAGCAGCGTAAGGATCTGATCTATACCGGCAGAACCCTGTTCGGTGCCAAGCCTCCCAAGGGTCAGGAAATGGATGACCATTATTTTGGTGTCATTAAGCCCCGTGTTGCCGCTTATATGGCAGACCTGAACGAGGAGCTGTGGAAGCTGGGTATTCTGGCAAAAACCGAACACAACGAGGTCGCACCTGCCCAGCACGAACTGGCTCCCATCTACTCCACAACCAACATCGCCACCGACCATAACCAGCTGACCATGGAGATCATGCAGAAGGTTGCGGCAAAACACGGTCTGGTGTGTCTGCTCCATGAGAAGCCCTTCGCCGGTGTCAACGGTTCCGGCAAGCACAACAACTGGTCCATCTCCACCGATACCGGTGTAAATCTGCTGTCTCCCGGTGAGACTCCCTATGAAAATGCCCAGTTCCTGCTGTTCCTGTGTGCGGTGATCAAGGCCGTGGACGATTATCAGGATCTGCTTCGGATCTCCGTTGCCACTGCAGGCAACGACCACCGGCTGGGAGCCAATGAAGCCCCTCCCGCTGTGGTGTCCATTTTCCTGGGTGACGAGCTCCAGGGCATTCTGGATGCCATTGAAAACGATACCCCTTACGAAGCAGCCAGGAAAAAGACCATGAAGCTGGGTGTGGATGTGCTGCCCCGGTTCGCACGGGACACCACCGACCGCAACCGAACCTCTCCCTTTGCGTTCACCGGAAACAAGTTTGAGTTCCGTATGGTTGGCTCCTCCAACTCCATCGCCTGCGCCAACATCATGCTCAACGCAGCGGTGGCGGAATCCCTGAAGATCTATGCCGACCGACTGGAAGGCGCGGAGGACTTTGAAGGCAAGCTCCATGAAATGATCCAAAAAACCATCAGGGACCACAAGCGGATTATTTTCAACGGCAACGGCTACGATGATGCCTGGCTGGAGGAAGCCGCCCGGCGCGGACTTTCCAACTATCCCACCACGCCCGACTGCATCCCCCATAGCCTGGACGAGAAGAATGTGCAAATGCTGACCGCGCACAAGGTGTTCTCCGTAGCAGAGCTGAAGTCCCGCTGTGAGATTCAGCTGGAGAACTACTGCAAGACCGTCATCATCGAAGCAAATACCATGATCGACATGGCCCGGAAGCAGATTCTGCCCGCGGTTCAGGGCTATACCGCAGAGCTGGCGGGCGGCGTTGCCGCAAAGAAAGCCGTTTCCACGGATATCTCCTGCGGCTATGAATCCGGTCTGATCGCCAGGCTGTCCCTGCTGACGGATCAGATCGCCGCCAAAACAGACGAGCTGGAGGCTGCGGTGCTGGAGCTGAAGGGCGCTGCGGATGTTACCCGGGAAGCCTATGCAATCCGGGATGCTGTGATCGGTAAGATGGCCGCCCTCCGGACTGTGGCGGATGAAGCCGAAACCCTCACAGCCGGGAAGTATTGGCCCTTCCCTACCTACGGCGAGCTGCTGTTTGGTGTTCGTTAACCGCTTCCCCTTTCTGTTCTGCCCCTTTCCCGTCCAGGACGGCTCACAGGAGGGGCTGACTACCCCTCCTGATGGGCAGACAGAAATTGAGATAGACCTAATCACGACAGGAGGTAAGTATTATGACATTGAGTTCCGTAAACACTATTTGGGTGCTGCTGGGTGCCGCGCTGGTTTTCTTTATGCAGGCAGGCTTTTCACTGTGCGAAGCCGGTTTCACCCGTGCAAAGAACACCGGCAACATTCTGATGAAAAACCTGATGGACTTCTGCATCGGCACACCCTGCTTCTGGCTGTTTGGCTTCGGAATCATGTTCGGTGCGGGAAGCTCCATTATCGGCTGGCTGGACCCCGGCATTATGAGGGATTACAGCCACGTACTCCCCGGCGGCGTTCCTCTGTGGGCATTCGCAATCTTCCAGACGGTGTTCTGCGCCACCTCTGCCACCATTGTTTCCGGCTCTATGGCAGAACGCACCAAGTTCAGCGCCTACTGCATCTACTCCGCCGCCATTTCCTTGTTTATTTATCCGATTTCCGGCCACTGGATCTGGGGCGGCGGCTGGCTGAGCCAGCTGGGCTTCCATGATTTTGCCGGTTCCACCGCAGTCCATATGGTTGGCGGCGTGTGCGCCTGCATCGGTGCCTGGATGCTTGGACCCCGGATTGGCAAGTACGACAAGAATGGAAAGCCCAAGGCGATTCTGGGCCATAATCTGACCGCTGCTGCCCTTGGGGTTTTTATTCTGTGGTTCTGCTGGTTCGGCTTCAACGGCGCTTCCACCGTGGCCATGGATTCCGATGAAGCGGTTACCAGCGCCGGTCTGATTTTCTTCAATACCAATCTGGCTGCTGCGGTAGCCTGCTGTGTGACCCTGATCTTCACCTGGATTCGTTACGGCAAGCCTGATGTATCCATGACTTACAACGCTGCATTAGCAGGCCTGGTTGGCATTACCGCTGGCTGTGATGCCGTTTCTCCTCTGGGTGCTGCCATCATGGGTGCCATTTTCGGCATTGTGATTGTTCTTGCTGTTGAGTTCTTCGATAAGGTAGTTAAGATCGATGATCCGGTCGGTGCCGTATCCGTTCACGGTGTTTGCGGTGCTCTGGGTACCATCCTTACCGGTTTCTTCGCCACCGGTGTTTCCACCGAAAAGGGTGTCTTCTACGGCGGCGGCTTTCACTTCCTGGGTGTTCAGGCCCTTGGTGTAGTGAGTGTCGCGGCTTATGTGGCAGTCTTCATCACCGCAGTCTTCTTCATCATCAAAAAGACCATCGGACTGCGGGTCAGTGCCGAAGAAGAAATCACCGGTCTGGATGTGTCCGAGCATGGTCTGCTGACCGCTTACGCGGGATTTGCAACGCTTCCGGACACTGCCGCTGTACTGGATGCTGAATATGAGGTCTTGGGTGATGTGCCTGTATCCGATGCGGTTCCTGTTCGCAAGGTAACCATTCACAACGGAGTGGAACCAAAGTTCACCAAGATTGAAATCATCTGCAAGGAATCCCGTCTGGAGAGTCTCAAGAACGCTATGATCGGCATTGGCATCACCGGCATGACCGTTTCCCATGTTCTCGGATGCGGCATCCAGAAGGGCAAGCCGGAATACTACCGTGGCGTTCCCGTGGAACCTACCCTGCTTCCCAAGGTACAGGTGGATATCGTGGTCAGCAAGGTGCCTGTCCGCTCAGTCATTGAGACCGCAAAGAAGGTCCTTTACACCGGACATATCGGCGACGGCAAGATCTTCGTTTATGACGTAGAAAATGTTGTGAAGGTCCGCACCGGCGAGGAAGGATACGATGCCCTGCAGGACGTCGAATAAGAAATAACGACCTACGGGAGAGCCGCTATGCGGTTCTCCCATGGGTTGGTTTAAGGAGGAATCAACAATGTGTTCCATTATTGGCTATTGCGGCAAACCAATTGATAAGGAAGCCTTTGAAGAAGGCTTTTGGCGTACCCTCTCCCGTGGTCCGGATGATTCCCGCATGATTGAAGTCGGACAGGGACTTTTGGGATTCCACCGTCTGTCAATCATGGGCCTTCATCCGGAAGGCATGCAGCCCTTTACTCTGAACGGAAGCGCCGTTGTGTGCAACGGTGAAATCTACGGTTTTGAGCAGTTTCGGATGGAATTGTCACCGGAATACACCTTCAAAAGCGATTCCGACTGCGAGATCCTGTTACCGCTGTACGAAAAATACGGCTGCTACATGTTTTCCATGCTGGATGCGGAATTTGCCTGCATCCTCTACGATGCAAAGGAGGATACCTTCATCGCAGCACGTGACCCTATTGGAATCCGCCCCCTCTATTACGGGTATGATCCAAATGGAACGATCCTGTTTGCAAGTGAACCGAAAAATCTGGTTGGACTTGTAGCACAGATCCTGCCTTTCCCACCCGGACATTATTATAAAGACGAAGTTTTCTATTGCTATTGTGATATCGCAGCTGTGAAATCCTATCACAAGCAAGACATGGAAACAGCATGCTGCAATATCCGGGAAAAGCTCATTGCCGGCGTACAGAAACGGTTGGTTGCAGATGCCAAGGTCGGTTTTCTTCTTTCCGGCGGACTGGATTCTTCCCTTGTTTGTGCCATTGCGGCACGGGAAAGCAGCAAGCCCATTCAAACCTTCGCCATTGGTATGCGTGAGGACGCCATCGATCTGAAATATGCCAGACAGGTCGCGGACTTCATCGGCAGCGACCATACTGAGGTCATCATCTCCAGAGAAATGGTCCTGGATGCGCTGGAACCTGTGGTCGAGCTGTTGGGTACTTTCGATATCACGACGATCCGGGCCAGCATCGGCATGTATCTGGTATGCAAGTACATTCACGAAAACACGGATATCCGCGTTCTGCTTACCGGTGAGATTTCTGACGAGCTGTTCGGATATAAATATACGGATTTTGCCCCCTCTGCGGATGCTTTCCAGAAAGAAGCAAAGAAGCGGATCCAGGAACTTCATATGTACGATGTTCTCCGGGCTGACCGCTGCATCAGCGTCAACTCTCTGGAAGCCAGAGTTCCCTTTGGCGACCTGGACTTCGTGAAATACGTTATGGCCATCGATCCGGAAATGAAGCTGAATAAGTATGGTAAAGGCAAGTACCTGCTGCGCCATGCTTTTGAAGGTCTTGGCTATCTGCCTGATGAGATCCTCTGGCGGGAAAAAGCGGCGTTCTCCGATGCGGTGGGACATTCTATGGTGGACTACCTGAAAGCCTTTGCAGAAAAATACTTTACCGATGCAGAATTTGAAGCCGAAATCCTGGAATATGACCATGCCCGCCCCTTTACCAAAGAGTCCCTGCTCTACCGGGAGCTGTTTGAAAAATACTATCCAAATCAGAGCCAAATGATTATCGGTTTCTGGATGCCCAACAAGGATTGGGCCGGCTGCAATGTGAACGATCCGTCTGCCCGTGTTCTTTCCAACTACGGTGCAAGCGGCAAATAAGCGGGCAGGCCCGCAGCCAATTCGCACGATACCTGGCAGTTTTCGTTACGCATCCTGATTGTGCCCGGTATCGTTACCAAATCAATCATACTGGAGGAATCATTATGGAAAAGAAAGAACAGCTTTATGAAGGCAAAGCCAAGAAGGTGTTTGCCACCGACGATCCTGATCTGCTGATCGTCCAGTACAAGGACGATGCAACGGCTTTTAATGGTTTGAAAAAGGGCACCATCGCCGGGAAGGGCATTATCAACAATCAGATGAGCAATCGTCTGATGCTGCTGCTGGAAAAGCAGGCTATCCCCACGCATTTTGTCAGGGAGCTGAACGAGCGGGAAACTCTTGTCAAAAAGGTCAGGATTGTTCCTTTGGAAGTGATCGTCCGCAACATTGCCGCCGGTTCCTTCTCCAAACACTACGGTGTAGAGGAAGGCGTGGTTTTCGACAAGCCCACCATTGAATTCTCCTACAAGAATGATGCCCTGGGTGATCCGCTGCTGAATTTCCATCACGCACTTGCCCTGAAGGTTGCCACTTACCGGGAACTGCGAACCATCGAGCGGTACGCCATGCGGATCAATGGAATCCTGCAGGAATTCTGGGCTGCCTGCGGCGTAACGCTGGTGGATTTCAAAATGGAGTTTGGCAGGATCGCAGACGGCTCCATTGTTCTGGCAGATGAGATCAGCCCCGACACCTGCCGCCTGTGGGATTCCAATACCCATGAGAAACTGGACAAGGACCGCTTCCGTCGGGATCTTGGCGGCATAGAGGAAGCCTATGCCGAAATCATGCGCCGTTTAGAAGAACATCTGTAAGGAGAACCACTATGGCAAATACAGCAATCGTCGGCATCAACTGGGGTGACGAAGGAAAGGGCCGGATGGTCGACCTTTTGACAGAAGAATATGATATCGTCGTTCGCTACCAGGGCGGCGGCAACGCGGGTCATACGGTCATCAACGAATACGGAAAATTCGCCCTGCATCTTCTTCCCTCCGGCATTTTCCGCAAGGGTGTCATCAATATTCTGGGTAACGGTGTTGCGCTGGACCCGGAAAATCTCTGGAACGAAATTGAGGATGTTCGCAGCAAAGGTGTTTCCATTACCCCCGACAACCTCAAGATCAGTGACCGGGCATCGTTGCTGCTTCTCTGGCACCGGGAATTGGATGAGCTGGAGGAAATCCGGCTGAAGGACAAAAAATACGGTTCCACCAAACAGGGTATCGCACCCTTTTACTCGGATAAATACCAGAAGAAAACCATTATGGCTGGTGAACTGCTCCATCCAGAGCATCTGAAAGAACACCTGGCAGATCTTCTGGAGTGGAAAAATCTGACCATCGCCGGAGTCTATGGCAAGGAACCGATTACGGTATCCGAAATTCAGGAATGGTTCGATACCTGGTGTGAAAAGATCAAGCCCTTTATCTGTGATACCGGCATAATCCTGCGAAATGCGCAGGCAGAAGGAAAAAACATTCTGTTTGAAGCACAGCTGGGAGCCCTTCGGGATCTGGATTACGGTATCTATCCTTATACCACCTCCTCCAACGCCATCAGCGCCTATGCCCCTGTCGGTTCCGGCCTGCCTTCCGCAAAGCTGAACGAGGTCATCGGTGTTGTAAAAGCCTACTCCACCTGTGTGGGCGAAGGCCCTTTCGTGTGCGAAATGTTTGGGGACGAGGCGGATGCCCTGCGCTCCGCCGGCTTTGAATACGGCGCAAAAACTGGACGCCCCCGCCGTGTTGGTCCCCTTGACATTGTCGCAACACGCTATGGCGTCCAGGTTCAGGGTGCAACCAACATTGCCCTGACCAAGCTGGATATTTTGAGCTACATGGATAAGATCCCTGTCTGCACCAAATATCTTGTGGATGGTCAGGAAACCAGTGAATTTCCCTTCCCCTCCCTGCTTTCCTCTGCCAAGCCTGTCATGGAATACTTAGATGGATGGAAATGCGATATCAGCGGAATCCGGGAATGGGACGCACTTCCGAAAGCAGCTCAAAACTATGTGACCTTCGTTGAGCAGCAGATCGGATGCCGGATCGGCTATGTTTCTGTTGGTCCGGAGCGCGACAGCATCATCATTCGATAAGGAGAATAACCATGACAGATAAGTATGAATCCCCTTTGGGTTCGCGATATGCCTCCGATTATATGCTGCATCTGTTTTCTGCCGATATGCGGATCCAGACCTGGAGAAGGCTGTGGGTTTCTCTGGCAAAAGCAGAAATGGAGCTTGGACTGCCGATTACTGCCGAACAGGTGGCAGAGCTGGAAGATCACATCACAGACATCGACTTTGCCTGCGCCGCTCAGCGTGAAAAGGAAGTCCGCCACGATGTAATGGCCCATGTCTACGCTTATGGAAAGGCAGCTCCTTCCGCTGCCGGGATCATCCATCTGGGTGCTACCAGCTGCTATGTGACGGACAATGCGGACATCATCCTGTACCGGGACGGTCTGAAATACCTGCGTGGAGAGCTTTTGAAGGTGGTTGCAAATCTTGCAGAATTTGCTGACCGGTATAAATCCATGCCCACCCTGGGCTATACCCACTATCAGCCTGCCCAGCTTGTGACCGTGGGCAAGCGGGCGACCCTCTGGATGCAGGATCTTCTGTCCGATCTGGAGGAGCTGGATTTTGTCATCGGCAGCATGAAGTTCCTGGGCTGCCGGGGTACCACCGGAACAGAGGCCAGCTTTCTGGAGCTGTTTGGAGGCGATACCGGGAAGATCGATGAAATGAACCGGATGATCCGCGCAGACTTCGGATTTGAAGCTTGCTTCCCGGTCTGCGGTCAAACCTATCCCCGAAAGCTGGACAGCCGGATTCTGAATGTGCTGTCCTCCATTGCCCAGAGCTGCTACCGGATGGCAAACGACATCCGCCTTTTACAGCATGACCGGCAGATAGAAGAGCCCTTTGAAAAGAACCAAATCGGATCCTCCGCTATGGCCTATAAGCGCAATCCCATGCGCTGCGAGCGCATTTGCTCCCTGTCCCGTTACCTGATGGCGGATGCCATGAACGCTCCTATGACGGCCTCGGCCCAATGGCTGGAGCGGACGCTGGATGATTCCGCCAACCGCCGCATCTCCATGCCGGAGGGATTCCTCTGTGCCGATGCCGTCCTGCGTCTTAGTCAGAATATGACCAATGGGCTCCATGTCAATGAGAAGATCGTGGAGAAAACCGTTCGGGAATATCTTCCCTTCATCGCCACGGAAAATCTGATGATGGAGGGTGTCAAGCGGGGTGGCGACCGGCAGGAGCTGCATGAGATCATCCGCCGGTGTTCCATGGCTGCTACCGCAAGAATGAAGAACGGTGAAACCTGGGATTTGCTGGCTGACCTGGCAGAATATGCTGCGTTTGGCATGACAAAGCAGGAAATGGAAGCCGTTCTGGAGCCCGCCAACTACATCGGCAGATGTCCGGAGCAGGTGGAAAGCTTTCTGGCCGGAATCCGGCATCTGCTTTCGGATATCGGAAACTCCGATACCCAGATCGATCTCTAAGGAGGCTGCTATGGACGAAAAGATCCTCGTATTGGATTTCGGCGGACAGTACAACCAGCTGATCGCCCGGAGAGTTCGGGAACAGCAGGTTTACGCGGAAATCAAGCCTTATCACAAAATCACAACCCAACAGATCAAAGCAATCGGATACAAGGGCATCATCTTCACAGGAGGCCCCAACAGCGTCTATGGGGAAGATTCTCCGCATTTTGATCCTGAGGTGCTGAACCTGGGAATCCCGGTGCTGGGCATCTGCTACGGATGCCAGCTGATGGCCTGGATGGCGGGCGGTCAGGTAAGCAGCGCGGAAAGCGGCAGTGAATATGGAAAAACCATGCTCTACCGTAAGGAAAGCGGTTTGTTCCGGGATATTCCCCACACCAGTGTCTGCTGGATGAGCCACACGGACTATGTCAGCCGGGTTCCCAACGGCTTTTCCGTGATCGCCCGTACAGACAAGTGTCCCTGCGCTGCCATGCGCGACGAAAGCCGCAGGCTGTACGGTGTGCAGTTCCACCCGGAAGTGACCCATACGGCCTATGGCAAGCAGATGCTGCATAATTTCCTGTATGATATCTGCGGATGCACGGGAACCTGGAGTATGGATGGATTTGCGGAACAGAGCATCGCAAAATACCGCAGGGAACTGGCAGGAAAGAAGGTTCTCTGCGCCCTCAGCGGCGGCGTGGACAGTGCGGTTGCTGCTGTGCTGCTGCACAAGGCCATCGGAGATAACCTGACCTGTGTATTTGTCGATCACGGTCTGCTGAGAAAAAACGAGGGCGACTGGGTGGAGCGTATTTTCCGTGGTCAGTTCGGTATGAATCTGATCCGGGTAAATGCCGAACATCGCTTTCTGCAAAAACTGGATGGTGTTACAGCGCCGGAACGCAAGCGCAAGATCATCGGTGAGGAATTCATCCGGGTTTTTGAAGAAGAAGCACGAAAGCTGGGCAAGGTGGAAGTGTTGGTTCAGGGCACCATCTATCCCGATGTGGTCGAAAGCGGCGCAGGCGATGCCAGCACCATCAAAAGCCACCACAATGTAGGAGGTCTGCCGGAACGTATGGAATTTGAACGGATCGTGGAGCCCCTGCGGGATCTTTTCAAGGATGAAGTCCGAAAAGTGGGTCTGGAACTGCGGATTCCTGAGGAATTGGTATTCCGCCAGCCCTTCCCCGGCCCCGGTCTGGCAGTGCGGATCATCGGTGCTGTTACCAGGGAGAAGCTGGAGGTTCTGAGGGAAGCCGACTGGATCTTCCGCAGCGAACTGGAAAGCAATCCTGTCAAAAACATCGCCAGCCAGTATTTTGCTGTGCTCACCGATACCCAAAGTGTTGGTGTTATGGGAGATATGCGCACCTACGGCCACACCGTCGCCCTGCGCTGTGTGACGACGGATGATTTTATGACGGTGGACTGGACCCGTGTTCCCTTCGCGGTTCTGGAAAAAGCAAGCAGCCGGATCACCGGGGAGGTTCCCGGTATCAACCGGGTCGTTTTTGATATTACATCCAAACCGCCAGCCACCGTGGAATGGGAATAAATCACCGAGCGCTGCCAGCGGCAGAAAAAGCGAGATGATTTATTGCGCAGCGGTCGACAGATGACGCAGCGCTTCAGCGCAAGGAAGATGTCGGGCACCGCAAGCGGGGCATCCTATTGAAATCATAGACTTACTTTATTCTTGGAGGAACTCATATGTGCGGAATCGTCGGATATACAGGGACGCAAAATGCTGCTCCGGTCTTGCTGGAAGGACTGAAGAAGCTGGAATACCGGGGCTATGACTCAGCCGGTATTGCCGTCCTGAATGATGGCCGTATTTCCATCAGCAAGGTCACGGGCAGGATTGCCGGTTTGGCGGAAAAAACAGAGGATGGCAGACTGCTGCCCGGTGTGACCGGCATCGGCCACACCCGCTGGGCCACCCACGGTGCGCCGACGGAGCCCAACGCCCATCCTCATACCAGCAATGATGGCCGGTTTGCGGTCGTACACAACGGCATTATCGAGAACTACATGGAGCTTCGGGAGGAACTGACACGAAAAGGATACCATTTCGAAAGTGAAACAGACACAGAGGTAGTGGTTCATCTTGTGGAGATGTATTATCAGGACAATCTGAAACAGGCGGTCATGCGTACCGCCGCAAGGCTGAGAGGTTCCTATGCACTGGGTATCATCTGTGCCGACGAGCCGGAAAAGATTTTTGCGGTTCGGGAAGCCAGTCCCCTGATTCTGGGTGTGGGAATCGGAGAAAACTACTTTGCCTCGGATGTGACCGCACTGGTTGCCCACACCAGAAACGCAATTTATCTGGAAGATGGCGAATTTGCGGAGCTAACCCCTGATTCCATCACCGTGTTTGACTGCACCGGGCATATCATCCAGAAAAGGGTCAGCCGCATCACCTGGGATATCCAGGCGGCGGAAAAGGGCGGCTATGACCACTTCATGCTCAAGGAGATCATGGAGCAGCCAAGAGCGGTCAAAGCCACCATGGCACCCCGGATCAAGGGCAGTGAGATCGTTCTGGATGGTGTGGATATTGATCTGAAGCAGATCAACAAAATCATGATCACTGCCTGCGGTTCGGCCTATTACGCAGGCTGTGCGGCAAAATATGCCATCGAAAAGCTGTGCCGCGTTCCCGTTATCACAGAGCTTGCCAGTGAATTACGGTATTCAGATCCTCTGATTGATGAACACACCCTGCTCATCGTCCTGTCCCAGTCCGGCGAGACAGCTGATACCATTGCCGCCATGCGGGAATGTCAAAGACGAGGTGCCAAAACACTGGCCATCGTGAATGTGGTTGGCAGCACCATCGCAAAGATTGCAGACTGGTGTCTTTACACCTGGGCAGGCCCTGAAATCGCAGTTGCTACCACCAAGGGTTATACCACACAGTTAACTGTTCTGTACCTGTTCGCCCTCTATGCAGCAAAAAAGGTGGAAACCGTTGATGACAGCACCTGGCGAAAACTTCTCAGTGCCTTAAAGGCATTACCCAAACAAATCCAGCAGGCGCTGGACATGAATCCGGGAATTTCACAGCTTGCAAAGAAGTATCACAGCACCTGCTCCATGTTCTTCATTGGCCGGAATACCGATTATGCGGTTGCGCTGGAAGGTGCGTTAAAAATGAAGGAGATCTCCTACATCCACGCAGAATCCTATGCTGCCGGCGAATTGAAGCATGGAACCATTGCACTGATCTGTGAGGGCCAGCCTGTGATTGCGTTGTGCTGCAATGATTCTGTTTCCGAAAAAACCATGAGCAACATTGTAGAGGTAAAGGCCCGTGGCGCAGAGGTTCTGGCAGTCGCTTTCCGGGACAACGCCAGGATCGTTTCTCTTGCCGATGATATGCTGTATATCCCCAAAATCGATCCGCTGTTCAGTGCGGCAGTAGAAATTGTGCCTCTGCAGATTCTCGCCTACCATGTGGCAAAGGAGAACGGCTGCGACATCGATAAGCCAAAGAATCTGGCAAAATCCGTAACTGTGGAGTGAGAGACATGACAAAATATATATTTGTAACAGGCGGTGTGGTTTCCGGTCTTGGCAAAGGCATTACTGCCGCTTCATTGGGCCGGTTATTGAAATCCAGAGGTCTGAAGGTTGCCGCCCAAAAACTGGACCCCTATATCAACGTAGACCCCGGCACCATGAGTCCTTACCAGCATGGTGAAGTGTATGTGACCGAGGATGGTGCGGAAACAGACCTGGATCTGGGCCACTATGAGCGGTTTATCGATGAGGATCTGAACAAGTATTCCAATCTGACCACGGGCAAGGTCTACTGGAATGTGCTGAACAAGGAGCGCCGGGGCGAATACCTGGGCTCCACAGTCCAGGTCATTCCCCACATCACCAATGAAATCAAGGAATTTGTCTACCGGGTCGGCAAACAGACGGATGCGGATGTGGTCATTACGGAAATCGGCGGCACCATCGGTGATATCGAATCCCAGCCCTTTCTGGAGGCGGTTCGCCAGATTTCCTTGGAGGTGGGAAAAGAAAACAGCCTCTTTATCCATGTAACTCTGGTTCCTTTCCTCCGGGGCTCTGACGAGCATAAAAGCAAGCCCACCCAGCACTCTGTCCGGGAACTGCAGGGTATGGGTGTCAAGCCGGATATCATCGTTCTGCGCTGCGATGAACCCCTGGAAGACAGCATTTTCCAGAAAATCAGTATGTTCTGCAATGTGAAGTCCGACTGCGTCATTGAGAATATTACCATCCCGGTTCTGTACGAAGCGCCGTTGATGCTGGAAAAACAGAATTTCTCCGGAATCGTCTGCCGGGAGCTGGGGATCAAAACACCCGACCCCGACCTGAAAGAGTGGAAAGAACTCATAGAGAAGATCTATCACCGCAGCAGAGTTGTCACCATTGGACTGGTAGGAAAATATGTGCAGCTCCACGATGCCTATCTGTCAGTCGCGGAAGCACTGCGCCATGCGGGCTATGCGCTGAATGCGGATGTGGACATCCGGTGGATCGATTCTGAAACCCTGACAGAAGAAACCTATGGGGAAAAGCTCGCCGGTCTGGACGGCATTCTGGTGCCCGGCGGATTCGGCAGCCGGGGCATTGAAGGCATGATCCTGGCAGCAAAATACGCCCGGGAGAATCATATCCCCTACTTTGGGATCTGCCTGGGTATGCAGATCATGGTCATTGAGTTTGCCCGGTTCACAGGGTTACAGGATGCCAATTCCGGCGAATTTGATCCCGAAGGAGCCCACAAGGTCATCGACTTTATGCCCGGTCAGAGCGACGGGATCGACAAGGGCGGCACACTCCGCCTGGGTGCGTATCCCTGTGTGATCGAACCGGGCACGACGCTGGAGTGGTGCTATGGTGTAAACCAAATCAGCGAGCGCCACCGCCACCGCTATGAATTCAACAACGATTACCGGGAGGTTTTGACCCATTCCGGACTGTCCCTCAGCGGAACCTCGCCGGATGGACATCTGGTGGAAGCAGCGGAACTGACCCAGCGGCCTTTCCATGTGGGTGTGCAGTACCATCCTGAATTTAAGAGCCGTCCCAATAAACCTCACCCGCTGTTTGTTGGTTTTGTAAAGGCCGGTCTGGAGGGGAAAGCATGAGTATCCACGAAGAATGTGGCGTCTTAGGTGTATACAGCAGAACCACCGGGGATGTGGCCAGTCTTGTCTATTACGGCCTTTATGCACTCCAGCACCGTGGGCAGGAGGGCTGCGGGATCGTGGTCAATGAAGATGGGGTTTTCACTTCCCATAAGGGACTCGGCCTTGTCAGCGAAGTATTTACCCAGGAAGAAATGCAGAAGTTTCCCAACGGCGAGATTGCTGTCGGCCATGTCCGCTACGGCACCACCGGCGGCAACAATCTGAGCAACTGCCAGCCCATTCAGGTCAATCATCTCAAGGGCAAGCTGGCGGTTGCCCACAATGGCAATCTGAGCAATGCCCTGCCTCTGCGGCAGGAGTTGGAACTGTCCGGCGCAATTTTCCATTCCACCTCTGACACAGAAACCATCGCTTATGTGATTACCAGAGAGCGCATTTCCGCTCCCTCCATTGAAGAAGCTGTCAGCAACGCAATGAAAAAACTGGACGGAGCCTACTCTCTGGTTCTGATGTCCGCCACGAAGCTGATCGCCGTCCGGGATCCCCATGGTTTCCGTCCACTGTGCTATGGGCAAATGGCTGACGGCACCTATGTAGTGGCCTCCGAAAGCTGCGCCCTTCATGCGGTAGGTGCGGAAATCATCAGGGATGTGCTTCCCGGCGAGATCCTGACCATCGACCGCAGCGGCGTTCACAGCGACAAGCGGCACTGCGGCACCGCTCCGAAAAAGCTGTGTATCTTTGAATATATCTACTTTGCCCGCCCGGATTCCGTCATTGAGGATGTCAGTGTCCATGATGCCCGGATGAATGCAGGCCGAATTCTGGCAAAGGCGCATCCGGTGGATGCGGACATTGTCATCGGTGTTCCGGATTCCGGTCTGGATGCAGCTCTGGGATATGCTCGCGAGTCCGGGATTCCCTATGGCATTGGCCTGATCAAAAACAAGTACATCGGAAGAACATTCATTTCTCCGGGGCAGGACCACCGGGTGGATCAGGTGAAAATCAAATTGAGTCCCGTAGAAAGTGAAATCAGGGGGAAGCGGATCATTTTGATCGATGATTCCATCGTTCGCGGAACCACCTCCGCCAGGATCGTCACACTGCTGAAAAATGCAGGTGCGAAGCAGATCCATATGCGTATCTCCGCGCCCCCTTTCCGACACCCGTGCTACTATGGCACCGATATTGATTCTCAGGATCACCTGATCGCCTGCCATTACAGTGTGGAGGAAATTGCCGGAAGCATTGGTGTGGATTCCCTGGGCTATCTGCCCCTTGAGAATCTGCGGGATCTGTGTGGCAGCGATGGGTATTGCAGTGCCTGCTTCTCAGGCCGTTATCCCACGAACATCCCGGAGGATACCCGAAAGGATCAGTTTGAAGAAAGACTGTCCCGGCGTAAAACAGGAGGGAAAGCATGAACCGGCATTACAACAGGAAAATCATTCTGGAGGACGGCGGGGAGTTTTATGGCTACAGCTTCGGCACCGACCGGGAAACAATTGCGGAAATTGTGTTCAACACCTCCATGGTGGGCTATCAGGAGATCCTGTCCGATCCTTCCTATACCGGGCAGGCGGTAGTGATGACCTATCCGCTGATCGGAAACTACGGCATCTGCGCCGATGACTTCGAAACAAACACGCCCACGATCACAGCCATGATCGTCCGGGAATACAATGACGAGCCGTCCAATTTCCGGGCAGTGGAAACATTGCGGGATGTGATGCTGAAGTTTGGCATCGTGGGGCTTGCCGGTGTGGATACCCGTGCGCTGGCCCGGCATATCCGGGATAAGGGAATCTGCAAAGCGCTGATCTGTGATGCCATAACGCCCAATATCGTGGGTGTCGCCATGCTGAAAACCGCCGCTGCCCGCCGGGATCAGGTGGCACAGGTCAGCACCAAAGCACCCTGGACAGCTCCGGCGGAAAGATCGCACTTTCATGTGGCTGCCGTGGACTGTGGCATCAAGCATAATATCATCCGCAGTCTCAATCGCCGTGGCTGTGATGTGACCGTCGTTCCGTGGGATATTTCCGCAAATGCGCTGGAATCTCTGCACCCGGATGGCGTGTTCCTGTCCAATGGTCCGGGAAACCCGGAGGATGCAAAGCCTGTGATCGAGCTGGTGCGCCGGCTTCGGGGAAGGTATCCGATCTTCGGCATCTGCCTGGGCCACCAGATCATCGCCCTTGCCTATGGGGCAAAGACCTACCGCCTGAAATTCGGCCACCGGGGCGGCAATCACCCGGTGAAGAATCTGCTGACGGGAAAGGTGGAGATCACATCACAGAATCATTCCTATGCGGTGAATGGGAAAAGCCTTGACGGCACAGGACTGGAAGTGACCCATGTGAATCTTCTGGACAATACCGTGGAGGGGCTTCGGAGCGAAAAAGACCGGGTGTTCAGCGTTCAGTATCACCCGGAAAGTGCCCCCGGCCCCCAGGACAGTGCCTACCTGTTTGATGAATTTATCCGTGCAATGGAGGGAACCAGCCATGCCTAAGAGAACAGATATCCACAAGATCATGGTCATCGGCTCCGGCCCCATTGTGATCGGGCAGGCAGCGGAATTTGATTATGCCGGAACACAGGCCTGCCTTGCCCTGAAGGAGGAGGGATACGAGGTCATCCTCTGCAATTCCAATCCCGCCACCATCATGACAGACCCTTCCATTGCGGATAAGGTCTATATGGAACCGCTGACGCTGGAATACATTGCCCGTATCGTCCGCTATGAGCGGCCGGATGCCATCATCCCCGGCATCGGCGGACAGACCGGCCTGAATCTTGCCATGCAGCTGGAAAAGAAGGGGATTTTGCGGGAATGTCGGGTAGAATTACTGGGAACACCCAGCCGCAGTATTGAACAGGCAGAGGACCGGGAGCTATTCAAGGAGCTGTGCGAAAGCCTTGGCGAGCCGGTGCTTCCTTCCATGATCGCAAACTCCATGGAGGAAGGTCTGAACGCTGCAAAGGAAATCGGTTATCCCGTTGTCCTGCGGCCGGCCTTTACCCTTGGCGGTACCGGAGGCGGATTTGCGGACAATGAGGAGGAGTTCCGCCAGATCATGAAAAATGCCCTTGCGCTGTCTCCCGTCCATCAGGTGCTGGTGGAAAAGAGCATCAGGGGCTTTAAGGAAATCGAATACGAGGTCATGCGGGATGCCAACGACACCGCCATTGCCATCTGCAACATGGAGAATCTGGACCCGGTGGGCATCCATACCGGCGATTCCATTGTTGTCTGCCCATCCCAGACCCTGAGCAACCGGGAATACCATATGCTCCGGGATTCTGCCCTGAAGCTGATCCGCGCGCTGAAAATTCAGGGCGGCTGCAATGTGCAGTTCGCCCTGGACCCAAACTCCTTTCAGTATTACCTGATCGAAGTCAACCCCAGAGTGTCCCGCAGCTCCGCGCTGGCTTCCAAAGCATCCGGTTATCCCATTGCAAGAGTTTCTGCGAAAATCTGTATCGGTATGACACTGGATGAGATCATGCTTGCCAACACCTGCGCCGCCTTTGAACCTGCGCTGGACTATGTGGTGACGAAAATGCCCCGGTTTCCCTTTGACAAATTTTTCGATGCCAACAACCGGCTGGGCACCCAGATGAAGGCCACCGGCGAGACCATGAGTGTCGGCAGAACCTTTGAGGAAAGCCTCTTAAAGGGCATCCGCAGTCTGGAGATCGGTGTGTACCATCTGCATATGGATAAATTCGATGACTGGGACAGAGAAGAACTGCTGAGCTATATTGCTATCGGCACCGATGACCGGATCTATGCCATTGCCCAACTTTTTCGGTTGGGCGCGTCGGTGGAGGAAATCGCCGCAGAGAGCGCCATTGATCCCTTCTTCCTCCGCAAACTGCGAAATATCGTGGCAATGGAGGGGTATCTGAAAGAGCACCTCATGGACGGCGGTGCCCTGTTTGAAGCGAAAAAGTGCGGGTTTTCCGATAAAGCCATCGCAAAGCTCTGGGGTGTCAGTGAGCGGACAATCTACGCCCTCCGCAGAAAGCAGAACATCCGCCCCGGTTACCGGATGATCGATTCCTGCGCGGTGGAATTTGACAGCTATATCCCGTATTTTTACTCCACCTATGAAACGGAGAACGAATCTGTGGTGTCGGACAGGAAAAAGATCATCGTTCTGGGCTCCGGTCCCATCCGCATCGGCCAGGGCGTGGAGTTTGACTATTCCACCGTCCATGCCATTCAGACCATCCGGAAAGCCGGATACGAAGCCATTATCATCAACAACAACCCGGAAACGGTATCCACGGATTACACCTGCTCGGACAAGCTGTACTTTGAACCTCTGACAGCAGAAGATGTGATGAACATTATTCTGCTGGAACAGCCGGAGGGCGTGATTGCCAGTTTGGGCGGCCAGACCGCCATCAACCTTGCCCAGCCATTAACAGATCTGGGTGTGAAGATCATCGGCACCGACTGTGCTGCCATTGAAAAGGCGGAGGACCGGAACGCTTTTGAGAATCTGCTGGAGCGTCTGAATGTTCCGAGAGCCAAGGGTAAAGCCGTAACGAGAATTGAGGATGGCGTTGCGGCTGCCCGGGAAATCGGATACCCGGTGCTGGTGCGTCCCAGCTTTGTTCTGGGTGGGCGGGCAATGCAGATCGTTGCGGAAGAACAGCAGCTGCGCCATTATCTGCACACCGCCGTAGAGATCGATACGGACAAGCCCGTTCTGGTGGATAAGTATATCCGGGGCAAGGAGGTGGAAATTGATGCCATCTGCGACGGAACCGATGTGTTCGTTCCCGGCATTATGGAACTGGTGGAACGCACCGGTGTTCACTCCGGTGACTCGATCAGCGTATATCCCTCTTTCTCAATTTCTAATAAGGTCAAGGGCATGATCCTACAATACGCAAAAAAACTGGGGCCTGCCATTGGCATCAGGGGACTGTTTAATATCCAGTTCATCGTGGACGCCAACGAGGATGTGTATATTATTGAGGTCAATCCCCGGTCCTCCCGGACGGTTCCGTTTCTGAGCAAGGCTACCGGGTATCCGCTGGCGGATATCGCCACGCTGGTTGCGCTTGGCCACAGCCTGAAAGAGCAGGGTATCGATGTGCTGTACCCCGACGAGAAGAAGCGCTGGTATGCAAAGGCTCCTGCATTCTCATTCTCAAAGCTCCGTGGCCTGGATGCTTACCTCTCCCCGGAAATGAAATCCACCGGCGAGGCCATCGGCTATGACAGCTCCCTGACCCGGGCACTTTACAAGGCATTGCAGGCCTCCGGTGTGAAGCTGCAGAACTACGGCACGGTCTTTGCCACGATCTCCGATGCGGACAAGGAGGAGGCACTGCCCCTGCTGCGCCGGTTCTATCGGCTGGGCTTCAACCTGGAAGCCACGGCAGGTACAGCGGCATTCCTGAAAAAACATGGCATCCGCACCCGTGTCAAAGCCAAGGTAGACGATGGTTCCACAGAAATTCTCGACACCATCCGGCAGGGCCATGTGACCTATGTCATCAACACCATGGATGTCCGCTGCGAGGACATTCACTCCGGCTCCAGCCAGATCCGCCGCTGCGCTGTGGAAAACGGCGTGACCATGCTCACCGCGCTGGATACCGTCCGTGTGCTGCTGGATGTGCTGGAGGAGATCACATTGGGCATTTCCACAATTGACACATAAGGAGGATTCTATGCTGACCCCCAATATGCATTATTCAGAATTGAAGGATTCCTATCTGTTCAATACCATCTATCGCAAAACATCCGAGTATCAGGCTGCACATCCGGAGGAAAAGATCTACCGCATGGGTGTGGGCGATGTCTCCCGCCCGTTGTGCGAGGCCGTGATTCAGGCACTGCACGAGGCCGTGGATGACCAGGCAACGATGACGCATTTTCATGGGTATATGCCGGAAAGCGGCGCACCGGAGCTGCGGAAAGCCATCTCGGAATACTATCGGCGGTTCTGTGTTTCAGTAGCAGCCGATGAAGTATTCGTATCAAGCGGCGCCTGCGATGATCTGGGAGATATTCTTGAGCTGTTTCACAGGGACAACACTGTGCTTGTGATCGAGCCTGCGTACCCTGAGTATGTGGATACCAATATTCTCTGCGGAAGGAAAGTCATCCACCTGGATTCCGGAGAGGAGAATGGCTTTTTACCGTTGCCCAGCGAGGAGATCCAGGCAGATATTATCTATATTTGTTCACCCAATAACCCCACCGGCGCAGCATATGATCGGGAAAAGCTGCGCAAATGGGTGGACTATGCCAACCGGAATGGAGCTGTGATCCTCTATGATGCAGCTTATGAGATCTTCATCGAAGATCCTGCCATTCCCCACAGTATTTTTGAAATTCCGGGGGCCGAAACCTGTGCGATTGAGATCTGTTCCTTGTCCAAAACAGCCGGTTTTACAGGTACACGGCTGGGATACACGGTTGTTCCCAAGGCGTTGGAGCGAATGGGGATGAATCTGAACACAATGTGGGCACGGAACCGGGAGACGAGAACCAACGGTATCTCCTATATCCTGCAAAAAGGCGCAGCCGCCGTGTTTACACCGGCTGGCTTGGCGCAGATTCAAAAGAATATCCAGGTTTACAAGGAGAATGCCCGGGTTCTGATGACCGCCTTTGACCGAAGTGGCATTTGGTACTGCGGCGGCAGGAATTCTCCGTATATCTGGCTGAAATGCCCGGAGGGCATGGGCGGTTGGGAGTTCTTTGATCACCTGCTGAATCAAATTCAGGTGGTGGGCATTCCGGGCGAAGGCTTCGGTGCCTGCGGTAAGGGATACTTCCGTTTTTCTGCTTTCGGAGATCCGGAAGACACAAAGGAAGCGGCGAACCGTCTTTGCAAGCTGCTGGGGAGGTGAGGAGTTTGAAAATTTCGTGTCTGCAAATGAATATGCACCTTGGCTGCCCGGACGAAAACTATGCACACGCGCAGCAGATGATACAGGCTGCAATGGCTGAAAAACCGGATGTACTGGTGCTTCCGGAGACATGGAATACCGGCTTTTTTCCAAGAGAGAATCTGACCGGGTTGTGTGATCAGGACGGGGAACGGGTGAAAGCGGAGATCGGCACACTGGCGAAAAAGTATCGGGCGAACATCGTAGCAGGCAGTGTATCCAATGTTAGGGACGGTAACGTGTACAACACCGCCATGGTCTTTGACCGGAACGGCAGCTGTATTGCTTCCTATGACAAAACCCATCTGTTCACCCCTATGGGGGAGAATGATTACTACACCCCTGGTGATCATCTGTGCAGATTTGTCTTGGATGATGTGAAGTGCGGTATTATCATCTGCTATGATGTGCGTTTTCCGGAACTGACCCGGAGTTTAGCGGTGGAAGGACTGGATATGCTGTTTGTCGTATCCCAATGGCCGAAAGTGCGGACCTTCCATTTGCATACACTCATTGCGGCCCGGGCAATTGAGAACCAGATGTTTGTGGTCTGCTGCAATTCCTGCGGCACTGCGGGTGAGATCGTCTACGGCGGCAATTCTGCCATCATTGACCCTTGGGGGCAAACAATTGCCGTCGCTGGGGAGAAGGAAGAAATCCTGACAGGCGCGTGTGACAGAGGTGCGCTGACAGAGATTCGAGGTACCATTCCCGTGTTCCGGGACAGACGACCTGAGTTATACAGCTGAAAGAAAGGCGGGAAAATCTGATATGGTATTCTGTGCGAAAGAAATGAAAAAATCCCTGATTCAATGGATCAGGGATTGGTTTGAGCAGAATGGATATGGCTGCAATGCCGTCATTGGAATCTCCGGTGGCAAGGACAGTTCTGTTTGTGCCGCACTGTGTGTGCAGGCGCTGGGAAAAGACCGCGTGATTGGTGTTCTGATGCCCAATGGAACACAAAGCGACATTGCGGACAGCCGTCAGCTTGTAGAACATCTCGGAATCCGCAGTGTTACGGTCAATATTGCCGGTGCCGTGGATGCCATCCATGCGCAGCTCAGGGCGGCCCGAATCGATGCGACCGCCCAGACGGAAATCAATCTGCCTCCCAGGATCCGGATGTCCGTGTTGTATGCAGTGTCCCAATCCATGAACGGACGGGTCATCAACACCTGCAACCTGTCCGAGGACTGGGTGGGCTATTCCACCCGCTACGGCGACAGCGCCGGAGATGTATCCCTGTTGGGAAAACTGACCGTTCAGGAGGTAAAGGCATTGGGCAGGGAAATGGGCTTGCCTGAAAATCTGGTGGAGAAAACCCCCTCTGACGGTCTTTGCGGCAGCAGTGATGAGCAGAAGCTGGGCTTTTCCTATGCTGTTCTGGATCGATACATCCGTGAAGGCGATTGTGAAGATCCTGTTATCCGTGAAAAAATCGACGAACTGCATCGTGCAAACCGGTTCAAACTGGAACTGATACCTGTGTTCGAGTCCGGTCTGGAGGAAAAAGCATGACCAGAGATCTAACCGTTGGAAATCCCGGGACTGTCCTGTGGAGGTTCTGCCTGCCGTTGTTCGGCAGTGTGATATTCCAGCAGATGTATAACATTGCCGACAGCCTGATCGCCGGAAAATTCATCGGAGAGACAGCGTTGGCAGCGGTGGGAAATGCTTACGAGGTGACACTATTGTTCCTTTCCGTTTCCTTTGGCTGCAACATTGGCTGCTCTGTGATTACAGCGCAGAAATTCGGTGCACGGCAGTACGGAGAAATGAAGACCGCAGTATACACATCCCTGATTGGAAGCGGAGTGCTGTGCGTGCTGCTGATGTCGGTGGGCTTTCTGTGTCTGGACTGGATGCTGAAGCTGATCCAGACTCCCGGAGATGTCTTTGCGGATTGTAAGGATTATCTGCGGATCTACATTTTGAGCCTGCCTTTTGTCTTTGGTTATAATGTGGCAACGGGAATCTTCTCCGCATTGGGAGATTCCCAGACACCGTTCTGGTTCCTGGCGGGATCGTCCCTGACAAACATTGGGATGGACGTGTTGTTTGTGGCTGTATTTTCCCTGGGTGTTCCCGGAGTTGCCTGGGCAACGCTGATCTGCCAGGGAGTAAGCTGCGTTTTTGCAATGGTTGTGGTTTTTGGGAAGCTCCGTCGGATTCGGACAGAAGGTGCGGTACAGATGTTCTCGGGGAAGCATCTGCGGCAAATTGCCATTGTGGCAATTCCCAGCATGCTGCAGCAGAGCTTCATCTCTGTAGGCAATATCGTCATTCAGGGGATCATCAATCCCTATGGCTCCGGTGTGATGGCAGGCTATAGCGCAGCGGTGAAGCTGAATAATCTGGTGACGACTTCCTTTACAACGATTGGAAACGGAATGTCCAATTATACAGCCCAGAATAGCGGAGCGGCGAATCCCGGTCGTGTTCGGCAGGGCTACTGGGCAGGGCTGAAAATGGTTTGGCTT
>SVKV01000058.1 GCA_015068305.1 Oscillospiraceae bacterium
CCTTTTCCTCTTTCAGGCCGCTCTCCAGATGCATGTAATTTTTGACATCATGCCATTTGACATTGAAACCGGCGCCGTGGGCGCAGAAAACAGAGTCCGGGGTATTTTCAATGTCCGCTTCCGGATCGTAGGCGGCTTCTTTGATAACCGCTTCCGGGTTGTGACAGGGGGCGTAGCCGTGAAGTGCAATCTGAAGCCGGCCCCGGCCCTGGGTGTAGGAAGCAACTGTGTCTGCATAGTCTTTCAGCTCCGAAGCGGGAACCAGACCTTTCAGAGTGGATAGGGTACCGCTGTTTTCCGGGGATTCGATTTCGCCGCCCATGGCCCGGATATCGGTGATGGCCCGCCCGACGGTTTCTGTGGGCAGGATCAGGGTAAAGCTGTACCAGGGTTCCAGCAGGACGGATTTGGCCTGCATCAGACCCTGCCGGATGGCCCGGTAAGTGGCCTGGCGCATGTCACCGCCTTCGGTGTGCTTGAGGTGGGCTTTGCCCACCAGCAGGGTGATCTTCATATCCGTAATGGGACCGCCGGTCAGGACACCCTTGTGGGCCTTTTCGGACATATGGGACATGATCAGAGCCTGATAGGGCGCATCCAGCACATCTGTGGAACAGACGGAATCGAATTTCAGACCGCTGCCCCGGGGTAAAGGCTCCAGCAGTACATGGACTTCCGCGTAGTGACGCAGGGGTTCGTAGTGCCCCACACCCTCAACGGTGTTTTTGATGGTTTCTTTATAGAAGATCCGACCGGAACCCAGGGAAACTTCCAGACCGAACCGCTGTTTTACCAGATCCCGGAATATCTCCAGTTGAACGCGTCCCATGATCTGTACATGGATGTTCCCGCCGGCCCACAGCAGATGCAGCTGGGGATCTTCTTCTTCCAGCTGCCGCAACTTGGGCATTACCGTTGATGGGTCGGCTCCCTTGGGCAGATCCACCCGGTAGGTCATCACCGGCTCCAGAGCCGGCGGCGCTCCTGCCGGTTCCGTGCCAAGACCCTGGCCGGCAAAGGTGCCGGAAAGACCGGTTACGGCGCAGAGGGTGCCGGCCTCCGCTGTGTCTGCAGCGGTGAATTTATCTCCGGAGTAGAGTCGGATCTGAATGACTTTCTCCTCCGATTCGGCGCCCTTCTGGTTTACATAATTGATCGTTTCCCGAACTTTCAGACTGCCGCCGGTAATTCGGAGCCAGGTGAGCCGATTGCCCTGGGGATCCCGGGAAATCTTGTAAACCCGGGCACCAAAGGATGGAGGATAAACGGCTGTGGGAGCGAAAGAATCCAGAATGTCCAGCAGTGCGTCCACACCCTGGAGTTTCAGCGCAGAACCGAAGCAGCAGGGGAAAACTTTCCGCCGGGCAATCAGCCCCCGGATATTATTCTCGGTTACTTCACCGGTTTCCAGATAGGTTTCCAGCAGGGCTTCATCGCACATGGCGCAGTTTTCGGCAATCTCCTCCGGATCTGCGGTGAAATCCACACAGCCGGCAGAGAGTTCCTGTTGCAGCCGGACCAGAAGCTTATTTCTGTCCGCGCCGGCCAGGTCCATTTTGTTGATGAAAAGGAACGTAGGAATCTGATAGCGCTCCAGCAGTCGCCAGAGGGTAACCGTGTGGGCCTGTACACCGTCGGTACCGGAAATTACCAGCACAGCGCAGTCCAGAATGGACAGGCTCCGTTCTGCCTCTGCGGCAAAATCCACGTGACCGGGGGTGTCCACCAAAGTGACATCCAACCGGGACGTGGAAAGCCGGGCCTGCTTGGAGAAAATGGTGATGCCCCGGGCCCGCTCCAGATTGTGGGTATCCAGGTAGGCATCGCCGTGATCTACCCGGCCCAACGTCCGCCGGGCGCCGGAAGTATACAGCAATGCCTCGGAAAGAGTCGTCTTTCCTGCATCCACATGGGCCAGCAGACCAGCACTAATTTGTTGTTTTTTAGGTCCCTCACCCATACAGGACGCCTCCTTTTCACTCAAGTAGGCCTTATTATAGCATGAAAATTGCCTTTCGTCGATAGCTGACTCGGGATTTGGGGTAAAAAACTGGTCTTACCCGCCTGCAGAGCCAACAAAAAAGAGCGCCCTCCCAAAGCTGGGAGGGCAGTTTAACCATACAGACTCTTTTATTCCACACCGGTAATATGGCAAATCATCTGGATCAGCTGGTCATTGACATCGTCCGAATCCAGCGTGGGGTCGGCGCAAGCTTGATCCAGCAACTGCTTCAGACAGGCAACAATAATCGTATTCACAAGATGAATGTTTTCTGCAGTGATACGGGAGGTTTCTACCTCGATCAAAGGCTTCAGGATCTGCAGACAACGGGCGGAAATGTTGCCGCCATAGTACATTTCTTCGATTTCTTTGGTATAGGCAGGTTTTTCCTCCGGGAAAAGCTGGTAATACTGGGTAATGATGGGAGTCAGGTTGCTGCTGTGCTTACCGAAAAAGAAATTACGGAAGATGTGGGGCTTATGAAAAACCGTTTCACCGAAGGCCTGCCAAATGGCGAGGAACTTATCGGTAGGACTGGCAATCATCGTGCCGAAATTCGCCAGCTTGCGGCTATATTCATGAAAGTGTTTCAGGGAGGCAAGCAGGATCAACTGATTGGCATCCCCATCGGTGTGCTGATGGCGGCCAAGCGGAATATGCTCATCGACCGCAGCGTCAATATTCTGGCCATGGTCTTTGCTGCCATTCCCAGTTTTGCGATGGCACTGGGCATGATTTATATCTTTGCGGTGAAACTGGAATGGTTCCCTCCTTACGGTGCCAAAACGTGGAAGCATTATATCCTGCCCATGGCGACACTGATTTTGCCCTCTTCTGTGGGCCGGATGCGTCTGGCCCGAACCACCATGCTGGAAGCCATCCGGCAGGAGTACATCACCATGGCCCGGAGCAAGGGCATCCCGGAAAACCGGGTGATTTTCGTTCATGCGCTGAAGAATTCTCTGATCCCGCTGATCACTTCCATTCTGACCAGCTTCTCATCCATGTTGGGCGGCGCTATCATTCTGGAGAATGTATTCGGCTTCCCGGGTCTGGGCGCCTACATCATCAACGGAATCAATACCAAGGATGCCCCCACGGTTCTGGCATCCACCACATTTTTGGCGGCGATTTTCTGCCTGACCTCCCTGGTGCTGGATATCATCTACGCACTGGTGGATCCCCGGGTGAAAGAGCGCTACAAGACCGTTGGAAAGTAAGGAGGGATTGTGATGAATCAAAGACTGAAATCCCGTCCTCCCATAAAGCGCAGACGCAGAAGCACCCTCCTTCGTGTTCTGAAAGAACTGATGCGTAATCCGCTTTCCGCGGTGTGTCTGCTGTTTGTGGTATTTCTCATTCTGGTGATCATTTTCGCAGACAGGATCGTACCCTACGAGCTGGGCATTAAAATGAACGGCTCTGCCCGTTTGCTGAAGCCCTGTGCCGAGCATATTTTCGGATGTGACAACCTGGGTCGTGACATGTTCTCCCGGATGGTTCACGGCACCCGGAATTCTCTCTCCATGGGCATCGGTGTCACTGCTGTGGTGATGGTGGCAGGCACGGTGCTGGGCGCCATCTGCGCCTATTACGGCGGTGTACTGGATATGGTCATCATGCGCATCTGCGACCTGTTCCTGTGCATCCCCGGTATTCTGATGGCCCTGGCTCTGGTGGCAGCCCTGGGCCCCGGCAGGAAGAATCTGCTCATCGCCATCGGCATTTCCAGAATCCCCGGTGTGACCCGTCAGTTCCGGGCGCTGATGCTGAATGTGATTTCCAATGATTACATTACCGCTGCCCGGGCAGCCGGCGCCCGGGATGGATACATCATCATCAAGCATGTGCTGCCCAATGTGATGGCCTATATTGTGCTGACCGCTACCAGCTCCATTTCCGGTATGATCATGCAGATCTCGGGCTTAAGCTATATCGGCATGGGCATTCAGCAGCCGGAGCCGGAGTGGGGCGCCATGCTCAGCGATGCCCGTACCTTCATGGCAGACGCACCCCATCTGATGATTGTTCCCGCTGTGACCATTCTGCTGGTTTCTCTGGCCTTTAATCTGCTGGGCGATGCCCTGCGGGATGCCCTGGATCCCCGGCTGAAGGGTGAATAAGTCTAATGGTGTGATGTCAATAGACGAATGAAAAGAAATTTTCAATAGTTCGCATACCAAAACGGCCAGAAGGAGCAAAAAAGCGTACACCAACCAAAGCCCTGCCGACTGCGTTTTTTCAACAGGGCCTGCTGTTACCAGGGAAGGCTGCTGTAATCAGCTCTCCGGCACGATATACAGGCGGTTGTCCTTCAGCAGTCGAAAGACAACTCGAACCAGTTTTCTGGCAGTTAAAGCGAGTGCGCGTTTGTGCTGGAACTTATTGACCTCATGGAACTTGAGGTCATAGTAGCGCCGGAACTCGGAGTCGCATCTTCTCACGGAATTGGCGGCTTCCAGCAGATAGTACCGAAGGTAACGGTTGCCAGACTTAATCATCCTGGTATTCTGTGCTTCAAAGTCGCCGGACTGGTGCTGTGTCCAGACGAGTCCTGCGTACTTGGCAACAGAAGCCTGAGATTCAAAGCGGCGGATGTCGCCGATCTCAGCGATGATACCGGCAGAGTAGACCGGACCAATACCCGGGATAGAGGTCAGGGTGTTGGGGATGATTTCGAATTGCTGTTCAATGGCTTTTTCCAGCACCTTGATCTGACTCTCCAAAGCCCGCATAGAGGCAATGGAAACAGACATGGCCTGGTTAATAGAGTCATTGACAGTTTTAGGAAGTCTGTAGGAACCTCTGGCGGCGGCTTGTACCGTCTTAGCAGTGGCTTCCGGATCAGCGAATCGTCCACGCCCTGCCGCAGAAACAAAAGCAGTCAGGGTCTCAAGGTCACAGTTCGCCAGTTCATCTACGGACTCAAAGGCTTCCATTAAAGCCAATGTAGTAGCGCTAGTGTTGGATATGTCCTTATCCTGTGCAATACCGGAACATTTGAGAAACAGATAGTTTGCAAAACGCTGTTTCTCTCTGGTTAAGTTTTGGACGGCGTCAAATCTGGCTCTGGTCAGAGTTTGCAGAGAACGGTAGCGGTAGTCATCCATGTAGACCTCCGAAGCAATTCTGCCGAATCTGAGATGGTCGGCAATGACGAAGGCATCCATATAGTCGTTCTTGGGCAGATCCGAATAAGCATCTTTGAATTTACGGACCTGCTTTGGATTAAGGACATGGATCTTCCGCTGGTAACGACCCAGCTTACCGTCCTCCCGGAGGGCGTAGACCAGGCTGTCACCGTAGATGGAAGTGGCCTCCAGGCCAATCTTCACCTCGTCGAGCTGGAACTTGTCCAGTGCTGACACGATCTTCTCTGAGAGTATTTTAGCACCGCTCAGGTTGTTTTGTACAGAGAATGTACTGAATTTGGTTCCGTCCGGCTTCATGAGACAGACAACATTGTTCTTGCTGCTCACATCGATGCCAACAAAAAGTGGATTCATTGATTTCACCTCCCCGTGTGGTGATTCTCAGGTCAGCAGGCTTTGAGATACCCATGATATCCGGAGCATCCGCTACCTCGCTATTAGAATCTCTCCGGGGCGAACCGATGCGACATCCCCCACTGCTAAGAGGGCGATCCAACAACCCGGCAAACAGCTAATGAGTATGCAGCTAACTTCCGGCTCAGGGGAACGGACTTATTATGAAGTTACCTAATGGCACAACTAGGAGAATGAGAACTTGACCCTGCTGTCCTACAGCTATTATATCACGGGCATCTCAAAGCCTGCTGATATCTGAAAATATTAACTTCAAACTTATTATACGAGGAGAATACATATGCAG